>CAIXWN010000262.1 GCA_903923135.1 uncultured Caulobacteraceae bacterium | reverse complement strand
CGCGATAGGCGTAGGCGCAGCGCAGGCTGGTGCTGAGCACGCCGTTCGCCGAGCGGCGAACCTCGGGCTCGATCAGAGGCTGATCCATCGCCGGCACGGCTGGCAACGACGTCACGCCGAGTTCGGGCATGTGGTGGGCGTGTCCGCCGGCCTGGCCGAACGCCATGTGCGGCCCGAGGCCCAGCGTCCCAAGCGCAAGCCCGCCCTGCAGGAAGCCGCGACGCGACGCCCTCGGCGCGCGGCTCGCGCCGAAGAATTTCCGTTCGTTGGTCATGATCTCTCCCCCTCCGCGCAGGCTACCACATCGGAGGCGGTTTTACGCCGCCTTGCGCGCCGCGGCGGCGGCCAAAATCATTTCGGCGCACTTTTCTCCGATCATGATCGTCGGCGCATTGGTGTTACCGCTCGTCAGGGTCGGCATGATCGAGGCATCCGCCACGCGCAGCCCCGCGATGCCATGGACCCGCAGCTCCGAATCGACGACGGCCATCGGGTCCGCCCCCATCTTGCAGGTGCCAACCGGATGGTAGGTCGTCTCGGCGTTCTTCCTCACCCATTCGAGCAGCTCGTCGTCCTTCTGGAGATGGGCGCCCGGCGCGATCTCCGCGCCCGTGACCTCTTTCATCGGCGACGTCGCCATCAGCTCGCGGCCCTTGCGGATGGCGGCCAGCACGCCGGTGCGATCGTGCTCGGTCGACAGGAAGTTGAAGTTGATCGCCGGCGGCTGGGCGGGGTTCGACGACTTGATGTGGATCGAGCCGGTGCTCTCGGAGCGCAGCACGTTCACGTTCATCGTGATGCCCTTCTTCTTCGAGACGCGCCGCTCGCCGCCGACGATCTCGTAGAGGAAGGGCGCGATCGAGACCGTCGCGTCCGGCGTCTCCGCCCCGACGCGCGTGCGGAAGTACATGCGGATCGGCACCGAGGTCGAGGCCAGGAAGCCCTCGCGGAACAGCGCGTACTTGATCGCCTCGCGCGCCAGCCGCCAGCCGCGCGCGTTGTCGTTGAAGGTGAGGTTCTTCTCGCGGATCTCGAACTTCACGCGCGGCGAATAATGGTCGCGCAAATTCTCGCCGACGCCGCGCAGGTCGTGCACCGGCACGATGCCGAGGGCGCCCAGCCGCGCGGCCTGGCCGATGCCGGAAAGCTCCAGCAGCTTCGGCGAGTTGATCGAGCCGCCCGAGACGATCACCTCGCGGCTGGCCCGTGCTTCGCGCTTCACGCCGCCCACGGAGTAGCGGACGCCCACGCAGCGCTTGCCCTCCAGGATCAGCGATTCGGCCATCGCGCCCCGGTCGATCCTGAGGTTCGGCCGCGAGCGGGCCGGGTCGAGATAGCAATAGGCTGTGCTCTGGCGCCGGCCCTTGGCAATCGTCACCTGCGACATGCCGATGCCTTCCTGGGTCTCGCCGTTCTGGTCGGGATTGTACGCCAGCCCCATGCGTTCGGCGGCGGCGATCATCTTCTCCAGGAGCGGCACCTTGTTGCGCGGCGTGTGGGTGACGCGCAGCACGCCATCGCGGCCGCGATACGTGTCCGAACCGCCGTCGAAGCTCTCCATGCGCTTGAAGACCGGCAGCACGTCCTGGTAGCTCCAGCCGCGATTGCCGAGCTGTGCCCAGTGATCGTAGTCCTGCGCCTGGCCGCGGATATAGACCATGCCGTTGATCGAGCTCGACCCGCCCAGCATCTTGCCACGCGGCACTTCGATCTGGCGGCCGCCCGAACCGTCGTCCGGCTCCGACCGGTAGCACCAGTTGACGGCCGGATTGTCGATCATCTTGGCGACGCCGACAGGCAGCCTCGACCAGAAGAAGTTCGAGCCCTCGGTCCCCGCCTCCAGCAGCAACACGCGATGGGCGCCGCTTTCGCTCAGCCGGCTCGCCACCACCGCACCGGCCGACCCCGCACCGACGACGATGTAGTCAAAGGCAGAGTCGTTCGACATCGCGCCTGCACTCCTGTTCTTCTCGAGGTCAATCCTTCACTTTCTTTGCCGCAGAAGCAAAGCAAAAGGCCCTGCCGCATGCCGGATGCTCTATCGCGAATAAGTGGTGGATTGGGTCACTCGTCGTTCGCCTAAATCTCGTCTAGGCTCTCCTCCTGAAATCAGGAGGAGAGCCAAAGTGAACGGCGACGTACGTGGCCTGCCCAAGGCGACAGCCGCTCATCGACGTCGATTCTTTGGAAAAGATCGCGGGACCTTTAGGCGGTCTGTGGCATCAGAGTCGAAGGAGGTACAAAATGTGGGGAACCACGATGCCGAAAGCCGGCATCCTTCTCTGTTTGATGTTCGTGGCAAACGCGGCTCAAGCTCAGGTTGTAGAGTTAATCTGCACCCGTGGACCGACGGCCTGGAACATCGCCATCGACTACAGACAGAATATCGTCACCGATAGAACCAATCCGTCCCGGCCGTTCTCCTATCCGGCACAGATTTCGACTGCCCAAACGCGCTGGTCCGTAGATTGGGGACAGGGCGATGTGAGGCCATACATCCTGAATCGAATGAGTGGCGAACTCAATTATTGCGACAAGACCGGCTGCTACCCGTTTCAGTGCCAGAAGACGGAAGAGCTAAAGCCGAAATATTAGTGCCTCCCCGCGCGATTTCGCGGCACCTAAATCTCGTCTAGGGTCCTCCCCTGAAATCAGGAGGAGACCCCACATGAACGCACCCGCCCCCAAGCCGGCCGCCAAACCGCCCCGTCCCGACCTCGACGCCGAGCTGAACAACCTCGCGATGTCGAAGGAGGCGCAGCCGCTGTTCGACGCGGTGATGAAGCACATCGAGGAGAACGTGGTGCCGATCACCGAGGAGTTCTTCAAGCTGGGCGAGGGCCGCAAGGATCGCTGGACGTGGGCGCCGGGCCAGCTCGAGCTGCTGCAGACGGCCAAGGACAAGGCCAAGAAGGCCGGCCTCTGGAACTTCTTCCTGCCGACGTCGGAGATCGGCCGCGGCCTCACCAACCTCGACTACGCCTATATCGCGGCGGAGCTCGGCAAGCATCCGCTCGCGTCCGAATCGCTCAACTGCTCCGCGCCCGACACCGGCAACATGGAAGTGCTGGAGAAGGTCGGCACGCCCGAGCAGAAGGAGAAGTGGCTGAAGCCGCTGCTCAACGGCGAGATCCGCTCGGCCTACGCCATGACCGAGCCGAACGTCGCCTCCTCCGACGCCAAGAACATCGAGACGCGCGCCGAGCTGGTGGGCGACGAGTGGGTGATCAACGGCGAGAAGTACTACATCTCCGGCGCCGGCGATCCGCGCTGCAAGATCATGATCGTCATGGTCAAGACCAGCCCCGACGCCTCACCGCAGTTCCAGCAGTCGCAGATCCTGGTGCCGATGGGCACGCCCGGCCTCGAGATCGTGGGGCCGATGACCGTGTTCGGCCACGACCATGCGCCGCGCGGCCACATGCATCTGAAGTTCGTCAACTGCCGCGTGCCCGCTTCCAACATGCTGCTGGGCGAGGGCCGCGGCTTCGAGATCTCGCAGGTGCGCCTGGGCCCGGGACGGATCCATCACTGCATGCGCACCATCGGCAAGGCCGAGCGGGCCCTGGAGCTGATGGTCCGCCGCGGAACCTCACGCGAGGCCTTCGGCCGGCCGCTGATCCAGCTGGGCAAGAACCTGGAAACGGTGTCGCGCGCCCGGATCGAGATCGAGGCCATGCGCCTGATGGTGCTCAAGGCCGCCAAGGCCATGGACGTGCTGGGCAACAAGGAAGCCCGCATCTGGGTGAGCATGGTCAAGGCCATGGTGCCGGAGAAGGCCTGCCAGATCATCGACCAGGCCATCCAGATCCACGGCGCCACCGGCATCTCGCAGTGGACGCCCCTCGCGGAACTCTACACCGACGTGCGCCACCTGCGCTTCGCCGACGGCCCCGACGAGGTGCACCACATGGTGGTCGGCCGCGACGAGGTGAAGCGCTATTCTTGAGTTCCCGTGAACCCTGGCGCCGCCCGGGCGTCCGGCCGGGGCGGCGGTCTACTGGGCGGTGGCCTGATCGACCCGGATCTGGCCGCTGACCCGGGTTGATCCGACCAGGGCGCCATGCAGCGCCACGTCGACGCCCACCATCCTGATGACGCCGACGCCAAGACCGATCGGCGCCTCGGCGCAGTCTTCCTCGTCGCAGGTGACGACGCCGGATTCAACCTGTCGATTCAGCGTGATGGTCACCTGCGGCGAGTTGTAGAGAATGGTGTTGGGCGCGACCTGGCCCGAACGACGCAGCGTCTCGCCGCCAACCAGCCCGCCCGAGATCGACAGCGATCCGACGGTCATCAGGCCCATGGCGGCGCTGCGCGTGGCCGCCTGCGAGTCGAAATACGCCGAGGTGGCCAGTTCGCGCACCTCGATAATGAGCGCCGGAACGGTCGGACCGTCGCCGGAGCCCGTCGAGGACTGCGCGGTGAGGACCAGCCGGAGGTGGGCCACGCTGTTGGCTCCGAGGGATTCTCGCCCGCCCCCCGCGCGTCCGTGGGCCGCGGCGTGTGACGACAGCCCTTCGCCCGTGACGAAGAGGGTCGGGGTCGGATCGCCTGGCGCTATGGCGACGGTTTCACTGACCTGGGCCACGGTCTCGGTGGAGTCGTACGCCCGGGACAACGCCCCCGAGACGGTGGCTATCGGGCGGATCTGGGAGGCGACGCCGGCGGCGGTGAACTTTGCCACGATCGCCGTGGCGGTGCTCGGCGGTCCCTCCTGCGCCGCGGCCGGACCAGCCGCGAGCGCCAGCAGCGCGGCCCCGATCGCTGAAGGGCGCACCCGGCAGATCTAGCGAATCTGTGCGGCGTTGAGATGGGCGCCGATATACTTCCCGGCGTTCGTCTTCACAAACACCAGATTATCGTTGACGTCCAGCGTGTAGAAAGATCCGCCGACGTGGCAGGAGTCGCCCGAGGCGATCGGGTGGCCAGCGTTGTAGTCCGCGACCGTCTTGTAGGCATCGTTGCACAGCGCCTGGCCGGTATCATCCAGCGGACCGGCGAAACTCCAGTATTCATACTGCTTGGTCGCCTGCACATAAGCCGCAGGAACCACGTTGTTTTCCACGTCGTCCTTCTCGACCTCGACGACGGCGCCCGCCGGCGGTCGCTGCAGGACACTGTAGGTGATGTACTTCTTGGTCCCGGGGACCGCGAGAGCCTTCTTCAGATTGACCTTCTGTAGGTTGGCGAGAACCGGCGCCTGTTTCTGATAGATCGTCGTGGTCTTGATGAAATAGGCTGGCCCCCACGTCGGACCTTCGTTCTCCGGCGCCTCGGCTTTCGCCACCACCGGGGCGGCCGCTCCGCCGGCGTAGGTGAAGGTCGGCGACGGCGGCACGGACGCTTCCAGAGTCCAGTTGGTCAGGGTTCCGGGCGCGGACGGATCAGGCACCTTCCAGTGGTAGGTGATTCTTCCCGGCGACACGCCGGAGGCGAAACTGACCCCGAAATGGTCGCAGCCGCTCTTCGGGTAGATGGCGCCGAGACCGTACCACCAGCAGGAGTCGCCGGCCGTGAGCGAGGGCTTGGCGTTGTAGGGCGTTCCGTTGCCCGCGGGGGTCGCGGAATAAGCCGTCACAACGGCGCCCTGCGACGCCTTCCAGGCCTTGGCCGTGGCGTCCCATGTAGCGGCGTAGGTGACCAGAACGCCTTTGTGGCCCTGATCGTAGCTGTGGGCGGGGTCGGCGGTGGCCGTGGTGAAGTCGTAGTTGGTGATGCTGGGCAGGCCGTAGCGGATAACCCAGGGCGTGGAGCCGAAATTCGACGGAAACACCCGCGTCAGATTGCAGGTCGGCGATCCCTCGGTGCTGTCCGGACAGCTGACATCCTCGATGTCGATCTCGAACCCTTCGGTCTCCTGACCGGTGTCGTTGAAGCAATCGAAGTTGTCGTAGGTTCCGATGACCTGGGCATGGGCCGCCCCGTTCAGGAGCATCAGCACCGAAACGCCGGCGCACAGACTTTGCAGTCGCCTCATGCCATCCACCTCCACAGGCCCGCCAGTGTTCGGGCGGGCGCCCGTCATCCACAGCCACCAAGTGATAACGCTTCCCATTTACCACTGAAAAGGCAGTGAGACCAGAACATCACGCCACGATTACGTATCGCCGTGGCGCCAATAAAGCGTTGCCGCTATTTCGCCGCCGACAGAGCCGCCACCGCCTCGTCCCGAAGCTGTCGCTTGAGCACCTTGCCCGACGCCGTCCGCGGCAGGGGCGCGGTGGTGGCGCGGATGTAGCGCGGCACCTCGAAGCGGGCGAGATGCTC
Organism: uncultured Caulobacteraceae bacterium; assembly: GCA_903923135.1. GTDB lineage: Bacteria > Pseudomonadota > Alphaproteobacteria > Caulobacterales > Caulobacteraceae > Acaudatibacter > Acaudatibacter lapponiensis. Next base: position 14,270 of record CAIXWN010000262.1, on the reverse strand, counting down.
GGCGAGGAAGGCCTTCAGGGCCTCCGGATCCAGGCCCGGATCGCCGTAGACCGTGGCCCCCACCTCCTCGCCCAGGCGCTCGTCGGGGATAGCGTAGACCGCCGCCTCGTGCACGGCGGGGTGCATCAGTAGGGCCGCCTCGACCTGGCCGCAGCCGATGTTCTCGCCGCCGCGGATAATCAGGTCCTTGATGCGATCGACGATGTAGAGAAAGCCCTCGGCGTCGATGGTCGCCACGTCGCCGGTGCGGAACCAATCGTCGATGAAGATCTCGGCGTTGAGCTCCGGCCGGTTCCAGTAGCCGCGGAACATCGAGGTTCCCCGCACCAGCAGTTCGCCGCGCTCGCCGGGGGGAACCTCGGCGCCGGCCTCATCGATCACCTTCAGGTCGAGCACGGCCAGGCAGCGGCCGGCGCTGGTGGGTCGGGCCAGATATTCGGGTCCGCCGATCACCGTGCCGATGGCGTTGGTCTCGGTCATGCCCCAGCCGGTGCCGGGGGCGGCGTTGGCGAAGGAGGCCTCGATCTGGCGCACCTGTTCGGGCGCCCGGGGGGCCCCGCCGCCGCCCACGGACGCCAGGCTGCTCAGGTCATGGCCGGTGCGCTGGGCGACGCGCACCAGGTCGCCGGTCATCGCCGCCGGGCCGCTGAAGCTGGTGATCCGCTCGCGCTCGATCAGGCCGGCGGCGCTTTCCGGATCCCAGCGATACATGGAGACGATCTTCCGCTGGGCGCGGTAGGAGGCCAGGTAGACCACGTGCGAGCCCATGACGTGGAACAGCGGCACGGCAAGAAGGGTGGCGGGCGGCCAAAGGGGCGGCGGAGGCTCGACGCCGGAAGCCTTCACCGCGGCCAGGGCCTCGACCTCCCACGAAAGCAGGGCGCTGATGATGTTGCGATGGCTGGAGACCACCCCCTTGGGATGGCCCGTGGAACCGGAGGTGTAGATGATGGTGGCCGCGTCCTCGGGCCCCACCTCCGCCGGCGGCATGGCGACCTCGCCGGTCCGGGCCAGAAGGTCGGCCAGATGGGCGATATTGGGCCCGCTCGCCTGCGACCGCACGGCGATCACCGCGATATCGAGGGCGGGGGAGATCTGCGCCAGGCGCTCGATGCGCTCGCCGTCGGCGAAGATCACCTTCGCGCCGCAGTCGCGCAGGCCGTAGTCCATCTCCTCGGGCTGCCAGAGCGCGTTCATCGCCACGGCGATGGCCCCCAGCGCGGTCACCGCCTTGAAGGCGAGAATCCATTCCGGATAGTTGCGCATGGAAATGGCCACCCGGTCGCCGCGGACCACCCCGTAGTCATGGGCCAGGATGTAGGCGATGCGCCCGGCGAGGGCCCAGGCCCCGGCGTAGGTCAGCCGCTCGTCCTCATAGACCAGGAACGGGTGGTCGCTGAGCGTGTCCAGATAGAGATCGCGCAGGGTCAGGGGAGCGTTGACGAACACCCGCTGGCTCAGGCCCCCCACGTCCATCGTGGCCAGTTCATAGGCCTCGCCCGGCCTCGTCAGCGCCGCGCGCGCCTCCGCCCTGGCGTCCTTGCCGATTTCACCCACGCATCCGCTCCCCGACTGTTCCGCCGTCCGGCGCGGCCGAAGCCGCCCGGAAGGAGCAAGACCAGCCCGGGGCGCCCCGCGTCAAGGTCCCCTTGCGGCGCCCGGCGGCGCCGGCGCCCGTCAGGGCGTCATTCGGCGCCGCGGACGATGAGCACGGCGCAGGGGGCGTGGCGGACGGCGGTTTCCGACACGCTGCCAAGCAGCGCCCGGCCGAGGCCGCCGCGCCCATGACTGCCCATGACGATCAGGTCGGCGGGCCAGTCGCGGGCGGTCCTGTCGACAACGTCGGCGGCCTGGCCGACGTGGACGAAGTGTTCGGCGTCTTCGGGCAGGCCGGTGTCGCGGCGAACCGTCGCCATGACCTCACGGTCGTCCTCCCCGGCGGCGGCGGCCATCTGCTCATCGGAAAGGCGGACCTCGCCGGAATCGCCCATGGACGGCTCGACGGCGAACACCGTGGCGACCCGGGCGTTCAGGGCGCGGGCCAGATCCAGGCCCACGCGGACCGCATGGAGCGACACCGGGCTGCCGTCGACGGGAATCAGGATTTTCTTGAAGCTCATGGGTGTCGGCCACCGACAGTGTTGAGTTCGCGCAGCCGGGATCGGCGGCGCGGGTGCCGTCATGCGCCTGCAAACGGGCGTGCGGCCATGAACTGGGTCAAAATGGCCTGTGGCGGATCAGCGACCCGGCGCCGGTCCGGTCAGCACCAGCTGGCCTGATCGGCCGTCGGGGCGCGCAGGAGTTCCTGGATGTTGGCCTCCAGCACCCGGAACCCGACGTTACCGTAGAGCTTCTGGCGGCCTTCGTTGAGCACGAAACTGGGGCCGCCCTGGATGCCGACGGCGTCGGCCTCCTGATAGTCCCCGGCCAGGGCGGCGAAGGCCGATCCGTCGTTGATGCGCGCCCTGACGGCGGCGAGGTCCAGGCCGAGGTCTCCGGCCACGGCCTCCTGCACCGCGCGGGTCGAGATGTCCCGCGCCGAGTGGAAGAAGGCCCGGCGCAGGGCCGAGGCCGCCAGGTCCGCCGAGCCGGAGGCCAGGACGCCGCCCGCCTCGGCCAGGGCCACGGCCTTGACGAACAAATGGGGGCTGGTCGACGAGGCGGGCCGGACCGTCAGCCACAGATCGGCATGGACCTCGATCTCGGGAAAGCGGGCGGCGACCTCGCGCAGATGGTTGTTGAACCCCGGGTATCCGCCCTTCGACGCCCAGCCGGCGCCGATCTTGCGCGGCGAGTCGCCGAACACCGAACAGAACAGCGGCTCGAAGCGGACCTGATCGCCGAAGGCCGCCTTGACGGCGGCCACCCTGACCTCCGCGACATAGGCCCACACACACAGCAGGTCGGAAAAATAGCGGATCGGAACGGGGGTCATGGCGGCCTTCCTCGGGGCGGACCGCGGCGCATCAAGGTGAGTTTCCGCAGTCATCGCCGATAGGCAATCGTCGATCGGCTCTGTCCGTGATACCGCCAGTGCCGGCCGCGCGCCATGGCCGCGAAGGTGGCCGGATTTTCAAGACCGAGACCGTACCGAAGATCGATGACCGCTTCTGACACCCGGGCCGACCGGCGATTCCTGGCCGCCGCGGCCCGCGAGGCCCGCACGCCCGCCGCCGCCCTGACCCTTCTGACCCTGGCCGCCGTGGCGCTGACCGCGGGCTTCGCCTTCTGCCTGACCCGGGCGTTGACCGGCGATGTCTCCCCGCCGGTTCTGGCCGGTCTGGCCGCGTCGCTGATGGGCCGGGCCCTGACCGGCTGGGCCTCGTCGCGCCTGGCCGCCCGACACGCCCGGCGGACGAAGGCGAACCTGCGGCGGGCCGCCCTGGGCGTGGCGCTGGCGCGGCGGCGTGGCGATGCGGCCTCGCTGGGCGAGATCACGGCGATGCTGGTGGACGAGATCGAGGCGATGGACGGCTATTTCAGCCAGTTCCTGCCGGCCCAGCGCGACGCCCGCATCGCTCCGCTGGTCATCGCCGGAGCCGTCGCCCTGGCCAGTCCGGTTGCGGCGGTAGTCCTGCTGCTGACGCTGGTGCCGTTCGTCGCCCTGATGGCCATGGCCGGCGTCGCGTCGGGGGCGGCGGCCCGTCGGCAGTTCGAGGCCCTGGCGCGCATCTCCGGGCTGTTCGTCGACCGGGTCCGGGCCCTACCCGTCATCCTCACCTTCCAGGCGGAGGCGCGCGAGACCGCCCGGGTCGCCGCCGCTGCAGAGGCGGCCGGCGCGCGAACCATGGCAGTGTTGCGGGTGGCCTTCATCTCCACCGCAGCGCTGGAGTTCGTCTCGGCCCTGGCCATCGCCCTGGTGGCGGTCTACGCCGGCTTCAGCCTGCTGGGGCTGCTGCCGTTCCGGCCGCCGGAAACCCTGGACTTCCCGCGCGCCTTCTTCGCCCTCACCCTCGCCCCCGAATTCTACGCCGCCTCGCGCCGGCTGGCCGGCGCCTATCACGAGAAACAGCTGGGCGAGGCGGCGGCGGCGCGGCTGCGGAGCCTGCTGGACCGGGCCGAAACGCCGCGCGAGGCGCCGGCGATCGCCGGGACGGCCGCCGACGTGCGGCTGGACGCCGTCACCCTGCGCTTCGGCGACGTCGTCGTCGGACCGATCGACGCGGTGTTCGCCTCCAACTCGGTGACGGCCATCGTCGGGCCCACGGGATCGGGCAAGACCTCGCTGCTGACCGCGCTGCTGGGCCTGACGGCGATGGACTCCGGCGCCGTGTCCATGGGCGGCCTGGACATGGCCGAAGCCGGCGGTTTCGCCGGCCTCGCCGCCTGGGCGGGGCAGTCGCCGGCCTTCCTGCCCGGCAGCATCCTCGACAACCTCATGGCGGCGGCGCCCGGGGTGACGCGGGAATCGGCCCTGGCCATGGCGGACCATGTGGGTCTGACCGCCGCCCTGGAGCGCCGGCGCCAGGGTGGCGACACAGCCCTGGACGAACGGGGCTCGGGCCTCTCAGGAGGAGAGCGCCGTCGGCTGGCCCTGGCCCGCGCCCTGCTCAAGCCCGCGCCGCTGCTGCTGCTGGACGAACCCACCGCGGACCTCGACCCGCTGGCCGAGGCGGAGATCACCGCCTTGATCCGCCAGGCCGCGGCAGGGCGGACCGTCGTCGTGGCCACCCATTCCGAAAGCCTGGCGGCCGCCGCCGACCAGATCGTGAGGCTGGCGTGAACGCCCCGTCGCCCACACGGGCCTTCCTGGCCGCCCGGGCGCGCCGCGGCTGGCCAGACCTGCTCGCCGCCGCCGCCTGCGGCGCCGCCACCGCCGGCGCGACCACCCTTTTGCTGGGCCTGTCGGGCTGGTTCCTCGCGGGCGCCGCCCTGGCGGGGGCCGGTGGGCCGCTGGCGGTCCAGGCCTTCAACTATCTGCTGCCCAGCGCCGGCTTCCGCGCCCTGGCGATCCTGCGGACCGGCGGGCGGTACGGAGAGCGTCTGCTGGGACACAGGGCCGCGTTCGGGGCCCTGGCCGCCCTGCGCCCGGCGCTCTTCGCCGGTCTGGCCGCCTCGCCGCCGGAACAGGCCCTGCGGCTGTCATCGGGCGAGGCCTCGGCGCGCATGGTGCAGGACGTCAACGCCACCGAGACCATGTTCGTCCGCCGGTCGGCGCCCTGGGCCGCCGCGGCCGGCGCAGGTGCGGCGGCGGCGGCCATCGCCCCGGCCTCCGGCTGGGCGGCGCTGGTCTTCCTGGCCGGTCTGGGCCTGCAACTGGCGGTTTCCGAAGCCCTCGCGGGGCGAATGACGGACGGGCCCGCGCGGCAGACCCAGCAGGCCGCCGGCCGGCTGAAGGGGGCGCTGAACACCTATATGGCGGCGGCGGCGGAATTGCGCTGCTTCGGCCTGACCGACGCCGCCGTCGAGGCGCTGATGACCCACGACGCGGCCCTGGGCGGGGCGATGATCCGCGCCCGCGACGCCGAGGCCCTGCTGGGTCTGACCCAGTCGGCCATCTCCGCGGTTACCCTGGTGCTGGTGGCCGCGCTCACCGCCCACGGCGGCCTGGCCCTGGCGGCTCTCGCCGTTCTGGCCGCCCTGGCGGGCCAGGAGGGTGTCTTGGGCCTGCTGCGCGCCGCCGAGCAGAACTCGGCCTATGCCGAGGCCGTACGCCGTCTCGATCCCCTGCTCGAGGCCCCGCCAGCGGCGTCCGCGCCGCCGACCTCCGGATCGCGACTGGAGATCGACGGCGTGGCGCTGGAGCCTGGCGACCGGCTGAGCGTCACCGGCGTGTCGGGCGTCGGCAAGACCCGCACCCTGGAGGCCCTGGTGGGCCTCTGCCCGCCCGCCGCCGGCCGCATCCGCATCGACGGGACACCGCTGGAGGACCGCCCCCCGGGATGGGCGCGGCCGCTGTTCGCCTTCGCCCCGCAGGACTGCCGCCTGCTGACCGGCACGGTGGCCGAGAACCTGCGCCTCGGCCGGCCGGACGCCAACGATGAGACCCTTTGGGAAGCCCTGGCGGACGCCCGGCTCGACACGCGCGTCCGGCAGCTGTCTCAGGGCCTGGCCACCTGGATCGGCGACGGGGGCGACCAGCTGTCCGGGGGAGAACGCAGACGACTGTCGCTGGCGCGCGCCTACCTGCGCGACGCCCCCTGGCTGCTGCTGGACGAACCGACCGAGGGCCTCGACCGGGCCGTGGAGGCCGACCTGGTCGCGGCGCTGGACCGCCGACTGGCGCGCACGGGCCAGGGCGCGGTGATCGTCAGCCACCGGCCCGCGCCCATCACCCTGTGCAACCGCTCGCTGCCGATGGAGCCCCGAGCATGAGGCGGCGCCGGCCCGGATCGGTCCCGCCGACGCGCCCGATCCGCCGAAGGACACACCCATGAAAGCCCTCGCCCTGTCCGCCTTGCTGCTCGCCGCCGCCGGGCCCGCCGCGCGGGCGGAAGTGACCCACGTCAGGCTTCGCGCCCAGAGCGCCGACGCCAAGTTCATCGGAACCCACACCGGGGGCGTCGGGATCACCCTGACGGACGCGCGGACGGGCAAGGTGCTGGCCAGGGGGACAACGACCGGCGGCACGGGCGACACGGCGCGGATCATGACCACCCCGCACCAGCGCGGCGCGGCGATCGCCGACGGCGACACGGCCGCTTTCGACACCGTGCTGGATCTGAACGAGCCGACTCTGGTGCGGGCCGACGCTGTCGGGCCCCTGGGCCGGCCCGCCTCGGTCATCCACGTCTCGTCCGAGGCCTGGATCCTGCCGGGCCGGGATATAGGCGGAGACGGCTGGGTGCTGACGTTTCCGGGCCTGGTCATCGAACCCTCGGCGACGCCCGAGGCCGGCGGCGGACTGGCGATCGCCGCCCGGGTCACCCTGATGTGCGGCTGCCCCATCCAGCCCGGGGGCCTGTGGGACGCCGCGAACTACACCGTGGAGGCGCGCCTTTTGCGGGGCCGCCGCCAGATCGGCGTCACCCGCCTGGCCTACGCCGGCCAGCCCAGCCAGTTCGCCGGCGCCCTGCAGGGCGTCGCCCCCGGACGCTACCGCCTGCGACTGACGGCCACGGACGCCCGGACGCCCAACGCCGGGGTGGTGGAACAGCCGGTGCGGGTCCTTCGGCCGCCCGCCACGCATTGACGACGGCGGGGTCCTTTGCGCGAATAGGTCCCGACAACGATCCGCAGGGGGAACACCGCCGATGCCGCAGGCCGCACCGAACAGCGCCGGTACACGCCTTTGACGGCCGCCACGGCGGCGGTCGGGGCGGAACGCAAGCTCGATCTGCCCACCAAGCTCTTCTACGGCTTCGGCTCGGTGGCCTTCGGGGTGAAGGACAACGGCTTCAGCTATCTGCTGCTGCTGTTCTACAATCAGGTCATGGGGCTGCCGGCCACCCTGGTAGGCCTGGCCCTGATGATCGCCCTGGTTTTCGACGCCGTCATCGACCCGGTGATCGGCCAGATCTCCGACAATCTGCGCAGCCCCTGGGGCCGGCGACATCCGCTGATGTACGCCGCCGCCCTGCCCATGGCCGTGCTCTATGTGGGGCTGTGGAACCCACCGCACTGGGACCACGTGGCGCTGTTCGCCTATCTTGTCTTCATGGCGATCGCCATCCGGGCGGTGGTGTCATTCTATGAGGTGCCCAGCTCGGCCCTGGCCGCCGAGTTCAGCACCAGCTACGATGAACGCTCGATCTTGCTCAGCTACCGCTATTTCTTCGCCTGGGTCGGAGGCCTGGCCATCCAGGCCCTCGCCTTCGCCGCGCTGCTGAAGCCCGACGCCACCCACAAGATCGGTCAACTCAATCCGGTCGGCTATGGCCATTACGGCCTCGTCGCCTCGCTGGTGATCCTGGTGTCGATCCTGGTGTCCACGGCCGGCACCCACAAGGAGATCCCCCGGTTGATGCCGCCGCCGCCGCGGCGCCACCTGACTCCGGGTCAGATCCTGGGCGAGATGCGCGAGTCGCTGAGCAACCGCTCGTTCCTGTTCCTGCTGGCGGCCACCGTCACCGCCGCCATGGCCGCCGGCCTGGGCGCCTCGCTCAACGGCTATTTCAACACCTTCTTCTGGGGTTTCAGCGCCCATCAGATCTTCGTGCTGACCATGGGGGTGTTCCTCTCGGCGATCCTGGCCCTGGGCGCGGCGCCGGCCCTGTCGAAACGGCTGGGCAAGCGGACCACCTCGATCACCTTCACGATCCTGTCGATCATCGTGGGCCTGGGCCCGCTGTTCCTGCGCCTGGCCGGACTGATGCCGCCCAATGGCTCGGAGACCCTGCTGCGGATCATCCTGGCCACCTCGATCATCAACACCACCTTCATCATCATCGCCCAGACCATGGGCTCGTCGATGATCGCCGACGTGGTGGAGGCGGCGGAACTGACCACCGGACGGCGCTCGGAGGGGCTGTTCTTCGCCGCCTCGGCTTTCGTCGGCAAGGCGGTGTCCGGGTTCGGCATCCTGGCGGCCTCGGCGCTGATCGAGGCGATCCACCTGAGGGCCGGATCGAGCCCGGCGACCATCTCGCCGGAGGTGACCCGCAACCTCGCCCTGGTCTACGCCCCGACCATCATCGGCCTGCACGCCGTCGGCCTGGCGCTGCTGCTCGGCTACAAAATCAACCGTTCGACGCACCAGGAGACGCTTCGGCAGCTCGCCGCAGAGGCGGAAGAGGCGGCCCACACGGCCTGAACGGCCGAGGAAGCTTGATCGACGGCGCCGCGAGCGCCACAAGTTCGCCTGGCGGCGTCGCCGAAGAACGCCGCCGGTTCAGGGAGGCGGCCATGGCCGACGGATTTGTTCTCGAGATTCCGGAGATGGTCGGCATTCCCCTGTCGCCCGCTCGCAAGCCCCAGGCGGCCACCGGCGCCTGGCCAGCCGGAACGACGATCATCTCGGCCGACAGCCACATGCTGGAGACCGACCTGTGGTTCGACCGCTTCCCGGCGCATCTGAAGGACCAGGCGCCGCGCATGGCCTTCCGCGACGGCGGCTGGCAGCTCACCGTGGCCGGCCGGCCGATGACCCCCTCCCCCGTCGCCGCCGACCTGTGCACGGCCATGGAGTGCGTGCCGGGCTTCACCAACATCGAGGCGCGGCTGGCCGACCTTGACATCGAGGGGGTGGAAAAGGAGCTGATCTTCCCGCAGCGCCTGTTCGGTCTTTTCATGTTCGGCGAGATGATGAACCGGCCGGAGACCTTCGGGGCCTACAACGAGCACATCGCCGAGGCCTGCCGCGCCGGCAAAGGGCGACTGTTCCCGGTGATGATCCCCAACTACTGGGATCCCGCCCTGGCCGGCGCGGGCGTCGACCGCTGCCAGGCCCTGGGCGCCCGCTGCCTGATGATCCCGATCAAGCCCGGAAACGACGTGGACGGCCAGCTGATCCAGCACAGCGACCCGAAGCTCGATCCCCTTTGGGACGCCATCGCCGAATCCGGCATCCCCCTGGCCTTCCATATCGGCGAGGCCATTCCGACCGCCGCGCCGGGGGCGGCCGGCACGTTCGTGCTGACCCAGATGCAGGGGTTCCGGCACATCTGGGGCCAGTTGACCTTCGGCGGCGTCTTCGACCGCTTCCCGAAGCTGAAGGTGGTGTTCGTCGAGGGCGGCCTGACCTGGGTGGCCTCGATGCTGCACGACGCCGACATGATCTACAATTCGTTCCCCACGGTGATGAACCCCAAGCTCAAGCACCCGCCGAGCTGGTACTGGTTCAACCACTGCTGGGCGACCTTCATGACCGACCCGTCCGGCCTGGAACTGCTGCACCGCATCGGCCCCGACCGGGTGATGTGGTCGAGCGACTATCCGCACCAGGAGAGCACCTACGGCTACAGTCGCAGCGCCATCCAGGCGGTGTTCGACGCCACCACGGTGGAAAACGCCCAGAAGATCGTCGGCCTCACCGCCCTCGATCTGTTCGACATGCGCTAGGAGATTTCCACCGATGGCCTTCGATCTGCCCGGCCTGCGCGAGACCTTCACCCGCGACGGGATGGTTCTGCTGCCAGGGGCGCTGGACGCCAGGGCGCTCGGCGAGGCGCTGGGCGCCTGGGAGTGGAGCCTGGCCAATCCCGGGCCGGGGGCGAGCCGGTTCGCCTCTCACGGCGAGGCCACCTTCTATCAGGATCTCTACAATCCACGCTGCCTGGAGGGCTACACGGCCATGCTGCAGGCCTCGCCCCTGCCGGCGATCATCGCCGACCTGTGGGGCGCACCCGACGTGTGGTTCATGTACGAGCAGGTGTTCCTGAAGGAGGGCGGCGAGGCGCGGCGCACGCCCTGGCACCAGGACAGCTCCTATCTGACCGTGGCCGGCGATCATCTGGCGGTCGCCTGGATCACCTTCGACGCGGTGAGCGCCGCCGATTCCCTGGAGTTTGTCCGCGGTTCGCACCGGGGCGTGCTCTACAATGGCTCGCGCTTCGAACTGGGCGACGACACCGCCCCTCTGCACCCCGACTCGCCCATGCCCCGCCTGCCGGACATCGAGGCCCGGCGCGGGGACTTCGACATCGTCTCCTATCCGGTGGAACCCGGCGACGTGGTGCTGTTCCACCCGGCGCTGCTGCACGGCGGCGCGCCGACCCATCCGGGCGCCCGGCGGCGGACCCTGACCCTGCGCTTCTTCGGCGCCGACGCGGTCTATGATGAGCGGCCCGGACCGGCGGGGCCGCGCCTGGAGGGATTCCATCGCGGCAAGAAGACCGGCGACGCCTTCCGGCACGAGGGCTTCCTGAAGCTGGCAGGCTGAAGCGGCTGCCGCAGTCGAGACTCGGGCCCGGGGTTCGGTCTAGGATCGCCGGAACCGACGGGGCTGGACGAGGAGCGGGCGATGCGGGTCAACGCGCTGGATCATGTGAACATCTTCACCGACGACATGGCCGGGACGACACGGTTCTACGCCGAACTGCTTGATCTTGACGTTCGAAACGGGCCGCCGCCGTCAAGGCCCGAACAGGTGCAGTGGGTCTATGACCTGCAGAACCGGCCGATCTTCCACATCAACGCCCGCGGCGCGCCCCAGGCCTTCCAGCGCGACTGCCCCGCCGGCCCCACCGGACCGATCCACCACGTGGCGCTGAACTGCTCGGGCAAGGACGAGGTGGTCGCCCGCCTGACCGGCCGCGGCGCGGAGTTCTCGGTCCAGACCATCGCCTCCATCGGCCTGACCCAGATCTTCACCCACGACCCCAACGGCGTGCTGCTGGAGCTGAACTTCTTCGGGGACTGAGTGGCGGCGGGCCTACGGGCGCAGGTCGAGCGCAGACTTGCCCGTCTCGAAATCGGTCGGGACTGAGATGTGGTCGTGGACAGCATACCATCGCCCATGAATCGTGCGGTAGATCGTGGTGAAGCGCGTCCAATTGTCGGTCTTGTCGCCTGACGTCAGTGTGCCCGTCAGGCGCTCAAGGCCGAAGGATAGCCGATGTCACCCCGAGCGGTGATATGCACGTCTCGCTCCTCGACGGTCAGCGTTCCGGCGTATTGGGCGAAATAGGCCTCGTAATCCTTCCGGTAGGCTTCGTAGCCCTTGTATTGCAGCGGCGGCGCGATGTCGTAAGAGACCAGAGCCGGTCCCGGTTCATACATCGCCATGACGCCGCCAACGTCCTTGCTGGCGAATGCCGCCGCCCAACGGTGGAGAAGAAACCTGGTGGCGGCTTCGTCCCGTGCCGAAGCCCTGGCTGAGGTCGATACAAGGCACCCAGCCGCCAAAGCGAGGATTAGGCCCGACCTGACGTTCCCCCGGGGGCGAACCCGTCCTGCTTCCAGTCTCATGCCGTCCCTCCCCCGACTGGCTTCATTCAACGCCCAAATAGAATTCACGCAACCCTTGGGACCGGGACGCTGGCCGTCCGAATCCCCGCCTGAGTGCAGAGCATACCCCCCAGGCGGCGGGCGCCGCGCCGCGCCGGGGCTCATCCTGGCGTCGTCACACCAGCAAGCCGGCGGGGAATTCTGTAGACGACCGAGTCGTACTTCCGGCCCGACCGGGTGGCGATGATCTCGCCCCCGAGGGCTTCGGCGATCCGCCGGCTGGCGGCGTTTTCGACCGCCACAGGATAGATGAAGCCAGGGCCTTCGCAGACTCCGGACGCCCAGCGGACGACCGCCTCGACGGCCTCGCGCCCGAAGCCCTGGCCATGCGCCGTCGGCTTCATCCAGACGCCAAGCTCCGGAACGGGGTCGTCCAGGCGCTCGACGCCGACGAGGCCGAGGCATTCCTGAGTGTCCCGGCGGCGAATGACGAACTGGACCTCGGTCCGGTCATCGGCCCGGCAGAGCGCCTGGCATCTCGACCTGTAGACATCCAGAGAAGGGGGATCCCACGCCAGGAAGCGCGTGACCGCCGGCGTGATGCATCGAAAGACCTCATCGGCGTCCGACATCACGAACCGGTCCAGGCTCAGTCTCGACGTGTCAATATGCGGGACCATTCCGGGGCCACCCAGGCTTTCGCGCATGCGCAGACACCTCAGACTGCGTCGGCGGAGTGAAGTCCGCAACAGACCGGAATACCGGTGGTCTTGCGGGGCGGACCCGGAGCGTCGACCTCAGCCCCCTAAGGCCGGAACCCCAGCGGCCGAGGCCCCAGCCGCCCGGGCTGGCTGAGGATGCGGTGGGCGTTGGCGGCCCATTCGCAGACCAGCGGGCGGGTGTCCCGCGGGTCGATCATCTCCTCCATCTGGAAGCGGTTCAGCGGGCCCATCGGTCCGCGGGCGCTCTCGATGCGGGCGTTGATCTCGGCGCGCAGGGCGGCGGGGTCGGCCGCCTCGGCCAGCTGGCGCTTGTAGGCCGCCTCGATGCCGCCCTCGGGCGGGATGCCGCCGACATCCGCCGCCGGCCAGGCCACCCGCACGCCGATGCGGCTTGAAGGGGTGGCGTAGTTGTTGCCGGCCACGCCGAAGCTGCGGCGCATGATCACGGTGAAGATCGGCACGGTGACCTGGGCGAAGGCGATCATCCATTCGCCGCCCTTGCGGATGGTGCCGGCGATCTCGTGCTCCAGGCCCACGGCGAAGCCCGGATTGTCCACCAGATTGAGCACCGGCAGGTGGAACAGGTCGCAGACGTCCAGGTGGCGCTTGAGCTTGTCGCACCCCTTGGCGGTGAGGGCGCCGCCATTGACGTGCCGGCTGTCCGAGGCGATCACCCCCACCGGATAGCCGTTGAAGCGGGCGAAGCCGGTGATCTGGTCCTCGCCCCACAGGGGGCCGATCTCGAAGAACGACTCCCGATCGGCCAGCAGACGGATGACCCGTCGCGCATCGAAGGTGGTGGTGCGCTTGCGTGGAATGATGGTGAACAGCTCCTCCTCGCGGCGGTCGACCGGGTCGGCCCAGTCGGGCTCGGCCACCGGCGGGGCCTCATGCACGCTGGAGGGCAGGTAGGAGAGGAAGCGCCGGGCCTGGGCCACGGCCTCGCCTTCCGTCTCGGCGAGGTTGTCCACCGAGCCGTTGCGGCAATGGATGCGCCAGTCGCCCAGATCCTCCTTGGAGATGTCATAGCCCATGGCGTGACTGACCACCGGCGGGCCGGCGACGAACAGCTGGGCGATGTCGCGCACCATCACCGAGAAGTGGCCCAGCACCGCCTTGGCCGCGCCGATGCCGACCACGCTGCCAAGCAGCAGATTGACCACCGGCACGGTGGTGAGCTGTTCGGCGAAGAGGGAACTACCCAGGTGGCCGGGCAGGAAAGAGCCGCCGCCGCCGGTGACCCGCGGCCGGCCGGCGGCGATGGCGCCGGAGCTTTCCTGGGCGGCGCTTTCGCCGGTCTTCTGCTGCTGGGGCACCATGGCCGCCACGCTGCCGCCCCCGGACGAGCCGTCGAGCAGGCGCACCGAGGGGCAGAGCAGATCGAGGGACAGGCGATCGATATGGCCGCTCTTGGCGCCGATGGCGCCGTCGGCGTGACCCCCGCGGGAGGTGAAATCGTCGGCGCACACCACGCCGGTGCGCCCGTCGATCCGGCCCCAGCCGCCCACATGGTTGGCGGGGGTGAAGTCGGCCACGCCGCCGTCGGCGTCGTAGCTGGCGAAGCCTGCCAGGCTGCCGATCTCGTGGAAGCTGCCGGGGTCGAGCAGCAGGTCGATGCGTTCGCGGCAGGTGAGCTTGCCGCGGCTGCGCTGGCGGATCACGCCCGGGTCGCGGCTGTCGGGGGCGAAACGGCCGTGGGCTATGGCCTTGAGGGCCTCGGCCTCGGCCAGCAGCGGTGCCCAGGTGTCGGCCCCGTACCGCCGCGGCGCGCCGCCGGCGGCG
>CAIXWN010000261.1 GCA_903923135.1 uncultured Caulobacteraceae bacterium | reverse complement strand
GTCGCCCTGCTGCTGGCCGGCGCGGCGCTGAGCGAGGCCGGTCTCGCCCTGGCCCACCGCATCGCCGCGGCCACCGGCTGCCGGCTGCTGGCCGACGAGGCGCCGAAGATCGCCCGCGGCCAGGGCCGCGCGGCGCCCCAGCGGGTGCCCTATGTGGTCGACCTGGCCGTTCAGGCCATGGCCGGGGTGCGACGCCTGATCCTCTGCGGCGGCCACACGCCGGTGACCTTCTTCGCCTATCCGGGCAAGCCGACCAGCTCGATCCCGCGCGACGCCGAGATCCATGTGCTGGCCCGCCGGGAGCAGGACCTTATCGAGGCCCTCACTCGTCTGGCCGACGCCCTGCCCGCGCCCGCGGCGCCGGCGCCGGACCATGGCCCGCGGCTGCAGCCGGGGCGCGGAGCCCTGACGCCGGAGTCGTTCGCCGCCACCGTCGGCGCCCTGATCCCCGAGGGCGCGATCATCGTCGACGAATCGATCACCTATGGCCGGGGCCTGGGCGCCTTCACCCAGGCCGCGCCGCCCCACGACTGGCTGAGCCCCAGCGGCGGGGCCATCGGCGGGGGCATGCCGCTGGCCACCGGCGCGGCGATCGGCGCGCCGGGGCGGCGGGTGATCAACCTGCAGGCCGACGGCTCGGCGATGTACACGGTGCAGGCTCTGTGGACCCAGGCGCGCGAGCGGCTGGACGTCACCACGGTCATTCTCTCCAACCGCAAGTACCAGATCCTGCTGGGCGAACTGGCCAATGTCGGGGCCAATCCCGGCCGCACGGCGCTGGAGATGATGGACCTGGGCAACCCGGACCTCGACTGGACCAGGATGGCCGGGGCCATGGGCGTGGAGGCGGCGCGCGCCGACACCGCCGAGCGCTTCGCCGACCTGCTGGCCGGCTCGCTGGAGCGGGCGGGCCCGTTCCTCATCGAACTGATCATCTGAGGCCGTTCCCAGCCAGACTGAACGGACCCTGACGAAATATGGGGCGGGGACTTCGCCCCGCCGGCCCTATAGCCCCCTTCGCGCCGCCCATGGGTCGACGCCGGCGACGGCGACGGCGTATGACGCCCGGCGGGGCGGAGTTGGCGACCAAGAATGACCCTGATCCATCTGATCCATCTGATCAATCCGCTCTATGTGATCTCCGGCCTGGTCATCGGCATGCTGGTGGGCTTCACCGGCGTCGGCGGCGGCTCGCTGATGACACCCCTGCTGGTGATGGCGTTTGGCATCCATCCGGCCACCGCGGTGGGCACCGACCTGCTCTATGCGGCGGCGACCAAGAGCGTCGGCACGGTGGTGCACGGCTTCGGCCGCACGGTGGACTGGGGCATCGTCCTGCGCCTGGCGGCCGGCAGCGTGCCGGCCACGGCCCTGACCCTGCTGGCGCTCTCGCGCATGGGGCCGACCCTCGACGCCGGTCACGGGGTGATCACCTCGGTGCTGGGGGTGGCCCTGATCCTGACCGCGGCGGCGATCCTGTTCCGCCGGATCATCCTGGAATTCTTCGCCAGCCGGGTCAGGCCTCTGGATCCGCGCCGCACGACCCTGTTCACGGTCCTACTCGGCGCGGTCCTGGGCGTGCTGGTCTCGCTCTCGTCGGTGGGCGCCGGCGCCATCGGCGTGACGGTGCTGCTGATCCTCTACCCGAAGCTGCCGGCGGCCAAGCTGGTCGGCTCGGACATCGCCCACGCCGTGCCGCTGACCCTGCTGGCAGGGCTCGGCCACTGGATGATGGGATCGGTGAACTGGGCCCTGCTGGCCTCACTGCTCACCGGATCGATCCCCGGCATCATCGTCGGCAGCCTGCTGTCGTCGCGCGCCCCCGACCGGGTGCTGCGGCCGATCCTGGCCTCGACCCTGGCTCTGGTGGGCGGCAAGCTGTTCTTCTAGGCTGGCGCGGCGTCCGGCCCGTTCGAAGACCGGCGTCACCAAGTCCAGGGCCCGATCCTCATGAAGCCGATCCGCAATGTCGTGATGATCCTGCTCGACAGCCTCAACCGGCACATGCTGGGCTGCTACGGCGGCGAGGAATTCCGGACGCCCAACATCGACCGCCTGGCGGCGCGCTCGACGCGGTTCACCCGCCATTATGTCGGCTCCCTGCCCTGCATGCCGGCGCGCCACGACATCCTCTGCGGGGCGCTGGACTTCCTCTGGCGGCCGTGGGGGTCGGTGGAGATCTGGGAGGACGCCATCACCGCGCGCCTGCAGGCGGCCGGCGTCGCCTCGCAGCTGATCACCGACCATCCGCACCTGTTCGAGACCGGCGGCGAGAACTACCACGTCGACTTCACCGCCTGGGACTATCAGCGCGGCCACGAGGGCGACCCGTGGAAGACCCGGCCCGACCCCTCCTGGGCGGGGGCCCCGCGATTCGGCCGGGGCCACATGCCCTATGACGACTCCCGCGGCTGGTTCCGCGGCGAGGCCGACTTCCCCGGCCCGCGCACTCTGGCCGCCGGGGCCCGCTGGCTGCAGGAGAACGCCGGCCATCACGAGCGCTTCTTCCTGATGATCGACGAGTTCGATCCGCACGAGCCCTTCGACACCCCCGAGCCCTACGCCAGCCTCTACGATCCCGACTGGGAGGGGCCGCACCTGATCTGGCCGCCTTATGTGGTGGGGGCGCAGGAGAAGGGCGTCCTCACCGAGCGCCAGGCCCGGCAGGTGCGCGCCAGCTATGGCGGCAAGCTGACCATGATCGACGCCTGGCTGGGCCGGATGCTCGAGGCCCTGGACGAGCAGAATCTGTGGGACGACACCCTGGTCATCCTGTGCACCGACCACGGGCACTATCTGGGCGAGAAGGACATCTGGGGCAAACCGGGGGCGCCGCTCTATGAGCCGATCGCCCACATCCCCCTGCTGATGGCGGTTCCGGGGGCCGGCGCCGGCGACTGCGACGCCCTGACCACCGGGGTCGATCTCTTCGCCACCCTGGAGGCGGTCTTCGGCCTGGGGCCGGCGCGCCAGCGCACCCACGGGGTCTCGCTGCTGCCGCTGCTGGCCGGCGAGGCGAGCGATGTGCGCGACCATGTGCTGGCCGGGGTCTGGGGCCGCGAGGTGCACCTGATCGAGAAGGACCGCAAGTACGTCCGCGCCCCGGCCGGGAGCAACGCCCCCCTGGCGATGTATTCCAACCGCTGGTCGACCATGCCGACCCATGTGATCCCGCGCTACCAGGCCCTGCCCCTGCCCGACGACCGGGCGGTGCTCGACCGCATGCCGGGCAGCGGCGTGCCGGTGCTGCGGCAGATCTGGGAGGCGGGCGACGCCATCCCGTTCTGGGCGGCCAGCCGGTTCCGCGGCAACCAGCTGTTCGACCTGGCGGACGATCCGGCCGAGGACGACAATCTGGCCGGCGGGGCGGACGAGCCGGCCATGGCCGCCCGCCTGGGCGCGGCGCTGAAGGCGCTGGAGGCGCCGGATGTGCAGTTCCGGCGTCTCGGGTTAGTCTGAACAAAAGATCGGCGGACGGCGCGTCCGCCCACCGGAAAACACGAGGCGAGGAGACGACCATGACTGAGCTGTGGCGCCGTTCGGCGATCGATCTGGCGGGCCTGATCGCCCGCCGCGAGGCCTCTTCGGCCGAGGTGGTCGAGGCGCATCTGGCGCGGATCGCCGCGGTCAACCCGAAGCTGAACGCCGTCGTTCGCCTGCTGGCCGACGCGGCGCGGGCCGGGGCGGCGCAGGCCGACCGGCAGGTGGCGGCGGGCGGCCCGCTGGGGCCCCTGCACGGCGTGCCGATCACGGTGAAGGAGAACATTGACATGGCCGGCCTGCCGACGACGCAGGGCGTCCCGGCCCTGGCCAACATGGTCGCGCCGGTCGACGCGCCGGTGGTGGAGCGCATGCGCGCCGCTGGCGCCATCCCCATCGGCCGCACCAACCTGCCGGACTTCGCCTTCCGGGTGCACACCGACAGCACCCTGCACGGCCTGACCCGCAATCCGTGGGACCACGGTCGCACCACCGGCGGCTCCAGCGGCGGCGACGCCTCGGCGCTGGCCTCGGGGATGTCGCCCCTGGGCCTGGGCAACGACATCGGCGGCTCGCTGCGCAATCCGGCCAACGCCTGCGGCGTCGCCTCGATCCGCCCGTCCTTCGGCCGGGTGGCGGACGCCTCGTCCACCAGCCCCGCCGACCGGCCCCTGGCGGCGCAGCTGATGGCCGTGCAGGGCCCCATGGCGCGGCGCGTCGCCGACGTGCGCCTGGGTCTTCGCATCCTTTCCGGCGCCCACCCGCGCGACCCCTGGTCGCTGGATGTTCCCTTCGAGGGGCCGGCCGCCGCCGGTCCGGTCCGGGTGGCCGTGGTCTCCGCCCCGCCCGGCGACGCCACCGACCCGGTGGTCACCGCAGCCACCGGGGCCGCCGCCGACCGCCTGGCCGACGCCGGCTATGACGTCGTCGAGGCCTGCCCGCCCCGCTATGAGGAGGCCGTGGAGGTGTGGAGCCGGTTCATCACCTGGGACTTCGAGGCCGGCATGGATGTGATGATGCAGCTGATGGGCCCCGGCGGGCGGGCGTTCCTGCAGGCGACCCGCGAGTCCACCGGCGCGGCGCCCGGCGCGCCGGCCCTGTCGGCCCTGCTCGGCCGGCGCGACGCCATCGCCCGCGAGTGGTCGCTGTTCATGGCCGACCATCCCCTGGTGCTGACGCCGACCTGGACGCAGCTGCCGTTCCCGCACGGCTGGGACGCCGCCAGTCCGGCCAACGCCCTGGGCACCCTCAGCCTGATGCGCCCGGTGACCCACGCCAACCTGCTGGGCCTGCCCTCGGCCTGCGTGCCGGCAGCCTATGACGAGGCCAGCGGCCTGCCCATCGGGGTGCTGCTCACCGGCAGGCGGATGCGCGACCATCAGTGCCTGGACGCCGCCGAGGCCATCGAGGCCCGCTTCAGCCTGCCCACGCCGATCGATCCGCGCTGGTAGGCGCCCGGGCGGTCAGACGCGCGCCACGCACTGGATCTCGATCATCAGGTCCGGCTGGAACAGGGCGCTGACGCCGATCAGGGTCTGGGCGGTGTCCGGCTGACCGCCGAAGGCCTCGGCGCGGGCGGTGAACACCCCGCGCGCCTGGCGGTTGAGCCCCGGCACGTCGGTGACGAACCAGGTCTCGGAGACCACATTGCTGAGGGTGGCGCCGAAATGACCCAGCACCTCGGCCACATTGGCGTAGGCCTGACGCACCTGGCCGACGATGTCGCCCGCCGCCACCGTGGCGCCGGCGGCGTCGACGCTGACCTGGCCCGACAGGTGGATGGTGTCGCCCACCCGCACGCCCTGGGCGATGAAGTCCTTCAGCGGCCCGTAGCGGACAACCTGCTTTTCGATGGCCATGCGCGGCCTCCCTGTTCTGACGGTCACCGCCCCCGCGGCGGACACGGCGGCCACATCGCACCCGGCGCCGGCCCCTGCCAAGGGGGCGCGGTCAGCGCGCCGGCGCGGCGACTGGACAACCGGCGCGGGCCGGGGCGATAGTCCGGGGCGGACCGGCATGGGGACCGGTCGGGGGGAGAGACCATGAAGATCCAGTCGCTGGGCCATGTGGTGCTGCGCGTGACCGACCGGGCGCGCGCCGAGGCGTTCTACGGCGGGGTGCTGGGCCTGCCCCTGTGCGCCCGCTTCGACGAGAACGGCATGAAGATGGCCTTCTTCACCCTGGGCGATCACCACGACTTCGCGGTGATGGAGGTCAGCGGCGAGGACACGGCCGCGGGGCCGGCGGCGCCCGGCCTGCACCACGTGGCCTTCAAGATCGGCACGACCCTCGACGACCTGCGCGAGGCGCGGACCAGGCTAGAGGCGGCGGGCCTGGCCCTGGCCCCGGTCGACCACGAGGTGACCAAGTCGCTCTATTTCAACGACCCGGACGGCAATGGCATCGAGGTCTATGTCGACGTCTCCGACGCCTGGCGGCAGGACCCCCAGCGCGTCGCCCAGGCCGGGCCGCTGGAGCTCTGAGGCCGTCCACCCGGGCTTGTGAGGCGGCCTGACCGCTATCCGGCCCGCCGGGTCAGCAGCCAGCCGACGGCGAGCGCCATCAGCAGCGAGGCGACCGCTACCAGGCCGACACCGGTCACGAAGAGCGGCGAGCTGTAGTAGGCGCCGCCGCGCATGAACACCACCAGGCTCACCGGCAGGGCCAGGACGGCGAGGGTGTTGGCCGCCAGGAGCCCGCGCGCCCAGCCCTGGCCGATGTGGGCGCCGTCCGCGGCGATCCAGGTGCTCAGGCCCAGGGGCAGCAGCAGCAGCCCCACCAGCACATGGTTCAACAGGGTCGGCCCCAGAGCCCAGGCGTAGTCCGGCGTGCCGCGAAGACCGCCGATCAGGGCCGGAATGTGCGGGGTCGCGGCGAGGTGGGCCAGCCCCAGCAGGCCGAGCACCACACCGCCGGCGCGCACGAGCCTGCGGGCAATGGTCAGCCGGGGATCGACGGGCGCCATGGCCGCCTCTACAGCCCGATGATCCGCGGTCGCCGTCCGGTCATGCGGTCGCCCCGTGCCGATGGACGACCGGCCCCTTCGCCGGCCGGCCTGTTCGCCCCCAGCTTCCCGCCGTCGGGACGGATTGTCGAGTCCGGTCGGGCGCGGCCCCCGGTGTCGTTTTGCGTCGCGGAAACAGCCTTCGATCATGCTGCATCGCACCGCACCCGGGTCGTCGCTCGAATCCGGCCTCATTGCTCTTGGACCGTCACGATCGCGCATAAGTAACAGGCGATAAGTGATCAGCGGTCAGGCATTTCGTTGTGCGGTGCAACATCGTGCGGTGAATTGACCGATTGCGGTTGCGGCGGCCGGGGGCGGCGCCTAAGTGGAGTTCAGAGCCGCAGCGTCGGCCTGTTGGAAGCGTCCGGGCAAGGGGTTTTTCGTAACCTCAAATTCTGGAATCCTCACATGTACCGCACCCTCGCCCTCGCCGCCGTCCTCGGCGCCCTCGCCCTGCCCGCCGCCGCCACGACCACCGTGCGCGTCAACGTGGCCGGCCTCGACAGCAGGACCGCCCACGCCACCATCGTCGGCGCCGCCCGCGCCGCCTGCCAGGAAGAGCTGCGCGGCGCCTCGACCTTCGAGTTCTATTACGCCCAGCCCACCTGCGTGCGCTCGGCCATCGCCCGCGCCGAGGCGAGCGCCGAATCCGCCCACGCCAGCGCCGCGGCCGCTCGCCCGGTCACCGGCCGCTAAGACCGGATCCCCGGTCCGGGGCGCGGGGCGGTTCAGCCGGGTGGCTGACTCACCCTTCCGCCCCGGACCGGGGAACTAGGCCGCCGCCCGCTCCGGCGCGGTGAGCCGCATGAAGCGGGCGCACATCAGCAGCGCCGCCACCGCCAGGCAGATGACGAAGCCGATCCAGATGCCGTCGCCGCGCATGTTCAGGCCGACGGCCAGAAAGACGCAGACCGGCGCCCCCACCAGCCAGTAGCTGGCCCCCGCCAGAACCATGGGCATCCGCGCGTCCTTCAGGCCGCGCAGCACCCGCGCGCCGACCACCTGCAGGCCGTCGAACAGCTGGAAGGCGGCGGCGAACTGCAGGAAGCGGGCCGACATGGCGATGACCACCGCGTCGTCGCGCGCCCCGGCTCCCAGATAGAGCCCCGCCAGCGGCGCGCCGAAGAGGGCCATCAGCACGCCCGACAGCAGCATGAAGAGGCCGCCCAGGGTCAGGGCGACCACCCCCGCCCGGCGCGCTGCGGCCAGGTCGCCGCCGCCGGCGGCGATGCCCACCCGCACCGTCGAGGCCATGCCGATGCCCAGGGGCACCATGAAGGTGATCGAGGCGCAGTTCATGGCGATCTGGTGCGCGGCCAGGGCCGCGGCGCCGAAGGTGCCCATGAGCAGGGTCATGGCGTTGAACAGCATCGCCTCGAACAGGGTGGTCACGCCGATGGGCAGGCCCAGGCGGAAGACCTCGGCCAGCTTCACGTGCACGGGCCGGCCGAAGCGGCGGAACATCCGGTAGACCCGCAGATGGCGGTTGGAGTGGATGATCGCCAGCATCGAGACGAAGCCGAACACCTGGGAAGCGCTGGTGGCCAGGCCCGAGCCGATAATGCCCAGGCGCGGGGCGCCGAAATGGCCATAGATCAGCGTCCACCCCGCCAGGGCGTTGAAGACGATGGTGGCCAGGGACACCCACAGACCGGCGCGCGGATGGCCCAGGGCGGTGGCGAAACCGCCCAGCACCATGGTCGACAGCGAGAACGGCAGGCCGATCGACACCAGCGAGACGAACTGGCCCGCGCCGCGGGCGAGGTCCGGCTGCTGATGCAGCATCAGCAGGATCGGCTCGGCCGACCACATGATCGGCATGACCACCAGGGAGACGATGCCCACCGCCCACAGGCCCATGCGCAGCGAGGCGCGCACGCCGCCGCGGTTGCCGGCGCGCTCGCCCAGGATGTGGGCGATCATCGGCGAGACCGCCGAGGCCGGCCCGCCGCCGAGCAGCCAGGCGAACCAGTAGACGGTGTTGCCGATGGCCACCGCCGCCAGGGCCGACTGGCTGTAGCGGCCCAGCAGGATCAGGTCGGTGGTGCCGATGGCCATCTGCGCCAGCTGGGTGAGCACCAGCGGCGTTGACAGGGTGAGCAGGGCGCGCGCCTCTGCGAGCCAGGGGCCGGGGGCCCTGGCGGCGGGGCGCGAGAGCGCCGTTTCGGTCTTGTCGGTCAGGTCGGTCACGACGTGAGCCTCAGGTCAGACCCGAACCCGACGGACGCTTGAGAGAGGGTGGACGGAAAACAAAAAACCCCTCCGAAGCGCCGTCTGGCCCGGGAGGGGTGGATACGTCAGGGATGAAAGGATCAGTCCCTAGGCGATGGTCTCCTCGCGAGCGAATCGCACCGGAACGCCGCCGAAAGGCGCCGTCCTGGCCGAAAGCACGATTTTGAAAGCGGACGCCGCCATTCTTGAATCGCTCGCTGTGCGCCGGCCCCATGCCGGCGGCTGGACGTGTGGGTATCCGCGAGGGCGGGGAAAGTCAATCTCGGCCCCTTCCCCTTTCCCGCATCCGTCGCCATCTTAGCGGTGTCAAGTTTTTCGGGGGATCACATGATGACGGAACGTGGGACGGTGCTGGTGACCGGCGGCTCGGGCTATATCGGCTCGTGGTGCGTGATCGGTCTGCTGCAGCAGGGCTATACGGTGCGCACCACGGTGCGCGATCTGCGCCGCGAGGGCGAGGTGCGCGCCACGGTGGCCCGCGTGGTCGATCCGGGCAATCGCCTGAGCGTCCACGCCGCCAACCTGGGCGCCGACGCGGGCTGGGACGCCGCCGCCGAGGGGGCCGAATATGTGCTGCACGTCGCCTCCCCCCTGGGCGTTCCGCCGCCGAAGGACCCCAACGACCTGATCATTCCGGCGCGCGACGGCGCCCGGCGGGCGATCCGTGCGGCGATCCGGGCCGGGGCCCGGCGGGTGGTGATGACCTCCTCGGTGGCCGCCACCAGCCCCGCCGCCGGCGGGCCCGACGGGGTGAGCGACGAGACGGTGTGGACCAACCCCGACGCCCCGGGCGCCGACGCCTATGGCCGCTCGAAGACCATCGCCGAGCGCGCGGCGTGGGACCTGATCGCCGCCGAGGGCGGCGCGACCACCCTGGCGGTGGTCAACCCGGCCCTGGTGCTGGGGCCGGTGCTGGGCGCCGACTTCTCGGACTCGGTGCAGGTGGTCCAGCGGCTGCTGTCGGGCAAGGTGCCCGGCCTGCCCCGGCTGGGGTTCAACATCGTCGACGTGCGCGACGTGGCCGACCTGCACATCCGCGCCATGACCGATCCGGCGGCGGCCGGCCAGAGGTTCATCGCCGCCGGCGACTTCGCCTGGATGGCCGATCTGGCGGCGATGCTGCGCGCCGAACTGGGCGCCCAGGCCGCGAAGGTTCCCACCGCGAAGGCCCCGGACCTGCTGCTGCATCTGGTGGCCCTGTTCGACCGCGACCTGAAATCGGTGACCCCCGGCCTGGGCCGGCGGCGTGAGTTCAGCTCGGCCAGGGCCCAGAGCCTGCTGGGCTGGCGGCCGCGGCCGATGAAGGAGACGGTGCTGGACTGCGCGCGGAGTCTGATTGCGGCGGGGGTGGTTTAGGGGGGCCTCTCCGAGCACCCCCCGCCCGTGGGCCACAGAACGGTGTCCGGCGTTCGATGGTCTCGCTGCAGGGCGACGGTCCGCATGACGCACCCCGGCGACTCCTCGCGGTCCCGCCGAAACAGGGGGCCCCTTATGCGAGACGGTTTCGAGAGAGCCCACGCTGCTGACTGGGCAACTGACGGGCGTTCCGGTCGGCCGTCCGAAAAACGAACGTTTTTGGGAGGGCACAGTGTGCGGGAAGTGTTGCTCTAGAGTTCTGGTTCCAAGGGGGAGCGGGCGTCCGCTTTCCGACCCGAAGCCCCTGACGAGGATTGACCTGCCGCCGGTTTCGTGGACACCGAGATAAGGTGTTTAGCCGGAGCCGGATGTTGTCGTGCGAAGCCCTCTATAAGATCTAGCCGGCCGGCCACTATGGTCGAAGCATCGACAAGCTACGCAGTGATAATCAAGATCGCGAGGGAAATTATGTTAAGGAACAACGCAATGACAGCAACACCGAACGTCATCGCGGCAGCAGACAACAGGGCCCAGATCGGTTTGATTTCATAGAAGCGCTTTGTGCTGAAAAACCAATAAATCGGCAGCGCGATCAGGGCCAGCAGCGTTTGCAACCAAGCTTCTACGTCAGAGTGGTTGCCTTTATAGAAAATAATGACAAATAATTTCCCAAATGCGGTACACAATAATATGAACGTAGTGACGTTAAGGGCGAGTGATAAGTGTTCAAGATAGCGTCGCCTGAATTTTATGAATACAAACGATTGCAACATCGCGACGAATATAGCAATCACAAATGTACCCGACTCGCTGAGCCATTTCGCTCTTTCAGAAAGTCGCGCCTCGGTCGCCGAATCCTTCCAGAATCCCGGGTCACGTAGATTAAGTAATTTTTCCAAGATTCCAGTCGGATCGACAAGGTTGACCCGCTCGACCATGCTCAACGTGGGGCGCCCATGACCCATTAAGCTTCCGGTCAACTCATAAACCAGGAAAGCCAGAACATATAAACGCACTGGCGGGATGAATGACCGCCTCCGGCCCGAGACAAACGCCTTCGCTAATTCACCCGGTCGCGTGAAGAGGCTGATAAGGGTGCGAGGCAAAGCGCCATCAACTTCGAAAATCGCGTGTGGAAGTTCTTTGAATAAATAGTGCCGCCAATCGAGATCAGCGCCCTCCAGCACTTTTTCTCCACAGTTGGCGCAGTATCGCCCCACGAGCGCGGCATCACAGGATACACAGCGGTTCATGATTTACCCATTTAAAATGCGCGCAACCCGACCTTGCCTTCGCTTCCCAAATAGCACGGCCACGATGTTGTCTGGACCTTCGGATTTTCGTTCCAACGAGTTAGGGCGCTTCCACTTTTCGACCCGGAGCCAATGGCGAGGATCGACCGAGGCAGTGTAAGAACATCATGCATCGTACACGCCTCATTCCGCAACGGTGGTCCTTCTTGGCGTCGTAGGTGAAGTCCAGGCGGGTGAAGAAGCCACGCTTGCTTGCGCCGGAAGTGTCCGTCTTCGGGATGCATGGCAGAACGCCGGTCCCCTCGCAGGCCAGCACCTGCTCGCCGCTGAAGTAGCC
>CAIXWN010000260.1 GCA_903923135.1 uncultured Caulobacteraceae bacterium | reverse complement strand
GCCCTCGCTGCCGGCGCCGCGGCGGGCGCGCCGCTCACCCACCGTGGCGCGGCCCAGACGGTTATGTTCGTCACGGGTCACGCCAAGGCCGGCATGGCGCCTAATCTGGACTGGACGGCCCTGGCCAGAGCCAATCAGACGGTGGTCATCTATATGGGCCTGTCGACCGCCTCCGCCATCTCCGAGCGACTCATCGCGGCCGGCCGCGCCCCAACGACACCCGCGCTGATTGTCGAAAACGCCAGCCTGCCGGACGAGAGGCGCGTCGTCACCACGGTCGGCCGACTCGGCGACGCCGCATCCGGCCTCTCTGGCCCTGCACTGCTGATGGTGGGCGAAGCCATGGCCCTGGCCAGCGGCGTCTCGACGGCCGATACGCCTTACGCCGCCGCGGCGGCCCCCGCGCGGATCTCGAAGGACGCCCGCCGATGAAAGCCCTCACTGCCAACCGCCTGACCGACGGCGAGGTCGTGTTCTGGACCGGAGCGGACTGGTCAGAGCGGTTCATTCAGGCTGCCGTTTTCGAAGAGAGCGACGTAGCGGAAGGCGCCGAGGCCCATGCCAAGAGCCAGTTCACCCTGGTGGTGGATCCGTATCTGATCGAGGTCGCACCGGTCGGCGGCGGTCTGGCTCCGGTGAGCTACCGCGAGCGCGTGCGCGCCATGGGGCCGACCAACAAGCCCGATCACGGCAAACAGGCCGTGGGCGGCGACGATATCGCCGTCCTCGCAGGGGCGCACGGGGCCGCCCGCTCCAAGGGCCGCGTCGACCTGATCAGGCGCAAGTAGAGGCGCGAAGAACCATGTACCGCTATGACGATATCGACCGCGAGATGCTGGCTGACCGCGTCGCGGAGTTCCGCGACCAGTGCGGCCGTCGACTGGCGGGGGAAATGACCGAAGACCAGTTCAAGCCGCTGCGGCTGATGAACGGTCTCTATCTGCAACTTCATGCCTACATGCTTCGTATCGCGATCCCGTACGGGTCGCTGAACGCGGCCCAGTTGCGGAAGCTGGCGCAGGTCTCGCGGACCTACGATCGCGGTTACGGTCACTTCACCACACGCACCAATCTGCAGCTGCACTGGATCAAGCTGAAGGATGCCCCGGACATCCTCGACGAGCTGGCCGGCGTCGGCCTGCACGCCATCCAGACCTCGGGAAACTGCATCCGCAATCTCACGGCTGATCCGCACGCCGGCGCCACGGCGGATGAGGTCGACGATCCCCGCATCTGGGCCGAGGCGATCCGGCAGTGGTCGACTTTCCACCCGGAGTTCTCGTTCCTGCCGCGGAAGTTCAAAATCGCCGTGACCGCCTCGCCGAAGGACCGCGGGGCGATACGCGTCTATGATATCGGCCTTCGTCTGCACCGCGACGACGAGGGGGCTCTGAACTTCGAGGTTCTGGTCGGTGGTGGCCTCGGCCGGCTGCCCCATCTAGGCCCGGTGATCCGTGAACGCCTGCCCGTGCGCCACCTGCTGTCCTACCTTCAGGCGATCCTGCGCGTGTACAACCGGCACGGCCGAAGAGACAACATTCACAAGGCCCGCATCAAGATCCTGGTCGCGTCCCTCGGGGCGACCGAGTTCGCCCGCCAGGTCGAGGAGGAGTGGAGCCTGACCGACAAGGAAGCCGTGGACCTGCCGGCGACGGAGCTGGCGCGTATCCGCGCGGGGTTCGCGCCGGCAGGATTCGAAACGCTGCCGCCACTGTCCGCGACATTCGAATCCGCCCGGGCGGCGGACCCGGCCCTCGCCCGCTTCGCCCGCCGCAATGTTCTGCCGCACAAGCACCCGGGCTACGCGCTGGTGAATATCTCGCTCAAGTCCATAGGCGAGACGCCCGGCGACTGTTCGGCCGAGCAGATGGATGTCGTCGCCGACCTCGCCGAACGCTATTCGATGAACGAGGCGAGGGTGACCTATGAACAGAATCTGCTGCTGCCGCATGTCAAGTTGGATGACGTGCCGGCGGTCCACGCCGCCCTGGTCGACGCGGGTCTGGCCACGGCCAATATCGCCCTGATCAGCGACATCATCGCCTGTCCCGGGCTGGACTACTGCGCCCTGGCGAACGCCCGGGCCATCCCGATCGCCCAGGACATCGCCAGGCGGTTTGCCGATCCGGCCCTCGCCGAGACAGTCGGAGAGCTGAAGATCAAGATCAGCGGCTGCATCAACGCCTGCGGCCACCACCATGTCGGTCACATCGGCATCCTGGGCGTGGATAAAAAGGGCGAGGAGTTCTACCAGCTCAGCCTCGGCGGGTCGGCGGAGGACGACGCGGCCCTGGGCCAGGTGCTCGGTCCGGCCCTGTCGGCCGACCGCGTGGCGCCGGCGATCGATCAACTGGTGGAGGTTTATCTTCGCGAGCGGCGGGAGGGGGAACGGTTCATCGACACCTTCCGTCGCGCTGGCCTCGCCCCGTTCAAGGAGGCCGTTTATGCCCAGGCTCATTAGATGGCGGGACGGCCAGGCCGTCTGGGCCGAAGATCCCTTCACCGACGTTGATGATGATCAACCGGTGCCGCAGGGCGACGTGATCGTCTCTCTGGCCCGCTTTCAGCGAGAGGGCCGAACCCTGCTTGGCGAAGGGCGCAACCTCGGGGTCCGCCTTGCCGCCGACGAGGCGCCTGAGTCCCTGATCATCGACCTGGCCCGCCTGGCGGTGGTCTGCCTGGCTTTCCCCAAGTTCCGCGACGGTCGCGCGTACAGCGCCGCGCGGGTGCTGCGGGAGCGTATGGCGTACACCGGGGAACTGCGGGCGGTTGGCGATGTGGTGCTTGATCTCGCCGTTCCTGTTCTGCGCTGCGGCTTCGACACGGTCGTTCCCGCTGATTCCAGCAGCCCCGATCAATGGACTGCCGCGGCCCGTCGGTTCCGGCATGTCTATCAGCGCTCGGCCGACGGCCGTGAGCCGGCCTTCGCCCAGCGGGCCAAGGGCGAGATGTCGGAAGCCTGATCATGGCGTTTGATCCCCTGGACACGGTCCACATCCTCTCTGAACGCCTGGACGCCGAGCTGCGCGACGCCCATCCCTCCCGGATCATCGAGGCGGCCGCCGAACAGTTCGGAGAGCGGCTCGCGCTGGTGTCGTCTTTCGGAGCCGAGTCGGCGGTGCTGCTTCACCTGGCGGCCCGGGTGAATCCGGCCATGCCCGTCCTCTTCCTCGACACCGGAATGTTGTTCGCCCAGACCCTGGACTACAGGAAGCTGCTGGCTGGCCGCCTGGGCCTGACCCAGGTCCACGACCTGCGGCCGCGCTTCGAGGATCTGGCCACCGGGGATCCGGACGCGGATCTGTGGCGAACAGATACGGACGGCTGCTGCCATATCCGCAAGGTCGCGCCCCTGGACCGTGCGCTCGGCGGCTTCGACGCCTGGCTGACCGGTCGTAAGCGGTTTCACGGGGGTGATCGCCTTCGGCTGCCGGTGGTGGAAAAGGCCGGCGCACAGATCAAACTCAACCCGCTCGCCAACTGGAACAAGGCCGACCTCGACGCCTACATCGCCGAACACGATCTGCCGCCGCATCCCCTCGTGGGAGCCGGATTCCCGTCCGTTGGCTGCTGGCCCTGCACGTCCCAGGCCGCGGACGGCGATGATGTTCGGGCAGGTCGGTGGGCGGGTTCTGAAAAGACGGAATGCGGTATCCACGTCGCTCGCGCGCCCGGCGCCGCGCCGTTCGTGGGCGGGGACCTCTGAGGCTGACCAGGGCGGCATGGCCGCCCTGTCGACGCTGGCTTCGGATCGTTACTGCGCGGACTCGCGCCGAAGTCCGGTTTCGCGGAGGGAGCGGTCGATCCACAGGCGCGTGAGCTTCTCCTGGACGCCGTTCTGGCCGAGGCGGGCGCGCAGGTTGCCGAAGTCAACCCGATCCAGATCCTGATCCTGATTGCAGCAGGAAAACACCACGCTCTCCAGCCCGGTGTCGGGGTCGCGGTGGACCTGCAGGCACTGAGCGCATATTTCCTTCATCATGCACTGCATCGGTGAGTTGATGGAACCGATCGCCTTGTGGCCGGCCTTGAGATGACGGGCCAGGACGCCATGCCGGGCCTGGGCCACGGCGTTCATCATGCCGTCCGAGCCGATGGCGACGATCTGGTCAACCGCCGAGAGCGCCTCGACGGGCGCTCCCAGGGCCGCGGAAGCATAGGCGTCGATCGCCTCGACGATGTTGCCGACGAAGGCGCGGTCCTGCGGCCGCTCGGGGGTGAAGCCGGGACCCTCGTCACAGCACCACACGATCACGTCGGCGGCGTGATGAATTTCCTCGACCTTGTAACGGTCGACCATGCGCTTGTAGCCGGCGAAGTAGATGACCTTGCTGCCCCTGGCGCGCAGGGCCTGGCCGATGGAGAACAGCACCGCGTTCCCCAGGCCGCCGCCGACCAGCATCACCGTTTCACCCTCGGGAATCTCCGTCGGCGCGCCAGTGGGGCCCATCAGGACCACGGGCTCGCCGGGCTTGAGGTGCACGCAAAGGTCAGACGAGCCGCCCATTTCCAGGACGATGATCGAGATGAGACCCCGGTCCTTGTTGGTCCAGGCGCCGGTCAGGGCCAAGCCCTCCATCGCCAGGCGGGTCCCGCCACTCTGGTTGGCCTGAGCCTCGAAATTCTGCAACCGATAGAACTGCCCCGGCTGGAAAGCGCGTGCCGCTGCCGGCGCCTCGAGCACCACCTCGACAATGTTGTGGGTCAGGCGCACGACCTCGTGCACCCGGGCGCGCAGGTCGCGGTCGAGTTCGGCGAACAGAGTCTCGGGGGGCTTGCCGACGTCGGTCAGCCGGGCAAGCATTCGGCTGACGACCGGATAGCCCTGCTTGGCGCTGGACATGGCCTTGACCACATTTCCCGCGAAAGAGGGGTGCAGGTCACCGAAGAAGCTCACGGCCTTGCCCTCGTCCGTCAGGTGCATGAGCACCTGGACTTCGGCCGGCTTGGTCAGACGCTCGGGGGTGACGCGCTCGCCGGTCTCGCTCAGGGCCTGGAAATAGCGCCCGTCGATCTCCACGTGTTCCGGGTCCTCGCGTCCGAGGACGGTGTTGGGCTGGGTGCCGGCCGCCACCAGGATCGTGCGGGCAGGCAGGATCGCCATGCGCCGCCCGCCCTCGGCGTCAGGGTCCGCCAGGCTGACGACAAGCGCCTCGGCGTGGCCGTGGGCGTCGAGCACGACCTCTTTTGGCGTGAGGCCTTCGGCGAACCGGATGCCTTCCTCCAGCGCCTTGACCACCTCCTCGTGATTGAGCGTGTAGCTGGGCGATTCCGTCAGGCTGCGACGGTAGCATATCGTCGCCCCGCCCCAGTCGCGCAGCAGTTCAACGATCCGGGCGGGTTGTCCCTCGGCGGCGGCGGCGGCGCGCTCGGCGCGGATCGCGAGGGCATGAGCGATGAACTCCCCGGCGGTCTCCCGGTCACGGGCGGTCCAGCCGGCTTCGACAGCCTCGACGCCGCGTTCGGCGACGAGGGTTTCATGGCGCGAGAGGAACTTCTCGACCTGAAGGGGGTAATACGCCAGGGACTCGGTGGCCGTGTCTATGGCCGTCAGGCCGCCGCCAATGACCACGACGGGCAGTCGCACCAGCAGGTTGGCCACGCTGTCGGACTTGGCGGCCCCGGTGAGTTGCAGGGCCATCAGGAAATCGGAGGCCTGTCGTACGCCCTGGGCCAGACCGTTCTTCATGTCGACGATGGTCGGCTTGCCTGCGCCGGCGCAGAGGGCGATGTGGTCGAAGCCCAGGGCGAAGGCGCTCTCGATGGTCATCGCGCCGCCGAAGCGCACGCCGCCGAACATCTTGAACTGGGCCCGCCGTTCAAGCAGCAGGCGCACCAGCTTGAGGAAGTTCTTGTCCCAACGGACCGTGATGCCGTACTCGGCGACGCCGCCGAAACCGGCCAGGACCCGTTCGCCCAGGCCTTCCCGCAGGGTCTCGATGTCGCGCACCGGTTCGAAGGGGACCCGGTGGCCCATCGCATCCACGCCGCTGACGGCCGGATCGAGAGGTTCGATCTTCAACCCGTCCACCGCCGCCACTGTGTGGCCGTCGTTGATCAGGTGATGGGCCAGGGTGAAGCCGGCGGGGCCCAGACCGACCACAAGCACCTTGCGCCCTGTCGACGGAAGGGGCAGCGGCCGGCGCAGATTCAGCGGGTTCCATCGGGTGAGCAGCGAATAGATCTCAAAGCCCCACGGCAGAGCCAGGACGTCCTTGAGGACCCGCGTCTCGACCTGGGGAATGTCCACCGGTTCCTGCCGCTGATAGATGCACGATTTCATGCAGTCGTTGCAGATGCGGTGGCCGGTCGCTGCGCACATGGGGTTGTCGATGATCACCAGGGCCAAGGCGCCGATCGTCAGGCCCTGGCTCGCGGTGAGGTTGAGCTCGGAGATCTTCTCGTCCAGTGGGCAGCCCGCCAGCGGCGCCCCGAACGGGCTGGCCTTGAAGGCCCCGGTCTTTTCCTTCAGGCCGGTGGAGCAGCTGTCCTTCCCCTGCTTGTGGCACCAGATGCAGTAGTTGGCCTGATCGAGGGCGCCGACAACGTCGGTCCCCTTGTCCGTGAGGGCGAAACCCTCGCGACGGCGGCGATGAGCGGCGGAAAACCCGAACGCCGGCGCCCCGGCCACAGGGTCGTCTTCCACGGGCACGAGCCGCATGGGGTCGACCTTGTGCGGAACCTTGAACAGAACGCCGGCGTGATGACGCTCGATCCCCTCGGGGGTCAGGGTCGCCCATGCGGCGTAGCGCGAGGCCAGGTCGAGCGCCTCGCCTCTCGTCTCCTCCTCGTCCATCCAGGCATCCACACTCCGGGCGAACCGCGCCTCGGTGAGTTCGCCGCCGAGCAGGGGCTCGAGTCGGGCGCGCAGGGCGTCCCCGTCCAGACTTGCGGCCTCGGCGGCATGCTTCTTGACCGCCCGGCGCTGCACGAACAGCCGCTTGACCGAGTAGATCGGCGCCAGGTCTTCCCGACCAGCGCGCCCCGCCCGTAGTGCGGCCTCGACGCCGAACAGTTCGGCCAGAAAGCTCTCGACGAAGGGCGCCAGTTCGACCAGCAGATCCGACTCCTCGCCCCGCGACAGGATTTCCGGCGCGGCGCGCGCGGTCAGCAGCCGGTCCTTCAATCCGGGCTCCTCGGCCGCCAGACGGTCGAGGAAGGCGGCGTCGAGGCGGCCGAGGCCTTCGCGGTCATGCAGGTCGTCAAAGGTGGCGTCGAAGCCGAGGACGAGGGAGGCGGTCATGGACGACTTTCACTGACGGAGTGAGGCCTTGGATCGGGGCGCCTCACGAACCTGCCCCGTGGCGCGAGCCCGGAGGGTCGCCTGCCGTCAGGACCCCTTGCCGGGCTTTTCGCTGAAGTACTTCTCGAACTTGCCGGTCTCGGCGTCATACTGCGCCCGGTCGGCCGGCGGCTCGCCCTTGAGGGTGATGTTCGGCCAGATCCTGGCGAAGTCGGTGTTGATCTTCAGCCACTTGCCGTCCGGCTCATCCTCGGTGTCCGGCTTGATGGCGTCCACCGGGCATTCCGGCTCGCACACGCCGCAGTCGATGCATTCGTCCGGACTGATGGCCAGGAAATTCTCGCCTTCGTAGAAGCAGTCCACAGGACAGACCTCAACGCAGTCCATGTACTTACATTTGATGCAGGCGTCGGTGACGATGTAGGTCATGCTTCTGGCCCGAGAAACGCCGCCGGCCGGCGGCGGAAAACGTGGCGGCCCGCCCCGATCCGGCGGGGCCGCGCACCGCGCGGTGAATTGAAGGTCATCGGTTCATTCCGTTTGCTGTCGAGCCCAAACGCATGGTCCCCGACAGCCCCGACCCGGACGGGCGGTTCAATCGCCAAAGCGGAGCCCTGTCAACCCGGCAGCCGTGGCGAGGTGTCAGAATGTCTTGAAGCCGTCATCGAAGCGGACGATTGTCCGGACTCTTGAGGGGCCTGACGCCCGGGCGAAGGGACGGCATGCGGCGAGCATCGGTGAGAGGCGGGATGGTTGTCGCGTTCATGGTCATGACCATGGCCGCGCGTGCGGAGGACATCGCCCCGACCGGACAGGCCTTGACGCCGTCCGCCGCTCCAGGAGCGCTTTTCCAGCCACTCAATCCCGACCTGCCAGGTGATCCGGGCTTTCTGGCAGGCCAGGCTGCGGCGGAGGCCATCTCGCCGGATGGCCGGACCCTGCTGATCCTGACCAGCGGTTTCAACCGCACTTTCGGGCCCGATGGAAAGTTCATCCCCGCGCGATCGAATGAGTATGTGTTCGTCTGGGATATCTCCGGCGCCGCGCCGGTGAAACGTCAGGTTATCCCGATCGCCGATGCGTTCCAGGGCCTTGCCTGGTCACCCGCGGGTGACCGGTTCTTCGTCTCGGGCGGCGTGACAGACCGGGTGTTGGAGTATGTGCGCGACGCCACGGGGTACTCGGCGCGCCGGGCCTTCCCGCTCGGACACAAGACGGGCGTCGGGCTGTTCGTGCAGCCGGAAGCCGCGGCGCTGGCCGTGAGCCCCGATGGCCGGCGATTGCTGGTCAGCAACATCCAGAACGACTCTGTCAGTCTGATCGACCTGTCCAGCGGCGCCGTGGCCGAGCAGGATCTGCGCCCGGGCGCAATCGATCCGGCCCGACACGGCGAGCCGGGCGGGACCTTCCCCCGCGCGGTAGCCTGGACGTCGGACAGTCGCGCCTATGTGGCCGCTGAGCGGGACCGGGAGATCCTCGCCCTGGACGTTTCCGGCGGGAGCCTCCGCATCGTCGCGCGCGTCCGCACGGCGGGACAACCGGTGGCCTTGCTGAAGGGCGCCGGGTCAAGACTGTTCGCGGCGCTCGACAACACCGACGGCGTCGCCCTGCTTGACACCCGCAGCAACCGTATTGTCGAGACCATTCCCACCTCTGGCCCGGCTGCCTGGGGACGGAGCGGGCTCGGCGGAGCGGGCTCAAACGCCCTTGCCCTTTCGCCGGACGGCGATTCGCTGCTGGTGACAAACGGGGGTGAGAACGCGCTCGCCGTGATTCGACTCGACGCCACGGCTTCCGGCCGACGGGCGCGCCTGGAACGGGATGGCGACGGCGATGATGACGGGGATGCTCATCGGTCGAGAGGTTCGGCGGTCGTCGGCCTTATTCCGACCGGCTGGTATCCGACCGCCGTCGCGGTTCGCCCCGACGGCCGCCAGATCTATGTGGTCAACGGCAAGAGCAACACCGGGCCCGTGCCGGCGGGCTGTCGCAACACGCTTCAGGCCGGACCGCACTGGGATGACGCCTGCAAGGCGGCGAACCAGTACGTCTGGCAGAAGGAAAAGGCCGGGTTCCTGACGCTGGCGCCGCCCTCTGCGGCATCGCTCGGCGCACTGACGCAACAGGTGGCCCGGAACAACCGGGTCTTCGCAACAGCCTCCGCGACCGATGCGGCCAAGATGGCCTTTCTGAAGGCCCACATCCGACACGTCATCTACATTGTGAAGGAAAACCGCTCCTATGATCAGGTTCTGGGAGACCTGGAGGTGGGCGACGGCGATCCTTCACTGACGATATTCGGTCGGGCCATAACCCCCAATCTGCATGCTCTGGCGCGGCAGTTCGTCGACCTGGACGCCTTTTTCGACAGCGGGGAGAGCAGCAACACCGGCTGGAACTGGACCGTCGCTGCGCGGACCAACGACTGGACCGAACGCGAGTCACCGGTGAACTACGCCGACCGTGGCCTTCAATACGATCAGGAAGGCGCGAACCGGAATCTGAATGTCGGTCTGGCCACCAGCGCGGAGCGCGTCGCCCTCAATCCGTTGGGTCCGAAGGATCCGGACGTTCTGGCCGGTGCGCGCGACGTTGCGGCGCCCGACGGCCCGGATGGTGACGCTGGCCGGGGATATATCTGGGATCAGGTGCTGAAAGGCGGCCTGAGCGTGCGCAATTGGGGATTCTACGGCGACCTTTCGCTTTATTTCCAGGCGGCGGGGGCCCTGCGCACGCCTCTTGAGCGGGATCCGTTCAAGGCTGGCGTTCGGGTGTTCACGCCCACCAAGGCCTCGCTGATGGCGGTCACCGACCCCTATTTCCGAGGCTTCGACCAGTCGTTCCCGGATTTCTGGCGATTCAAGGAATGGGAACGCGAATTCGATGGATTCATCGCCGCCGGTAAGGCGCCCAACCTGATGATGCTGCGTCTGGCGCACGATCACACGGGCAATTTCGGCAAGGGCCTGGACGGCGTCGACACGGTCGAGACGGAACTGGCGGACAATGATTACGCGGTCGGCCTGGTGATCGAGAAGGTCGCCCACAGCCCCTTCGCGTCCGACACCCTGATCTTCGTCATTGAGGACGACGCTCAGGACGGCCCCGACCACGTGGACGCCCACCGTTCGATCGCCTTTGTTGCCGGGCCCTATGTGAGACAAGGGGCCGTGATTTCGCATCGCTACACCTCGGTCAACCTCGTCCGGACCCTGGAAGAGGTTCTGGGGGTGGGCCCGATGGGGCTCAATGACGCTCTGGCCGAGCCGATGGCCGATGTCTTCGATCTCTCGCAAACCGCCTGGACCTATGACGCCAGGGTTCCGGCCGTGCTGCGGAGCACCCGAGTGCCCCTGCCGCATTCGCGCACCGCCGAGGCGTCCTGTCACGTTCCCCTCAGGTCCGCGGCCTACTGGCAAGCGGCGATGGCGGGCCAGGATTTCTCGCGGGAGGATCACCTCGACACAGCATCGTTCAATCTGGCCCTCTGGAAAGGCCTCAAGGGGGGACAGCCCTATCCGATGGCTCGAAGCGGCGTCGATCTCCGCCAGGGCCGTCCGGCGCTCCTCGCCGCCAGCCGTGTGGCGGAATGCCCGTAGCTAGAGCATTCGCCGCCTAAGCTGCAACGTATCCGTCATGGCGTAGGTAGTTGGCGCACTCCTCTGGCGTGAAGGCCTCAAGGACCTGGCCGATGCGGTCCCACAGAGCGCCGACGGTTCTCTCGGCGGCCTTTCGCAGG
>CAIXWN010000259.1 GCA_903923135.1 uncultured Caulobacteraceae bacterium | reverse complement strand
TGGGGCTATACCGTCGGCTTGGCTGTGGAATGGTATCAGGGTCCCTGGACGCTGCGGGCAGGAGCCTTCGACCTCTCCGACGTCCCCAACAGCGCCCATCTGGACGGCGGTTTTGGCCAGTTCCAGCTGATCGGAGAAATCGAGCGACGATACGCGGTCGCCGGCCAGCCCGGATCGATCAGGGCGACCGGCTTCCTGACCCGCGGTCGCATGGGCCGCTACGCCGACGCCATTGCTCTTAGCCAAGCGACCGGTGCGGCGCCCGACACCGCCCTGGTGCGCCGGTACCGGAGTCGTGGCGGTCTCAGTCTGACCTGGCAGCAGCAAATCACGGCCAGTCTTGGGATCTTCGCCCGCGCCGGTCTCGCCGGCGGTTCGGCGGAAGCCTATGAATTCACCGACATTGACCGCACCGTCTCCGGCGGTTTCGCCCTCAAGGGCTCCGCGTGGCGTCGCCCAGCGGATACGTTCGGGCTGGCCCTGGAAGCGAACGGCGCTTCCCGGCTTCATCAGCTATACTTGGCCCAGGGCGGCCTGGGCATCCTGGTCGGCGACGGCCAGCTGCCGCATCCGGGCGCCGAAGGCGTCCTCGAGACCTATTATGACGTCCCGATCGGTCGCTTCGTTCATGTCGCTGCCGACTATCAGTTCGTCAACAACCCCGCCTACAATCGCGATCGCGGCCCGGTTTCCATCTTCGCCGCACGTCTTCATGCCCAATTTTAGACACGTTTCGCGGGGCTAAGCGGGTTCCGTCGAGCACGCATCCTGATATAGTCAGGCCGGATCTGTTAGGGAGTTGAAACATATGCAAAATTGGTACCGCAGCGTGGTCGCGCTGGATCGAAACCAGCATGCCGGCCTGAAACTGGCCTCTGCGCCCGACTTCAGCTTCGTCGCGACGGACGTGTCCGTGCCGCTTTGCATTGAAGAGCTCGGTCTGGCGGCTCCGTTCTACCCGATCGTTTTCACCGAGGGCGAACAGACCCTGCCGATGGCGATCACAGGCCTGCGTCGCGATCAGAACCTGTTTGTCGACAAGACCGGAGCCTGGGCCAGCGGCGTCTATGTGCCCGCCTCGACGCGCAACTATCCGTTCGTGGTGGTCGACCTCGGGGAGGGCCGGGAATTCGTCGGGGTCGATGCTCAATCGAACCTGCTGGGCGCCGATAAGGACGAGCGGCTGTTCGCCAACGGCGCTCAGACCGAACTGTGCAAGTCGCGTGTCGCCCTCTGCGTCGCCTACCGCGAGAGCATGCGCAAGACCCTGGAGTTCGGCGCCGCCCTGCGCGAAGCGGGGTTGCTGGATGTGCGGCAGGCGCAGGTGGCCCTCCCCGGCGGTGACGAAAAGCTCCGCCTGGACGGGTTCACAGCGGTGAACCTGGAGAGACTCGACAAGCTGTCCGACGAGACGTTCTTGCACTGGCGCAAGCAGGGCTGGCTGACGCCGCTCTACCACCACCTGGCCTCGGTGAGCCAATGGCAACGGCTGTTGGCGCTCGCCGCGGCCGAGGGTCGCGCCACGGACGAGAGCGTTGTCGCGGAGCCCGCAGCGGCGGAAGCCGAAAGCGCCATGGCCGACTGAGGTTCCTAAGGAGTCCCCATCCCGCGGCAGGTCCGAGGGGTGGGGACGAGCCTGCGCGACGTGCGAGACCCGCCTTGGCGTCGAGGTTCACCCGACGCTGGCCGACCGGGCCCCTCAGGCCAGCCAGCCCGCTCCGACTCCGACCAGGATGGCGACGCCGAGCGCGCCGCGATAGATCACGAACGGCCAGGCGGAGAAGCGCTCAAGCACCCGCATCAGGCCCCAGATGGCGACAAACGCCGACACCGAGGCCACGACCAGACCGACCGCCAGAACGGACCAGCCGTGGTTGTCGAGGTGGGCCTTGTGCAGTTCCCAGAGTTCCGTGAACCCGGCCAGAGCGATGGTGGGAATACCCAGCAGGAAGGAGAACCGGGCGGCCTCCTCGCGGCGGAACCCCAGGCCAAGCGCCGCGGTCAGCGTTGAGCCCGACCGAGAGACACCGGGAATCAGCGCGCCGACCTGGGCGATGCCGACGATCAGCGCGTCCAGAAGTGAAGCGTCCCGCAGATATCGGCGATGCCGCGCGACGATTTCGGCGACAGCGAGCAGCGCAGCCATGCCGATGCAGGCCCACCCGATCACCCGAAGACCGCGCATCGGCGAATCGCATTGATTGAGCACCGGCGAGAGGAAAATTCCGGCCAGACCGATCGGGATCGTCGCCAGGCCGATCCAGACAACAAGGCGCAGGGACGGGTTGTCGAAGCGCCGCCGCCCCATGGCCGAAAGACTCTCGCCGGCGAGCCGGCTGACATCGCCCCAGAAATAGCTCAACACGGCCGCCAGCGCCGCTAGTTGCATCGCAGCGGAGAAGGCCGAGCCCGGGTCGCGCCAGCCGAGCAGGGCCGGAACCACCCGCATGTGGGCGGTGGAGGAGATCGGCAGCAGTTCCGTGATCCCCTGGATCACACCCAGGAAGGCCACCTTGCCGTAACCGAGCGCCGCAAATCCCGTATCGACGCCCTGCGCACAAACCGTGGCCATCGCGGCAAATCCCTCCAGAGTGGTTCCTCGCGCCCACCGGGCCGCCAGCGCGCCTTCGCATGGATCAGGTCCGCGTGCCACCCCGCCACGGCGAGCGGGTTCAACGGTTCGACGCCGCCTGGAGCCTGGTCTAGGATCATGACCCGCATCGAACCAGGAGGCGTAAGCCATGATTGAAACCACGGCCGCAAAGCGACGGGCGTTCCGCGCGCTGCATGTGTCCGGCTGCTTCGTCATGCCCAACCCCTGGGACCTGGGCTCCGCCGTGGCGCTGCAGTCCCTCGGCTTCAAGGCTCTGGCCACGACCAGCGCCGGTATGGCCTGGTCTCTGGGTCGCCCCGACAACAAGGTGGGGCTGGAGGAGGTTCTGGCGCACCTTTCGGCCCTGGCCGGCCGCCTTGACGTGCCGCTGAACGCGGATTTCGAAAACGGATTCGCCGATACGCCAGAGGGTGTGGCGGCCAATGTCGCCCGCGCAGTCGACACCGGCGTTGCCGGCCTTTCGGTGGAGGACAGCACCGGCGACGCGGCCGCGCCGCTGTATGATTTCGAACTCGCGGTGGCCCGCATCGCCGCCGCGCGAGCCGCCATCGACGCCCGCGATCCGGGCGTCGTGCTGACCGCCCGTTCAGAGGGGTTCATCTGCGGACGCCCTGACCTGCAAGAAACCGTGCGCCGCCTGACCGCGTTCGCCGAGGCGGGCGCCGATTGCCTCTACGCTCCGGGCCTGCCCGACATCGAACAGATCTCGGCCGTGGTCCGGGCCTTGGCTCCAAGGCCGGTCAATGTGCTGACCAGCGGCGGGACGGCGGCGTCCCTGGCGGCGCTTGGCGTCCGACGGATCAGCGTGGGCGGATCTCTGGCGCGAACGGCCTGGGGAGAATTTCTCAGAACCGCGCGGGAAATCGCCCAGGAAGGCACATTCACACGGTTCGCGGCCGCCCCTTCCGGAGGCGAACTCAACCACCTCTTCGCGGCGCCGCCGGACCTGCGTGACGTCTAGGCTGCGTTCACCCGCGACGCCGGACGAGGAGGCCTATACGCCCTTGTCGTCACTGCCCGACGCATTCATCGGCAGGGCCGCGGCGCCGGTGATATCGGCGTGTTCGCGCTGGCGCACCCCCTCTGAGATGTTCAGCCGGGTGTAGAGACCATTGGCCGCGTGGGCGCGGACCGCCTCGTCCCACAACATCCGCGCGCCGGTCAGCAGGTTCTGGGCCTCTCCGGCATAGATGAGGGTCGAGCCCTCGGCATCCTCCCGGGCGTAAACGAAGTTGCCGCCCATGGCCGACAACGGGTTGCCGTCGCGAAACCGGGTGAACCGGTAGACGGCGCCCGAAGCACCCCTCACGTCGATGATATCTTTCATGGATTCACACCTGGAACTCACGCAGGGGTTACGGCGCCGCACGAGGCGGAGCGGTGGGAGGCGACCCAGGCCGCGGCGGCATCGTAGCCTACGACGGGCAATAGCGCGAAATTGCGGTGCAAATAGGCGAAACGTTCGTCACGCAGCGTCGCGCTGAGGTCAGGCAACCGTGGCTGGCTGCTGAGAGGCCTTACGACGACCACGCCGTGGTCCAACGCCAGCAGGCGGAATTCCACATCGGGCGATGCCAGCAGCTCGAAGGCCACCTTCCAGCCGTCGCCTGTCCAGCCCCGTGTGCGAATCTGCGGCACATGTTCTTCCAGCCAGTCCCGCGGCAGCATGTCGTGGATGGCGATCCAGCCGCCGGGACGCAGCACAGCCAGGGCGCCGTCGAGATCGCGGCGCACCTGTTCGTAGTGGTGCAGTCCATCGATGAACACCACGTCAAACATTCCTCCCCGCCACGTCGCGAAGAAGTCGTCGCTGGTGAGCCGATGCGTGCCGCCCCGCGCCGGGTCGACACCGACCTTTGTCCTGGCCATCACGGAGTCAAAGAGGTCGTTGCCGGCGCAACCGATCTCGAGGTAATCGCCGTCAGGCCTGTCAGCCATAAGCAGATTGACCACCGCCTTGCGGTTATAGTTGATTTCATCCCAGTCATAGTCGAACGCCCCGTCGTGACGGTTGGCGGCGTAGCGATTCACCAGGATCAATTCGCGGACGATGGTGTTCAGGCTGAGTTTCTTCTTCGCCCTCGCCATTCGGCTTTCACTCCGGTTTCGCTTCCGCCGCCGCCCGCCCGGATGTACGGCCCGGACAACGGCGGGCGCGGGATGGCGGGCGTTCATTCACCCGGGAACCTTCCGCTGGCAAGACGCGTTAGGTGTCGCTGAGCCATCGGTCGGGTGGGTGGGAGACCGGACGCCTGCGGAACGACCTCCGGCGCATTCCGGCCAGCGGGCGGTTTTGGGCTTGTCCCACTGGATACGGTCCGCCAAAGCAACAGTTGGAGGCGTCGTGCGCCCGGACGCAGAAGGCCCGTTTCACACCTGGACTGGAGCCCACCCGGCGAACGCGACCCGGCGGGCGCACTTCGTCCCGGGAGTTTCGACCAAATCGGAATCGATGCTAAGAAAATGCCGCACGCCGTCGGTATGGCTTACCGCGGATGGCGGCCTGCCTGCCAATGCGATGGGGATCTGATCGACGTGAATACGATTTACGATCTGGTGACCATGGTGATCTTCGCCGGTCTGGTGGTGCTGTTCCTGCAGCGCTCCACTGCGCCCGAGCCAAGCGATCACATGTACCAGTACGCGCCCCCGGCCATCGGCTGCGCAGTTGCCAATTGGGTGGGCAATCCGACTCCCAAGGGCCTTGGACTCGACTGGCTGGCCGTGGGGATCATTCTCGCCGTGATCGGCTATATCCTTTATGTGCTGAAACCGTTCAATCAGACCCTCTAGAGACGGCGAATTCCCATCGCCGGCAGGATCGATTGCTGTAGAAACACGCGCTGTTGGCGCCTCTAGGGGACACTATGAGCTGGATTGATAAACTGCTTCCATGGCGCAACCGACCGGCGACAGCGGCCGCGCAGAGGCCCAACGAGGACAAGTACGTCTATCGCCCGGCCGCGACGCCTGTGAGCGGCGGCGGCGTGACAGAATGCGCGGCGTTTCCGAGATTCCAGACCACCGCAGGCGACCAGCTCGACCCGCGAACCGCCGACCGTTTCGCCCTGGTCCGCTCGAAGCTGCGCGGAGCCTACACGCCGGCGCAGCCGGTGACCGATCGAAAGATGTTCGCTGGTCGAACCAAGGTCATGACGGCGCTCATCCGCTCGATCGAGGACCAGCGTCTCCACACCGTGATCTACGGGGAACGGGGCATCGGCAAGACGTCGCTGCTGCAGGTGTTGGCCAAGGCGGCGCAGGAGGCTCGCTATCTCGTCGTCTACGTGACCTGCGGCGCCCGGTCGGAATTCGATGAGACCTTCCGCGCCATCGCGGCGCACATCCCGCTGATGTACCACAGCGCCTATGGCCCCACGACGATCGAGGGCGAGCGCGGCGACACCCTGGCGAGCCTGCTCGGCTCCGAGCCGATGACCGTCAGTTCGGCGAGCGACGCCCTGGCGAAGATCGAGGGCACCCGGGTGCTGGTCATTCTCGACGAATACGACCGCGCCGGCTCGGAAGACTTCCGGCGCAGCATCGCCGAACTGCTCAAGAGCCTGTCCGACCAGGCCGTTCGGGTGCAGGTGCTCATCGCCGGCGTGGCGGCGAACCTGACCGAACTGGTGGCCAATGTGCCGTCCATCCAGCGCAACGTGTTCGCCATGCGGATCCCGAAGATGACGGCGGCCGAAATCCGCAGCATCGTGAAGAACGGCGAGAACGTGAGCGACCTGCATTTCGACGAAGCGGCGATCCACGCGATCATCGCCCGCTGCATGGGCTTCCCCTATCTGGCCTCCCTGATCAGCCACCGCGCGGCCCTGGTCGCCATCGACGAAGGCCGCCTGACCGTCCAGAGCCGGGACGTCGCGGTCGCGACCGAGGAAGCCGTGAACGAATTCAGAGGCCGCATCTCGCGTCGCTCGCAACTTCAGATCGGAACGCTGGTCGACGAGGGCAAACTTGGCGTTCTCGGGGCTCTGGCCGGCGCAGCCCAGAGCACCGGGGGCTGGTTCACCGTCGAGGACATCACAGCCGTGCACGGCGATCCCGCCGCCATTGCCGAGGCGCGGGAAGCCGCGGAGCGGCTGGCTGCGGACCAGGTGCTGCTTGAGGTGGGCGACGACGGCTTCGGCCGCGGCTTCAGGTTCATGGAGCCGACAGTCCCGGTCTATCTGTGGCTGCTGGCGGCCCGCGGTCAGTTCTTCGACCATGAGCAGCCGGACCTGCAGGGTGAACCCGCCTAATCAGGACGAGCGTCGACGGCGAGGCAGGCTCGGATCGCAATGATCGAATTTGAAGCGAATCGACCGCGACGCGGGCGATTGGGCCCCGCGGCCGACCGACGGACCTTCGGCGGCGCGGGGTCTGGACTAAGGTGGCGGCGTTAACCCAGAGGTGCAGTGAGTGGCCCCGATCAAGCTTATCCGCCCGAAACGCTTCAGCGACGACCGGGGCTGGTTCAGCGAGACCTACAACAGCGACAAATACGCCGCCATCGGTGTCGATTCGCAGTTCAGACAGGACAACCACTCGCTCTCGCGCAGTCGCCTGGTGCTGCGCGGGTTGCATTTCCAGACCCCGCCACGCGGCCAGGCC
Source organism: uncultured Caulobacteraceae bacterium (assembly GCA_903923135.1). GTDB lineage: Bacteria > Pseudomonadota > Alphaproteobacteria > Caulobacterales > Caulobacteraceae > Acaudatibacter > Acaudatibacter lapponiensis. The sequence goes on along the minus strand of CAIXWN010000259.1, from coordinate 17,946 downwards.
AAGCTGGTGCGCTGCGTGCGCGGGCGGATCTGGGACGTGGCCGTGGACATCCGGGACGGATCTCCCACCTACGGCCGCTGGGTCGCCGCCGAACTGTCACCCGAGAACGGTCATCAGCTGTATCTGCCGGTCGGCTTCGCCCATGGTTTCCTCACGCTCGAACCGGACACCGAGGTCGAATACAAGGTCACCGATTTCTACGCGCCGGAATGCGACGGCGGACTGATCTGGAACGACCCCGCCCTGGGTATCGCCTGGCCCCTCGACGGCGGTCAGCCCGTGCTGTCGGAAAAGGACGCGCGGTTGCTCACGCTCGCGGAGTTCCGCAGCCCCTTCCCCTATGACGGCGATCCGCTGACCTCCCTAGACCCCGAACCCCTGACCCCGTGACGGCCGAAACCTCCATGACCCGCCCCAGCCTGCGCATTCTAGTCACCGGCGGCGCCGGCTTCATCGGTTCGGCGCTGGTGCGTCACCTGATGGCCAGCACCGACCATCAGGTCCTCAACGTCGACAAGGTCACCTACGCTGGCAACCTCGCATCGCTCACCTCGGTGGAGGCCAATCCCCGCTACGCGTTCCTCAAGGCCGACATATGCGACGCGGCCGCCATGCGCGCGGCGCTCGCCGCATTCCGGCCGCAGGTGGTCACCCACCTGGCGGCGGAGTCCCACGTCGACCGGTCCATCGACGGCCCGGCCGCGTTCATCGAGACAAACATCGTCGGCACCTTCACCCTGCTCTCGGCGGTGACCGACTACTGGCGCGACCTGGCGGGCGCTGAGCGCGAGAGCTTCCGCTTTCACCACATCTCCACGGACGAGGTGTTCGGATCTCTGGGAGCGGAGGGATTCTTCACCGAGGAGACCCCCTATTCGCCCCGCTCACCCTATTCCGCCTCCAAGGCCTCATCGGACCACCTGGTTCGCGCCTGGCAGGAGACCTACGGCCTGCCCACCTTGGTCACCAACTGTTCGAACAACTACGGGCCGTACCACTTCCCGGAGAAGCTCATCCCCCTGATGATCATCAAGGGTCTCGCCGGCGAAGCGCTGCCCATCTACGGCAAGGGCGATAACATCCGCGACTGGCTGTTCGTCGAGGACCATGTTAAGGCGCTGACGCGGGTCTTCGAGGCGGGCGCGGCGGGCGAGAGCTACATCATCGGCGGCCGGGCGGAGCGGACGAACCTTCAGGTCGTGCTCAGCATCTGCGCCTGCCTCGACCGGCTGCGCCCCCGCGCCGACGGTCAGTCCTATGCCAGCCAGATATCTTATGTCACCGACCGGCCCGGCCATGATCATCGCTACGCCATCGACCCGTCGAAACTGGAACGGGACCTCGGCTGGACCGCCCAGGTCACCTTCGATGAGGGCATCGAAGCCACGACGCGGTGGTATCTGGACAATGAGTGGTGGTGGCGGCCGATCCTGGCCGGGACCTATTCGGGTGAACGACTGGGCGTGAAGTCCGCCTAGGCCTTTTCGATCAAGGGAATCTGACGGCCATGAAGGGAATCATCCTGGCGGGGGGATCCGGCACGCGCCTGCATCCCGCCACCCTGGCGATCAACAAACAGCTGCTGCCGATCTACGACAAGCCGATGATCTACTATCCGATGTCCGTGCTCATGCTGGCCGGTATCCGGGACATCCTGATCATCTCGTCGCCGGACGCCATCGACAACTACCGAAGGCTGTTCGGCGACGGCCATGACCTGGGTCTGTCCATAGACTATGCCGTCCAGCCCAAGCCCGACGGGCTGGCCCAGGCCTTCCTGATCGGCGAGGACTTCCTGGCCGGCGGTTCGGCCGCCCTTGTCCTGGGCGACAACATCTTCTTCGGCGCCGGAATGCGCGCGCTTCTTCATCGGGCGGTCACCCGTGGGCGCGGCGCGACCGTGTTTTCCTATCACGTGGAAGACCCTACCGCCTATGGCGTGGTCGAACTGGACGCCGATGGCCGGGCGATCAGCCTGGAGGAAAAGCCCAAGCACCCGAAATCAAGCCAGGCGGTGACCGGGCTCTACTTCTATGATGAGCGCGTCGTAGACTTCGCCAAGCAGGTGCGCCCCTCGGCGCGCGGCGAACTGGAGATCACCGACCTCAACCGGCTCTACATGGAAGCGGGCGATCTCTACGTCGAGACCATGTCGCGCGGCTACGCCTGGCTCGATACCGGCACCCACGACAGCCTGCTGGAGGCGTCGGAGTTCGTGCGCACCCTGCAGAAGCGACAGGGGGTCTATATCGCCAGCCTTGAGGAGATCGCCTTCACCAACGGTTTCATCGATCAGGCGACGCTGCGGGCCGCGGGCAAGCGGTTCGGCAAGACCGACTACGGCCGTTACCTTCTGCGGGTCGCCGACGGGGGTTGACCCTCCGGAGCCGGTTGGCAGCCTTGGCCAGCGATCGGCAGCTCGACGCTGAACAGGAAGCCGCCGCTGTCGGCCGGAGCGCAGCTCGCCCGGCCGCCGTGCCGTTCGGCGATCTGCCGCACCAGCGAAAGGCCCAGCCCCCAGCTGCCGCCTTCCTCGGTCGAGCCGCTCGGCCGGAAGAACGGCTCGAACACCCGCTCCCGAAGCGACTCCGCAATGCCGGCTCCCTGATCACCCACGGCGATGACGACCGTCGGTCTGGCGACGGTCCCGCCGTGACTGACGTCGACCTCGACCGGCGGCCGACCGTGCTTGAGGGCGTTTTCAATGAGGTTTCGGATCAGTCTTCGCAACAGCCGCGCCGAGCCGACGACCTCGAAACCGGCCGGGCCTGCCGGAAGATCACGCAAGGTGACCGCCGCCCGCGCAGACTCCTCCGCCGCCAGAGCCAGACAGTCCACGCGCTCGGAGGCCCCCATGTCCGCGCCGTGGTCCATGCGACTGGCCAGCAGGATTTCCTCGACCAGGGAATCGAGTTCGGCGACCTCGCGACGGATGGCTTCGGCGGATCGTGGATCGGTGGCCTCGGCGAGAATCTCGGCGGCCAGGGCCAGCCGCGTCAGGGGCGAGCGCAGTTCGTGGCTGGCGTGGGCGAGCAGCGACTTGTGCGCGGTGAGCAGGGCCTCCGCCCGGTCGGCGGCGGCGTTGAAACTGGCGGCCACAGCGGAAATCTCGTCGGCCCCGTCCACCGTAGCCCGACGGCTGGCGTCGCCGCCACCCCAGGCCTCGACACTGAGGCGTAAGGCCTCAAGGCGACGGGTGATCCGGGCGATGACCGGATAGGCCGCCACGCCCACCACGGCCGCCACCGACAGCAGCATTCCCATCATGTGCATGTGAAAACGTCGCGGCGGACCGCCCGGCGGCGGCCCCGGTCCGCCGCCCAGCAGGTGGACCACCAGGGCGCCGAACACTGCCACCAGGGCCAGACTGATCAGAAGTGTCGGATAGACCTGCCAGAACAGGCCGCGGCGCGGCGAGCCCGGCATCTCAGGCCTGGTCCTGCACGCGGGCGAAGACATAGCCGGCGCCCCGAACCGTCAGGATCCGGCGGGGGTGGGCGGGGGCGTCCTCAATCGCCGCTCTCAGGCGCGAGACATGCACGTCGATCGAGCGATCGAAGGCCTCCAGCTCTTCGCCACGGGTGAGGTCCATCAGCCGCTCGCGGGATAGAACCCGGCCAGCGTTGCGGGCCAGCGCGAGCAACAGGTCGAACTGATAGGAGGTCAGGGTGCGCGCAACACCGTCGATCCGAGCCGATCGCGAGCCTGGGTCGATTTCCAGTCGCCCGAAGCGCAGCACATCCCCCCCCTCCCCGTCCCGCCTTCGCCGCAGGATGGCCTTCAGCCGCGCCTGAAGCTCGCGCGGATTGAACGGCTTGGGCAGATAGTCGTCTGCCCCCAACTCCAGGCCGACGATGCGATCGGTGTCCTCGCCTCTGGCGGTGAGCATCAGAACAGGAAGGTCGCCCCGAGCGCGCAACTGCCGACAGACCTCGAGTCCGTCCAGGTCGGGCAGCATGATGTCGAGGACGACCGCGCCATACCCGCCGCCGCCCGGCCCCGGGCCCAGCGCCGCCTCCACGCCCTCTCGGCCGGTGTGGCGGGCGGTCACCGCGAATCCGGCGCGCGTCAGATAGTCCCGCAGCATATCGACCAGCCGCACGTCGTCGTCGATGATCAGAATACTGTCAGTCATGATCCATCACGTCTGGTGGAGCGCGCGCCTCGTTGCCCCGTGGACCGCCGCAGGGCCAAAGGCAAGACGGCGGCCACGGGCGCGGCTTCAGGCGGGGTCGTGCGGTTTCGTCATCAGGGTCGCCAGCCTGGCGCGCTGCTCCGGTGTGAGCACCTCTGCGGCGTCGGCGATCGCCTGGACAACTGTGTGACTGACCTGATCGAGCCTGGCGATTTCGCCGACCCTGAGCTGCTCCAGCGCACCGCGGTCGATGGTCGGCGCGGCCAGCAGGGCGTGCAGACGGGCGTGGGTCTGACCCATCTCGTCGTGCAGACCAGCCATCGGCGCAAGGCCCGCCTGAAGGACGGTGTGGATCCGGGACTTCTGCTCCGCACTGGCGCCCACCTGGTCGAGCAGCTTGCCGATATGGACCATGGCCGCGGCCTGCATGCCACCGTGCCCGGGGCCTCCCATCATGTGGTGCATGGCCGCATCCTGGGCGGTGGCGGTGAGAGCCGGCAGGGCCACGCCGCCCGCGATGAACGCGGCGGCGAGCGCGGCGCCCAGCCTCCATCGGCGACGGGGGCGAGAGGCGGACGGGGTGGCGATAGGCTGGGTCATCTTGAAGGTCTCCTCGGCCGCCGGAGTGAGGGTATGCGGGAGCATCGGCGGCGGCGTGAGCAAAGGACCTAAGGCGCCCGCGTTTCCGCCGTTCGGGCGTTTTGTAGAGTTATGTAAAGTCGTCCCCGGAGAAGCCCGCCGCGTTATTCCCCCACCGCCTGCTGCACGGCCAGGGCCAGGTCCAGGGCGCGCACGCCGTCCACGGCGTCCGCCAGGGGCCGGGCGACCTCGCCGCGGACGGCGCGGAGAAACTCGCGCAGGCTGGCCCCCAGGCGATCTCGGCCATCCGCCGTGGCCCCGAAACCGGCATCCAGCCCGAAACCGGTGCGGTTCTCGAAGACGCCCGTGAGGAAGTCGATGGTAAGGTCGCCGGAGGGATAGACGATGCGCATGGTCCGCTCCGGACCCGGCGCAGTGCGTGAGGCGTGGAAGGCGGCGGTGAAGCCGTCGTCGAAGGTCACCTCGGCGCGGGCCTCGTCGATCTGGTCGTTGTTGATGCAGGCGCCCTCGGCTTCCACGGCGAACGGCTGGCCCGCCCCGATGGCCAGGGCGAGATCCAGATCGTGGATCATCAGATCGAGGACGACCGAGACATCCAGATTGCGCGGCGAGGCCACGCCCAGACGCACCGCCTCCAGCCTGAGCGGCGCCTCGGGCAGATCGAACAGACCCATGGCGCGGAAAGCGGCCCGCTCAAGGAACCCGCAGGCGACCGGCAGGCCGAGACGACGGGCCTCGCCGGCGATGGCGTCCGCCTCGCCCAGGTCGATGGCCAGCGGCTTTTCCACGTAGACCGGCTTGCCGGCGCGCAGGGCCGCCAGGGCCCAGCCGGCGTGGGCGAGCGCCGGGGCCGCCACGGAGACTACGTCGACGGCCTCGAAGAACGCGGCGGCGTCTTCCAGCGGTGCCGCGCCGTGGCGCTGCGCCAGCAGGCGGGCCCGCTCGGAATGGGGATCGTGGACGGCCGTGAGGGCCACGCCCTCGAAGGCGGCCCATTTCGCCGCGTGATAGCCGCCGAAGACGCCCGCGCCGATCACACCGGCTCGCAAGGTTGAAGTCATGGCCGGGGCTAGCACGGCCGGACGGGGTTTGCCCACTGGAGGTGGCGTCCCGGGCAGGCTAAATGGTGTTCACCGAGCCAGACCGCCCGGGGGGAGAGAGTCCACATGATCGTTTCGCGTGAGATCCGCTTGAAGAGCCGACCTGTCGGCCTGCCGTCCGCCGACAATTTCGAACTGGCGACCGTCACCCTGCCGGACCCCGGCGCGGGCGAGGTGCAGGTGCGCAACACCTGGATGACGGTCGACCCCTACATGCGCGGGCGGATGAACGACGTGAAGAGCTACACCCCGCCCTTCCAGATCGGCGAGGCCCTTCAGGGCGGCGCGGTGGGCGAGGTGATCGCCTCGAGCGATCCGTCGCTCAAGGCCGGCGACCTGGTGCAGAGCTTCTTCGGCTGGCGCGAGGCGTTCAACGCCCCGGCGGCGGCGGTGCAGAAGCTCGACACCCACGGCCTGCCGCCGCAGGCGTTCCTCGGCGTGGCCGGCATGCCTGGACTGACCGCCTACGCCGGTCTTCTGCGCACGGCCGCCCTCAAGGACGGCGACGTGGTCTTTGTCTCCGGCGCCGCCGGCGCGGTGGGCCAGATCGTCGCCCAGATCGCCAAGATCAAGGGCCATACGGTGATCGCCTCGGCCGGCGGCGCGGAGAAGATGGCCTACCTCAAGAGCCTGGGGATCGATCACGTCATCGACTACAAGGCCGAGACGGACCTCACCGCGGCCCTGCTGCGCGCCGCGCCGGACGGCATCGACGTCTATTTCGATAACGTCGGCGGGGCCCATCTTGAGGCGGCCCTGCTGGCCGCCAGGCCGTTCGGCCGCTTCGCCCTGTGCGGGGCGATCTCGCAGTACAACGCCACCGACATGGGCCCGGGCATCCGCGGCCTGATCCTGGCGGTGGGCAAGCAGCTTCGCCTGGAAGGCTTCATCGTCTCCACCCACGCGGACATGCAGCCCGCGTTCGTGGCCGACATGTCGAAGTGGATCGCCGAGGGCAAGCTGACCTGGAAGGAGACCATCGAGGAGGGCGTCCAGAACGCTCCGGCGGCGTTCCTGAAGCTGTTCAGCGGCGAGAACCTCGGCAAGATGCTCGTCCGCCTCAGCTGAACCCCATCGGCGCCGCCTATTCCGCCTGGCGTCGGGCGGAATCGGCGGCGTGGGGCTTGATTGATCGACACGCGCGGGCCAGAGAGCGCGGCCTCCGCCAGAAGGAGCCGAAGTGGCCCGCCTGTTCAACGCCTATGTCGCCGTCCACTGGAGCACGGCCACCAAGCCCACCACGGGGGCCGACTCCGTGTGGATCGGCGTGCTCAAGCGCGACGTGCGTTTCCGCTTCGCTTTCGAGGCGCACAATCCGGCAACCCGGGCGCAGGCGGAGGCCCTGCTGGCCGAGGTGCTGACCGACCGCGCCAAGCGCCGCGAGCGGGCGCTGCTGACGGTCGACTTCCCCCTTGGCTTTCCGCGCGGCCTCGCGGCGGGGCTGAATCTGCCCGGCGAGGCGCCCTGGCGCGCCGTCTGGGATCAGCTGACCCGCATGGTCCGGGACCGGCCCGACAACGTCAACAACCGCTTTGGCGTCGGCAGCGAGATCAACCGGCGGCTGACCGGCGGGCCGTTCCCGTTCTGGGGATGCCCGCCGCGCGACACCCTGACCACCCTGCAGCCGAAGCGCGAGCGGCCCCACGGCCCCGACGACGTTCCGGAGTTCCGCCACGTCGAGGAGCGCATGAAGGGGGCGATGCCGGTGTGGAAGCTCTATTACAACGGCTCCGTGGGCGGCCACGCCATCCTCGGCATCCCGATGGTCCTGCGCCTGAAGCAGGCCCGGGGCGCTGCGATGCGCATCTGGCCATTCGAGACCGGCTGGAAGACCCTGACCGAGACGGATCTGGCCGGTGTCGACGTGGTGGCCGCCGAGGCGGCCGACGCCCTGGCCCCGCCGCTGCAGCCAGCCGCGGGCGAGACCAAGGAGGCGGCGATCCTGCGCGCCATGGTCGAGCACCTGGCCCGGCTGGACGAGGCCGGCAAGCTGGCGACAATGTTCGGACCGGCGAAGGACACGCCGCCGGAGGTGGTCGCCTCGGCGCAGACCGAGGAGGGCTGGACCCTGGGGGTCTAGCGCTCGCCGCGAACTGACGAACTCAAGCCACGGCTCAAGGTCTTGGGTTCGTCGCGCGTTTTATCCGAAAACCGGTTCCCACTTTTCGGAACGCGCTCTCTCTACTCGGCGGCCTTCTGCGGCGCCGACTGCATCTCGGACTTGAGCTTCTCGGCGACCAGGAACGCCAGTTCCAGGGCTTGCTCGCCGTTGAGGCGCGGGTCGCAGTGGGTGTCGTAGCGCATGCCCAGCTCGCCCTCGGCCAGGGCGCGGGCCCCGCCGAGACACTCGGTGACGTTCTGGCCGGTCATCTCCAGGTGGACGCCGCCGGGGTGGACGCCCTCGGCCTCGGCGATCTCGATGAAGCTGCGGACCTCGGAGAGGATCCGGTCGAACGGGCGGGTCTTGTAGCCGTTAGCCGCCTTGAGGGTGTTGCCGTGCATCGGATCGATCGCCCAGACGACCTGGCGGCCGCCGCGCCGGGTGGCGTCCATCAGCCGCGGCAGGCGGGCGGCGATCTTGTCGGAGCCGAAGCGGCCGTAGAGCGTCAGGCGACCCGGCTCGTCGTCGGGGTTGAGCGCGTCGATCAGGGCCAGCAGGTCATCGGGTTCGACGGTGGGGCCGACCTTCACGCCGATGGGGTTCTTCACCCCCTTCATGAAGTGCACATGGGCGCCGTCGATCTGGCGGGTGCGCTCGCCGATCCACAAGAGGTGGGCGGAGGTGTCGTACCAGTCGCCGGAGGTGGAATCGACGCGGGTCATCGCCTCCTCGAAGCCCAGCAGCAGGGCCTCGTGGCTGGTGAAGAACTCCACCCGGGCCAGGTCCGGATTGCTCTGCGGCGTCACCCCGATGGCCTGCATGAAGGTCAGGGCCTCGGAGATCTTGTCGGACAGCTCGCGGTAGCGGGCGCCCAGCGGACTGCCGTCGACGAACCCCAACGTCCAGCGGTGGATGTTGTGCAGGTCGGCGTAGCCGCCGCCGGCGAAGGCGCGCAGCAGGTTCAGGGTGGAGGCCGACTGGGTGTAGGCCTTCAGAAGGCGGTCGGGGTCCGGCGCGCGGGTGACGGCGTCGAACTCCATGCCGTTGATGTTGTCGCCGCGGTAGGACGGCAGGGTGACGCCGTCGAGGGTCTCGATGGGCTCGGAGCGCGGCTTGGCGAACTGGCCGGCGATGCGGCCGACCTTCACCACCGGCTTGCCGCCGGCGAAGGTGAGCACCACCGCCATCTGCAGGATCAGGCGGAAGGTGTCGCGGATGTTGTCGGCCGAGAACTCCTTGAAGCTTTCGGCGCAGTCGCCGCCCTGCAGCAGGAAGGCCTTGCCGGCGGCCACGTCGCCCAGCAGGGACTTCAGCCGCCGCGCCTCGCCGGCGAACACCAGCGGCGGCATGCGGCGCAACTCCGCCTCCACCCGCGTCACCTCGGCGGGCTCGGGATAGTCGGCGGGAATGTGCTTGGCCGGGCGTTCTCTCCAGGACGCCGGGCTCCACCTCTGGGTCATTGGCAGGCCTCGTTACAAGGGGGCCGCTCTTAGCCCATGCGGGCGGCGAAGGCAAAAGGCGCGGCGGGACGCCTGCGTCGACGTCCCGCCAGGTGTGGGACCGCCTATTTCAGCAGGCCGAAGACCGACACCACGCCGGAGGTGGCCACATAGACCCGGCCGTTGGCCACCATGGGGGTCAGGAAGATGCCGGCGTTGGTCTTGCTGAGATTGCCGGTGGCGCCGAGGTAGATCGGCGCGCCCAGATTGTTGGCGTCATAGGCCTCAAGCGCCGGCGGGACGCCCCGGTGAACGATCCAGACCACGCCCGTGCCGGGTTGCGCCCCGTTGGACGACACCACCGGCATGGTGCCCGCATAGCCGCCCTTGCGGGTGTTCTGCTGCGCCAGCGTCAGGGTCGGGCTTGCCCCCGTCGACAGGCTGAAGGCGCGAAGATAGTCCGTGTGGATCTGGATAAACAGGGTCGGGCCGTTGGGCCCGTTATAGAAGGCCGAGCCGCCCCACACCCCCAGGGTGTTTCCCGGATTGACGGTGAGGGCCTGCAGGGCGCCGCTGTTGGTCGGGGTGAAGCCGCCCAGATTGTTCTGGTCGAGCAGATAGAGGGTCGGATCCTTGCCAATGACCGCGGCCATGGGCGGCGCCGTCTGGTCATCCACCACCGGCAGGAGGACCACGCCCCCCGCCCCCAGGTCGAGGTCCTTCAGATTGAGGCTGGCGAAGTTCGCCGGCGTGAAGCTGCCGAGCACCGTGCCGAGATCCGGCGAGAGCTTGAGGACCGACTGGCCCCAGTCCTGCGACACCACGCCGTCATAGGCGCCGTTGCCGGTGGACACATACACGTTCCCGGCGTCATCGATCGCCGGGGCGAAGCCCGACATCCAGATGCTGCCCAGCAGCAGCTTGTTGGCCTTGTGGGTGGTCTGGAACGTGGATTGCAGATTGAGGCCGGGGTCGTAGGACTGCAACCAGCCGGCGATCTTTCCGGCCGTGTTGTCGCAGTGCGACGAGATGCCGACGTAGAGGTGGCCGTTGTTGTAGGCCAGACCGGCGCGGCTGTACTGATACTGTTTGGAGAAGTTCAGGACCGCGCCGCCGGTCAGCGTGCCCGAGGGCGCGATCGTCACCGGCGGCACGGTATCCAGGCCGGTGGTCAGGTCGAGGGCGTGCAACTGGTGCTGGAAGGCGGGACCGGGGGTCTCGGTCGAGGCGACCACATAGATCGTCCATTGGCCCGGGTTCGGTCCGGCGACGATCACCGGCGTGCTGGAGATGCCCAGTTCCGGCTTGACGTCGACGCAGGCGACGTCCGTCGCCGACTGGGACGGACCGAGGTTGACCTGCCAGAGCACGGCGTAGGTCTGGGCGTCGAAGGCGTAGACCGAATTGTGCTCGGTGGCGAGGATCAGCACATTGCGGACCGTGCTGTCGGGCATGGTGACGTTGGAAACCAGCAGGGGCTGGGCGTAGACCTGCCCGTCGACGGCCAGATTGGCCAGGATGCCGAAGGTCTTCTTGTTGACGTTGGCCGGCGTCAGGTCGGTCTCCGACGCGTTCCAGCCCGTGCGATAGTTGTCATAGTGAAAGGTGGTGACGTTGATCGGCGGGCCGCTGTAGACCCGGGCCAGACCGATGGCGGCGTCGGGGCCGATGACGGCGAGCGGCGCGTCGCTGAGTTCGTTGACGATGCCGTGCTGCGATATCATCGACGACGGTCCCGGTCCCGCCGGCTGTTTCTGCGCCACGGCGCTGGGCGCCGTCGCCAGACACGCCAGGGCGCCCAGCGCGGCGGCGGTTCGTTGCAATCTTGAAATCATCGGATTTCCCCGTTCGCCGCATCATGGCGAGTTCTGGGCGTTAAAAGCGGCCGGCTCGCCGCAACGTGCGACGTGTCGGTCTGCAGGGCCCAATCTGCGCCCTCATTATCGCACATTTGGGCCATAAAACCAGACTTGCCGACCTCCGGATCCGCCTGGCGACCGGCGTTTTTTGGCCGCCTATTTCAGCAAGCCGAAGACGTCGACGACCTTGCTGGAGCCGACATAGACGCGGCCGTTGGCCTCCATGGGCGTGAGGATGATCTGGCCAGTGGGGCCGGACGGCCACGCGCCGGCGGTGGCGCGCCAGATCGGGGCGCCCAGCCGGGCGGCGTCATAGGCCTCCAGGGCGGGGGGCACGGTGCGGCGCAGCACCCAGACCACGCCCGTTCCCGGCGCGGCGCCGTTGGAGGACACCACCGACAGCGACCCGCCCTTGCCGGCGGGGGTGGTTCCCTGCAGGGCCAGGGTCAGGGCCGGCGCCGCGCCGGCCGAGACGCTGTAGCCCTTGAGCAGGTCGCCGTAGGTCTGCAGGAAGACCATCGGCCCGGAGGAGCCGTTGAAGAAGGTCGGCGCGCCCCAGAGGCCGAAGTTGGATTTCGCCTTTCCCGCGCGCTGGGCCTGCAGGGCGCCGCCGTCGCCGGCGCTCAGGCCGCCCAGGCTGTTCTGGTTGAGCAGATAGAGCTGCGGCCACTTGCCTTCGATAACAGCCAGGGGCGGGGCGGTCTGGCCCGCGACCGGGGGCAGCAGCAGCACGCCTCCGGCGCCGAGGTCGAAGTCCTGGGCGTTGAGCTGGGCGTAACCGGCCGGGGTGAAGCTGGAGGTGACCGCGCTGAGGTCGGCCGGCAGCCTGATCACCGACATCGACCAGTTCTGCGACGTCGCGCCGCTGTAGGCCCCGTTGCCGGTCGCGACGAAGACGTTGCCCGAGGCGTCGATCGCCGGCGCCACCCCCGACATCCAGACGCTGCCCAGCCAGTAGGCGGTCGGCTGGCGGATCGACTGGAAGGCCGAAAGCGGCGTCAGCGCGCTGTCGTAGCGCAGCAGCCAGCCGGTGGTCAGGGCCGCGTCGTTGTCGCAATGCCCGCCGACGCCGACGTAGATCGAGCCGGCGTTCCAGGCCAGACCGGCGCGGTTCCACTGGTTCTGCGGACTGAAGGCGACCGTGCCGCCGGTGCTCAGCGAGCCCGACGGGGCGATCACCGCAGGCGGCCTCAGATCCTGGCCGGTGGCGAGGTCCAGGGCGTGCAGCTGGGTCTGGAACGTCGGCCCGGCGGTCTCGGTGGCGGAGACGACATAGAGGACCCGGCGGCCGGCGCCCTCGTCGGCGGCGATCACCGGGGTGCTGCTGATTCCGTACTCCGGCTGCACGTCGGCGCAGCCGACGTCGAGGCTGGACTGCGACGGGCCGAGACTGACCTGCCAGAGCCGGGCGTAGCTGCGGGCGTCGAAGGCGTAGACGCTGTTGTGCTCGGTGGCGACGATCAGCACATCGTGTTCGCTGTCGTCGGCCATCTCGACACCGGCCGCCAGCAGGGGCTGGGCCAGCACCAGCCCGTCCACCGGCAGGCTGGCGATGAGCCCGAACCGGCCCTTGACGACATTGGCCACGGTCAGGTCGGTCTCGGCCGGGTTCCAGCCGGTGCGCAGGGTGTCGTAGTGATAGGTGGTGACGCTGATCGGCGAGCCGCCGTAGGCGCGGGCCAGGCCCGTCGCGACGGCGCCCGACGCCGGCTGGGGCGGCAGGTCGCTGGCCAGGTTCTGGATCAGATGGCCCTTGAGCATCGGCGGGCGGCGGGCGGCGGGCGGCGCGGCCGACTGGCCGGGCGCCGACGAGACCGCCACCATGAGCGCCATCGCCGCCATGGGCGCGCCCGCCCGCCCGAACCCGGTCACCATCGCATTCCCCAGAAAGGCCCGACGTATTTTCGTCGACCCGCCCCTCCGGATCAACCGCCCTGCGAGAGGCCGGCGGGGATCCAGGGCTCGCGCATGGTGACCAGCTCCTCGGCGGCGGTGGGGTGGACGGCGCAGGTGGCGTCCCACTGGGCCTTGGTGACGCCCATCCTGATGGGGATGGCGGCCATCTGGATGATCTCCGGGGCGTCGGGCCCGACCACGTGGCAGCCGAGGATGCGGCCGGAGGCCTGCTCGACCACCAGCTTCATCAGGGTGCGCTCCTCGCCGCCGTAGAACGTGCCCTTCATCGGCCGGAACACCGACTTGTAGACGTCAACGCGACGCCCGCCATGGCGCGCCTCGGCCTCGGTGAGGCCCACCGAGCCCACCGGCGGCTGGGAGAACACGGCGCTGGCCACGTGCTGGTGGTCGAAGCTCTGGGGATTGTCGCGGAAGGCGGTCTCGACGAAGGCGACGGCCTCGCGGATGGCCACGGGCGTGAGGTTGATGCGGTCGGTGACATCGCCCACCGCCCAGATGTTGGCGACGCTGGTGCGGGAGAACTTGTCCACGGCCACGGCGCCGGCGGCGTTCAGCGTCACGCCGGCCGCCTCCAGGCCCAGGCCGGCGGTGTTGGGCGCCCGGCCGGTAGCGAACATCACCTGGTCGGTCTCGACGCTGTGGCCGCTGGAGAGGTGGCTGACCACGCCGGTCTCGGTCCGTTCCAGGCGCTCGTGCTGGCAGCCCAGGATGACCGTGATCCCCCGCCGCTCGAGCTCGCCGGCCAGGTGGGTGCGCACGTCGTCGTCGAAGCCGCGCAGGATGTTGGGGCCGCGGTAGAGCAGCGTGGTCTCAACCCCCAGGCCGTTGAAGATGCCGGCGAACTCCACGGCGATGTAGCCGCCGCCCACCACCAGCACCCGTCTGGGCAGCTCCGGCAGATGGAAGGCCTCGTTGGAGGTGATGGCGTGCTCGATCCCCGGCACGCCGGGGGGCAGGGTCGGCCAGCCGCCGGTGGCGATGAGGACCGTGTCGGCGGTGACGGTGCGGTCCTGCCCGACCAGGCGGATGGTGTGGGCGTCGACGAGTTCGGCGCGGCTGTGGATCAGCTCGGCGCCGGCGTTCTCCAGGTTGCGCACATAGATGCCCGACAGGCGGGCGATCTCGATGTCCTTGGCGCGCAGGAAGGCCGGCCAGTCGAAGCTGGTCTCGCCGATCGTCCAGCCGTAGCCGCGGGCGGTCTTGAAGGCCTGGGCGAACTCGGCGGCGTAGACCATGAACTTCTTGGGGATGCAGCCGCGCACCACGCAGGTGCCGCCGACGCGGTATTCCTCGGCCACGGCCACGCGGGCCCCGCCGAGGGCCGCCAGACGGGCGGCGCGCACGCCGCCGGAGCCGGCGCCGATGACGAACAGATCATAGTCGAAGTCGGCCAAGGGGGGCTCCGTCAGGGAAGGAAGGTGATCACCCCGTCGTCGGTCCCGATCAGGGCGCGTTCGGCGAGGCCGAGAAACAGGCCGTGCTCGACCACCCCGGTGAGGGCCTTGAGGGCGCCGGCCAGGGCGGCCGGGTCGGGGATCGCGCCGCAGGGGGCGTCATAGATCAGGTTGCCGCCGTCGGTGCGCACCGGCCGGCCATCGCGCAGGCGAAGCGAGGCGCGGGCCCCGCCGGCCAGGCGCGCCAGCACCGCGTCGATGCGCGCGGCGGTGGTGGCGTGGCCGAAGGCGACCACCTCTATGGGCAGGGGAAAGCGGCCGAAGTCGCCGGGCGTCTTGAGGGCGTCGGCGATGACCACGCAGCGGGCCGAGGCCTCCCACACCAGCTTCTCGCGCAGCAGGGCCGCCCCGCCGCCCTTGATCAGGGCCAGGCCCGGGCCGATCTCGTCGGCGCCGTCGACGGTGAGGTCGATCAGGCCGGCCTGGTCGAGGTCGAGCAGGGGAATGCCCAGGGACGCGGCCAGTTCGGCGGTGGCCTCCGACGTGGGCACGCCGCGGATGGCCAGGCCCCGGGCGGCCAGGGCGCGGACGAAATGGGCGGCGGTGGACCCGGTGCCCAGGCCCACGGTCATGCCCGGTTCCACCAGGGCGGCGGCGGCCGCGCCGGCGGCCTGTTTCTGCTGGTCAGGGGTCATGCGAGGCCTTTCGCCCGGCGCTTGCGTTCACGGAAGGCGGCGGCCCAGCCGGGTTTCTCGACCTGGGGGCCGCGCTCGACGGCCAGGGCGTCGGGGGCGACCGGGCGGGTGATCACCGAGCCGGAGCCGGTATAGGCGCCCCGGCCGATGGTGACCGGCGCCACCAGGGCGCTGTTGGAGCCGATGAAGGCCCCCTCGCCGATGTGGGTCTCGAACTTGTCGAAGCCGTCGAAGTTGCAGAAGATGGTGCCGGCCCCGATGTTGGCCCCCGCCCCCACCGAGCCGTCGCCGAGGTAGGAGAGGTGATTGGCCTTGGCGCCGGCGCCGACGCGCACCTTCTTGACCTCGACGAAATTGCCGATGTGGGCGCCCGGCCCGATGTCGGCGCCCGGCCGCAGGCGGGCGTAGGGCCCGATGACGGCGCCGGGCTTCACCACCGCCCCCTCCAGATGGCTGAAGGCGCGGATCACCGCCCCGGACTCCACCGTTACGCCCGGGCCGAAGACGACGAAGGGCTCGACCGTGGCGCCGCCGCCGACGCGGGTGTCCCAGGCCAGGTGGACGGTGCCCGGCGCGGTCATGGTGACCCCCCCGGCCATCAGGGCGGCGCGGCGGCGGTCCTGGAAGGCGGCCTCCACGGCGGCCAGTTCGGCCTGGGAATTGACCCCGGCGACGTCGGCCTCGGCGGCGAACGCCACGCGCGCCGAGCGGCCGGCGGCGGCGGCCAGGGCGACCACGTCGGTCAGATAGTACTCGGCCTTGGCGTTGGCGTTCCCCACCCGGCCCAGCAGGTCGAACAGCAGGGCCGCGTCGGCGACCAGGACGCCGGAGTTGCAGGCGGCGATGGCCTTCTCCTGCGGGCTGGCGTCCTTCGCCTCGACGATGCGGACCAGGGTGTCGGCCCCCTCCACCACCAGGCGGCCATAGGCGCCCGGATCGGCGGCGTGGAAGCCCAGCACGGCCAGATCGGCGCCGACGGCGCGCAGGTCGAACAGGGCGGCGACCACCGGGGCGGTGAGCAGGGGCACGTCGGCGTAGGTGACCAGCACGTCGCCGGCGAAACCGCCGAGCGCCTCGCGCGCGGCCAGGACGGCGTGGCCGGTGCCCAGGGGCGGATCCTGGACGGCGATGGCCCCCTCGCCCAGGCGGGCGGCCACATGGGCGCGCACGGCGGGGGAATGGGCGCCGACCACCACCACCACCCGCTCGCAGCCCAGGGCCTGGGCGGCGTCGATGGCGTGGTCGAGCATGGCGCGGTGGCCAACCCGGTGCAGCACCTTGGGGGTGGGGGATTTCATCCGCTCGCCCTTGCCGGCGGCGAGGATCACGGCCGCCCGGGGCGTGGCGGGTGTGGAGGTCATGGGAGGGTCCTGGACGAGGTCTGTTCTGCGGACCCATCCTTGCCACGGCCCCGCGGTCCGGGGCAAACACAACCCAAACGGAGCCCAGTCAATTGTCCCCTTCCCCAGGCCTTTCCGGCGCCACCATCGTCTTCGACCTCGACGGCACCCTGATCGAGACCGCCCCCGATCTGGTGGGCACGCTGAACGTGCTGCTGGGGCGCGAGGGGATCGAGCCCCTGCCCCTGGCCCAGGCGCGCAACCTGATCGGCCAGGGGGCGAAGGCCCTGATCGCCCGCGGCTTCGCCGCCGCCGGCGCGCCCCTGGCCGAGGCGAAGCTGAACGCCCTGTTCGGCGATTTCATCGAGCACTACCTGGCCCATATCGCCGACGAGAGCCGGCCGTTTCCCGGCCTGATCGGGGCCATGGACGCCCTGGAGACGGCGGGCGCGACCCTGGCGGTGTGCACCAACAAGCGCACCGACCTGAGCGTGGCGCTGCTCGACGCGCTGAAGCTGTCGCACCGCTTCGCGGCCATCGTCGGCGGCGACGCCGTGGCGGCGCAGAAACCGGCGGCCGTACACCTGACCGAGACCATCCGGCGGGCCGGCGGCGATGTGGCGCGGGCGGTGATGGTGGGCGATTCGGCCTCCGACGCCGGGGCGGCCCGGGCGGCGGGGGTGCCCCTGGTGCTGGTGAGCTTCGGCTATACCGACACCCCGGCGGCGCAGCTGGGCGCGGATGTGCTGATCGACCATTTCGACGACCTGCCCGGCGCCTGCCGGCGGCTGCTGGGCTAGACGCGGCGCGCCCCGGGGGCCCTTGTTCGGCCGGGTGCGAGAGGCTATAGGCCCTTCCCTTCCGTTTCTGGATCCGGATGCGTAGCTCAGCGGGAGAGCACCTCGTTCACACCGAGGGGGTCACAGGTTCAATCCCTGTCGCATCCACCAGACACCCCTTCCCTCACTGCAGGTCCGGCGGCTCCGGCTCGCCCCAGTCTTCGGTGGGTCTTCGCCCGGGCCTGCTGAAGGGCGACCAGGGCGGTCTGGAGAACGGCGCCGGCGGGCCCCAGTCCTCGCCGGTCCAGAGGGACCAGTCCGGGCTGAACTGCAGATCGGCGCAGAGGCGCTCGACCGTCTCGCGCAGGGGAAGGTCCTCAAGGGCCGAATAGGCCCTGTCCCAGTCCAGCCGCTCGTCGAGGGCGGCTTCCAGATCCTCGAAGACCTCGGCGGATTCGGTCTCGCGCTCGGCGGCCTCCAGCACCAGGCGCCGGACGGTCTTCTTCCGGTCGCGGCGGCGCATGATCTCGGCATTGGTGGCGCGGCTGGCGGCCTCGGCGCGGCGGGCCACGGCCCGGGCCTCGACG
>CAIXWN010000258.1 GCA_903923135.1 uncultured Caulobacteraceae bacterium | reverse complement strand
CGCGGCGCCGCGCGCCCGGTCCAAGGCGCTCCAGCCGAAGCGCAGCAACGGCAGGGCCGCGGCGGTGAAGTCGACGATGTCGTCGATCAGTTCCACCCGCTCCAGGTCCTTCGGCGCGATCGGCCGGCTGACCACGAAGTTGCGCAGCTTCAGGGCGCCGGCGATCGGCGAGCCGGCGTGGTCCTCGAAGCCCTTGGGAAGCCGGGTCAGGGCGTGGCCCATCGACGGCGCCAGGCCGGCGTCGCCGAGCTCGGCGACGACATTCAGCCACTGTTCGGCCCGATCTGCAACGCCGTGGCGCAAGGCCGCGAGATCCTTTGGCTCGGCGCCGTAGAAGCCAACGGCCATGAACGAGCCCTCGTCGCCGCCGACCTGGACGTAGAGCATGCCCAGAGTGTTTTTTGTGCCGTCGCGGGTCATCACCGCGCCGGCGTTGGTCTTGTAGGGGCTCTTGTTCTTGGAAAACCTCACGTCGCGATTGATGCGGAACAGCGAGCGTCTGGCGTCGCCGGTGAGCGGAATGTCGTGGGCGGCGAAGGCGAAGGCCAGGGCCTCGACCAGCGAGCCCAGGGGCGCCTTCACGTCGCGCTCGTAGGTCGCTCTGTTTTCGAGGAACCACTCGCGCGTCTGATGAGCGGCGAGGCCGGCGAGGAAGGGCAGGGCGCCCGACCCGAATCCGGCGAAGGGCGGGGCGGCGATGTCGACGGCGGGTTTGCGGACCATTGCGCGCAGTTTCCCACAAATTCATCGGCGGCGCACCCGCCGCCGCCGCCGGTTGATCGCAGCGAATCTCAACTCGACCCCGGATTTCCTCGTTTGCGCGCGGCGGGCGCGGGACGCCAAACGCCGGTCATGACTCATCGTCCCCGACTGACTGCCGCCATCGTCTCTGGTCTCACAGCCTTCGCTCTTGGAACGTCCGCGGCCGCGGCGGCCGGTGACGCGCCTTCGCCTATCGCCGGCCAATGGCAGGCGACCGCCGACGTCGAGGGGGCGGCGATTCCGTTCCGCCTCGCGATCACCGGCGATGGCGAGGCTGTGCGCGCCAACTTTTTCGACGGCGCGCGGCCGTCCAACCCGTCGGCCGACGGGTCCTTTCGCGACGGCCGGCTGCACCTCGCCTTCCCCTCCTACGCGGCCGTGCTCGACGCGACGGTGGCGGACGGCAGGCTCGAGGGGGCCTGGGTGCTGGCCGGGAAGGCCACGCCGATCCACGCCGTCCAGGCGCCGCCCGCGGCCCCCGCCGGAACCGCCCCGCCGATCGGCGGGGAGTGGGTCATTCCCTACAAGTCTCCCAAGGGCGAGGTCGCCTGGCGGCTGATCGTCAGGCAGACCGGCGGCTCGGCCGAGGCGTCGATCCTGCGCATCGACGGCGACACAGGCACGCTGAGCGGCGTCTACCGCGACGGGGCCTTCACCCTGTCGCACTTCACCGGTGAGCGCCCGGGCCTGCTGGTGATCACGCCCCAGCCGGACCATTCGCTGAAGCTGGTGCTGCACGACGGCTCGGGCGAGAAGGACCTTACCGCCGTGCTGGCGGCTGTGGCGGCCCGGGCCGGCGTTGCGCCGACCGATCCGACCCGTCACACCAGCGTGCAGGACAGGGCCGAGCCGTTCCGATTCGCCTTCAAGGACCTTGACGGCAAACTGGTCACCAACACTGACGCCCGCTTTCGCCACAAGGTGGTGGTTGTCGACGTCATGGGCAGCTGGTGCCCCAACTGCCACGATGAGGCGCCGTTCCTGCAGGCCCTCTACGCCCGGCATCACAAGGACGGCCTCGAGATCGTCGCCCTTGATTTTGAGCAGCCCGACCAGCTCGCCGACCCGCGCCGGCTGCGCGCCTTCATCGCCCGCTATGGCCTCACGTTCACTGTGCTGCTGGCCGGCGAACCGAAGGAGGTCAACATCAGACTGCCGCAGGCAGTGAAGCTGAACGCCTGGCCGACCACCTTCTTCCTGGGCCGCGACGGCCTTGTGAAGGCGACGCACGTGGGCTTCACCAGCCCGGGCAGCGGCGCGCGCGACCTGGAAACCCGCCGCGAGGTGGAGCACACCATCGAAAGGCTGCTGACGCAGAACTAGCCGGCGCGGCGGGGGGCGGGGAAATGGGCCAGACCAGACAGCTGAAGCTCGGCGCCTTCATGCGGCCGGTGAGCATCCACACCGGCGCCTGGCGCTATCCGGGAGCGATCCCCGACGCCAACTTCAACTTCGCCGCGATGAAACGGTTCATCCTGAAACTGGAGGCGGCGAAGTTCGACGCCTTCTTCATGG
This sequence comes from uncultured Caulobacteraceae bacterium, assembly GCA_903923135.1. Classification (GTDB taxonomy): domain Bacteria; phylum Pseudomonadota; class Alphaproteobacteria; order Caulobacterales; family Caulobacteraceae; genus Acaudatibacter; species Acaudatibacter lapponiensis. Next base: position 8,055 of record CAIXWN010000258.1, on the reverse strand, counting down.
CCGATCACCTGGCTGTGCTGAACATGCCGGTCAACGCGCTCAAGCGCAGCCACACCGTCACCAGCTTCGAGCCGTTCACCCTGCTCTCGGCCCTGGCCGCGGTGACCGAACGCATCGGCCTGATGGCCACCGCCTCGACCACCTACGATCAGCCGTTCCATATCGCCCGCCGCTTCGCCTCCCTCGATCACATCAGCGGCGGCCGGGCGGGCTGGAACATTGTCACCACCTCGAACCCGGACGCCGCCCTGAACTTCGGGCTCGACGAGGACATGGACCACGACGAGCGCTACGCCCGCGCCCGCGAGTTCTATGACGTCGTCACCGGCCTGTGGGACTCCTTCGCCGACGACGCCTTCGTCCGCGATGTCGAGAGCGGCGTCTATGTCGATCCGGCGCGGATCCACGTCTTGGCCCACAAGGGCAAGCACCTCTCGTCGCGCGGGCCGCTGAACATCGCCCGCCCGGTGCAGGGCTGGCCGGTGATCATCCAGGCCGGCGCCTCGGAGGCGGGCCGCCAACTTGCGGCCGAGACCGCCGAAGTGGTGTTCGCCGCCGGCGGCGGGCTCGAGGCCGCCAGGGCCTTCTACACGGACGTAAAGGCCAGGGCCCGCGCCGCCGGGCGCGATCCGGATCACATCAAGATCCTGCCGGGCGCCTTTGTGGTGGTGGGCGACACCGTGGCCGAGGCCCAGGCCAGAAGAGCGCATCTGGACAGCCTCGTGCACTACGACAGCGGCATCGGCAGTCTCAACAGCGCCCTCAACTTCGACGTGTCCGGGTTCGATCCGGACGGCCCGTTGCCGGAGATTCCGCCGAGCAACGCCAGCCAGAGCGCCCGGGACCGCATCGTCAACGCCGCCCGGGCCGAGAAGCTGACCATCCGTCAGCTGGCCGCGCGCACCGGCAGCTACGGCGGCCTGGCCTTCGTCGGCACGCCGGCGACGATCGCCGATGGCATGGAACGCTGGCTGCATGAGGAGGGCTGCGACGGCTTCAATGTTATGTTCCCCCACCTGCCCGGCGGGCTGGAGGACTTCACCGACCGGGTCGTTCCGGAACTTCAGCGCCGCGGTCTCTTCCGGACCGAGTACGAGGGCGCCACTCTGCGCGAGAACCTGGGCCTCCCCAGGCCGGGCAACCGCTTCTTCGACAGCACCGGCGCCTGACCATGGACCTTCAGCTCACCGGCAAGCGCGCCCTGGTCACCGGCGGCAGCAAGGGAATCGGCAGGGCTATCGCCCGCCAACTGGCGCGGGAGGGCGTCGACGTGGTGATCTCGGCGCGCAACGCCGGCGAACTGACGGCCACGGCGACGGAACTCGCCGGCGAGACCGGCCGGAGGGTCATCGGCGTCGTCGCCGACACCTCGGACGACGCCTCGGTGAAGGCCCTGATCGCCGCGGTGGCGGAGGCGCTGGGCGGACTCGACATTCTGGTCAATTCCGCCGCCCGGCCCGGCGGTCAGGCGCCGCCGCCCCGGCTGGCGGAGGTCACCGACGCCCTGTTCTATGACGACGTCGATGTGAAGGTGATGGGCTATCTGCGCACGGCCCGGGAGGTGGCGCCGCACATGGCCGCCGCCGGCTGGGGCCGGATCATCAACGTCAGCGGCCTTGCCGCCCGCCAGACGGGCTCGATCATCGGCTCGATCCGCAACGTGGCCGTGGCCGCCCTCACCAAGAACCTCGCCGATGAACTCGGACCCAGCGGGATCAACGTCACCGTCGTCCATCCCGGCCTTACGCGCACCGAGAAGACCGGTCCCCTGGTGTCCGCGCGCGCGGCCGCGGCGGGCGTCACCGGGGCGGAGATCGAGAGCCGGTTCGCCGCCGCCGTATCCGTCGGGCGCATCATCGATGCGGCCGAGGTGGCCGATGTCGTCGCCTTCCTCGCCTCGCCGCGCAGCATCGCCATCAACGGCGACGCTATCGCTTGCGGCGGCGGGACCAGGGGCGCGATCCACTACTGAGGTGGCGTGCGCCTAGCCGGCCGCCGCCAGCGCCTGGTCCAGGTCTTCCAGGATGTCGTCGATGTGTTCGAGACCGACCGACAGGCGCACATAGCCGTCCGAGACGCCCGTCGCGAGGCGCTCGTCCGGCGACAGCTGCGAATGGGTCGTCGAGGCCGGGTGGATCGCCAGGCTGCGCGCATCGCCGATATTGGCCACATGATAGAGTAGTTTGAGACTGTCGATGAAGCGCCGCCCCGCCTCGCGGCCGCCGGCCAGTTCGAAGCCCACCAGTCCGCCGTAGCCGCCTGCAAGATAGCGGTCGGCCCGCGCCCGCGCCTCGCCGCTCTGGCGCGACGGATGGATGACCGTGGTCACCTCGGGTCGCGCCGCCAGCCAGTCGGCAACGGCCTGGGCGTTGCGGCTGTGCTCGTAAATCCGCAGCGGCAGGGTCTCGACGCCCTGCAGGATCTGGAAGGCGTTGAACGGGGACAGCGCCCCGCCGAGGTCGCGCAACAGGATCACCCGGGCGCGGATGGCGTAGGCGATGGGCCCCAGCGGCTTGACCGCCTGCGACCAGACCGCGCCGTGATAGCTGGGGTCGGGCGTGTTCAGCAGGGGCTGGCGCCCCGGCCACGCCTCCCAGTCGAAATTCCCGCCGTCGATGATCATGCCGCCGATCGAGGTGCCGTGACCGCCGATATACTTGGTGGTGGAATAGACGACGATCGCCGCCCCGTGGTCCAGCGGCCGGCACAACAGCGGCGCGGCGGTGTTGTCCATGATCAGGGGGATGCCCAGCAGCCGGCCGATCGCCGCCACCTCGGCGATGGGAAACACCCGCAGTTTCGGATTGGGCAGGGTCTCGGCGTAGTAGGCCCGGGTGCGCTCATCCGTGGCGCGGGCGAAAGCCGTCGGGTCGGCCGGATCGACGAAGCGGACGTCGATGCCCATATCCTTCAGGGTGTTGGCGAACAGGTTCCAGGTGCCGCCGTAGAGGTCGGTGGAGCTGACGATGTTGTCGCCGGCCCGGGCGAGGTTCTGGATTGAATAGGCCGACGCCGCCTGACCGGAGGCCGTCGCCACCGCGGCCACACCGCCTTCGAGCGCCGCCAGGCGCTTCTCCAGGATGTCCGTCGTCGGGTTCATCAGCCGCGTGTAGATGTTGCCCATCTCGGAGAGGGCGAACAGGTTCGAGGCGTGCTCGGTGTCGCGGAACTGGTACGAGGTTGTCTGGTAGATCGGCGGGGCGACAGAGCCGGTGGCCGGGTCGGCTCGCCAGCCGGCGTGCAGGGCGAGTGTCTTCGCGTGAAGGGGGCGGTCGCTCATGGTCTCTGTTTCCTCCGTCAGAAAGCCTGCAGCACCCCGCTGTGTAGCGCCGCCCGGCGCTGGACCACCGATCGGAGCCCCGACCTTAGCCGCTGGCCGGGACGGCGTCGAAAACAGAAATTCTGGCGCAGCTTCGGAAAACGCTGAGGCCGCTCGCCGCCGCTCGACGAATTCCCAGAAGGTTGAATCCAGAGCCCGTTGACCCCGTTCAGATGATACCACCTGAACGGGTCGTGCTCTAGCCGGGCGCCGCGAGCGTCGCCAGCTGCGGCGCCGACGTTTGCGGTGTGGCGATCATTCCGCCCGCGGGGTCCGATCCCAGACTGGCCATCGCCGAGATGAACCGGGCCTGGGCCGCGGCGCCCAGGCCGCCGACGGTCAGGGCCGCCGGCGTCGGCGGCGGCGGCAGGGGCAGAGGGGGCGCCTGGATGTTGTTCGTCAGGGTCAGATTTGTGTTGCCCTGGTTGATGATCGCATAGGCGGTGTTGCCAACGATCTTTCCGTTCGTTGAGCCAATGGCGCCGATCCGGCTGATCATGTCGGCGAAGTAGTATGCCTTATTGTTGCTTATGTTGAATCCAATGGCGTCATAGACAACGATGCCATTCGGTTCGGCTCCGGTCAGTGTGTTGCCGGTTATGGTGACGTTGTAGTATGGAATATTTCCAACTTCGTCCCTCAGATCGATCCCTTGGACAGCGTTGCCGTCCCCTCGAACATAGGTGTTGTTGGTGATCTTGATATTCTTCGCCGATGTGGTGGTTCCCGTCGTCCAGAACTGGATCAGGTCGGGGTGGTCCGGGTCTGTCGGGTCCATCCGGAATGACGAGAAGGAGTTGCCGCTGATCGTGACATTCGACGACCCGCCGCCCCGAATGCCGTCGGTCCAGATATGGAAGAAGCTGTTTCCGTTGATGATCAGGCCGGTGTTGCCGACCTGGTCGATGGCGTCGTGCAGGTGCTGGAACGAGGAATTGGTCACCGAGCACGAGGTGCAATTCTCGATCACAAGGCCGGAGACATCGGTGGCAAGCGTGCCGTTGGGGTCACCGTGCATGTTGATGCCGGTCAGCTTGATCGAACTCGAACCGGCCACCAGGAAGGGATAGATCGTCTTTGGAGCCGCCGTGCCGATGACCGTTCCCACCGTCGACATTTCCAGGTTGCTGAACGTCAGGTTCTTGCAGTTCTTCACCGACAGGTCGGTCAGGACGGCCATGTTCGTCGGGTCGGCGGAGGTGATGGTGACCGCACTGTTGAACTTGAACTTGGCCAGGGCGACGCCGGAGTAAGTGCCGGGCGCCAAAAGGATCCTGTCGCCGCCTACCGCGGCATGCAGGTCCGCAATCAGTTCCGCGGTCGTCGTGGCGGTTAAGGTTGTCACTTTGTTCCCCCTGGAAGCCAGTTGAAATAAATACCGATAAAATTGAAGATACTAGCCCCTGTGCGAGGCTGGTCCTGGGGCCGGATTCGCGTCCGGCAGATCCCCATAGCATAGTCGACGACGGGGCCGCTGATCTGCCTCAAGTTTCCCGTGAAAATTCTGAAGGATGCGCTGGCCGGTCGGATGCCGGCGGCGGGTCGCGGGCCAGCGCCGCGGGTCTTGCCCGGAGAGTTGCGGCGGGATCGAAGCCTTCGACGGCCTGGCCCAGGCTGGCTCGGTACGGCGATCCGCAGGGCAGGTTGAAAGAAAAACCCCCGCGGCCGGGGCCGCGGGGGTCAGGAACGGAGAAGGGCCGAGGTGGCCGGTTCGTCCCGGCCGGCGACGTGCGCCGGCCCTGGACGGATCAGAACTTGACCTGGGTGAACAGGCCGACCTCGTCGTAGATGCCCTTGCCGATGGACGCGCCGGTGGGCACGCCGATGACCCCGTCGGCGGTGCTGAGCGAGCCGTTGACCACGGAGTCCCGCTTGTAGACGATGGCGAAGTCGAGGGGGGCGATCGGCTTGTAGGACACGCCGACGTCGAAGAAGTTCTCGTTCTCGCCAGGCGTGGTGTCGGCCTTGGGCTTGATCCAGTCATAGCGACCGAACACCGCCACCTTCGGGGTGAAGTTGTATGAGCCGAACACCGAGTAGCCTTCGGTGGTGTTGGTCTTCGCATGGTTGGCCTGGGTCACGTCGGCCCAATAGCGGGCCCACAGATATTCCGCCCCCAACCGGACCTTGCTGTCGGTGTAGGCGAGCAGGGCGTCGAAGCGCTGGGCGGTGTTGTAGGTGGCCACGCCGGAGACGTCCTTGCCGAGCTTGCCGTCATAACCGCCCACCGCCACGGTGAAGTGCTTGTAGGTGGCGTTGATCCGGCCTTCCACGTCCACGGCGTTGGTGCGGTTGACCGTGCCCAGCGACGGTTGCTTGAAGCCTTCCCCGTCGACGATCGAAACCTGGTAGCCGACGATGTGATCGAACAGGTTGCCGAAGATGTGCACCCCCCAGTCGGTGGTGGTGCCGAACTTGGTGCGGTCGATGAACATCTGTTCGACGTAGCGGTAGCCATTGATGTTTTCCACGAACGGCACCCAGGGCAGTTCCGCGGCGCCAAGGCGGACGTTGAAGGCGTCGTTGTAGTGCGCCTGCAGATAGGCCTTCTTCACGAACAGTTGCGTCGACTTGATGCCGCTGGCGGTGTTGGCGCCGCCGGCCTCGTTGTTGGTCACCGACGCCGCGCCGCTGGGCGAGGTGGCGTTGCTGTCGAAGGTCAGGTCCGTTGTCAGGTTGAATGAATAGGTGTCGTTGAACTTGTGCTCGACGATCAGGTAGGCGCGCTTGATGTCGTAGTTCGTGCCGCTCTGGGCGGTCTTGCCAGCGGCGTTGCGGTTGTCGATGTTGCTGATGTCGGCGAACACGGTGGCGCCCACCTTGGTCTCGTTCCACCAGCCGGGCTTGGGCGCGGCCTTCTTGGTGGCGGTGTCGACCTGGGTGGGGATGGTCAGGATCTGAGACTGCTCGGCCTGGACCTGCGTCGCCGCGGCCTGGGCGGTGGTCTGGGCGCTCTGGGCCTGGGTCTGAGCCGCCTGTACCTGGGCCTGGGTCTGCTGCTGCGCCTGAGCCTGGGCGTCGAGGCGGGCTTCGAGGGCCTGGATTTCCGCCTTCAGGCTCTGGACCTCGCCCTGCAGCTCGACGGTTTCCTTCGACGGGGCCGCGGCGTGTCTGTGGTGCGCGGCGGGTTTCGCCTCGGCGGCGCCGGCCAGGCTGACGGCCAGAATCGCGCCGATAGCCGTCGCGGTCGGATGGAGTCGTCTCATAGGATGGTCCCCCTGCGGCGTGTGCGCCGGAATGAGTTTCGTTGTGCGCTTTAACTGCATAACGGGTGAGTTTGGAAGCGGTCGCTTCAGGTCCTTTGGCTTCCGAAGTCCGCGACCCGTTCGCGCGGGTCGCCCCCTGAGAGGGGGACTCGGCTGCACGCAATCGGGGCTCCGACGACCGGATGGCGTCGGGCTAAAGGGCGACGACGCCCCCGGCAAAATAGTTTTTCTACCCTGGACTTGAGGTGTCCTGATGTTCCGGTGGGTTTCGGCTGCGGCGCGGAGCGCCTATCGCCGCGCCCTGGCGGTGTCGATTTCTATGGACAGGGTCTGCCGCACGGCGCCGAGGGCCGGCGCGAACGGCCCGCCTACAGGCAGTTCAAGCTGCAGGTGGGCCTTGCGGCTGTTTGTCTGCATCGCCTGGCGCAGCGCCTGTTCGGCGCTGGCGTAGAGATGTCTGCGGTCCCGGGCCGTCAGACACTGGACGCCGCCGTTGCTCAGGATGTTGAACTTTGCCAGCCGGTACATCGCCGAGACCGACTGGCTGAAGCGGATGTCCTTGCGGTCGTAGAACGTCGTGCGAAGGTCGTCCGAGTGGGCGATGATCTCGTCGATGGCCGTATTAGGCAGCGTCACCGGCCTGAGCCCGGCCAGGTTCAGGCGCATGTAGAAGTCGCGGTCGCGGCCACCCCAGGCCTCGAAGACCTCGTCGTAGCCCTCCAGCCTCTCCGCCTCGCGCCGGTCGACGATGCAGGTGCCGGTCAGGTCGCTGCGGTTGGCGAAGTTGGCGAACAGGTAATAGGCGCCCTCGGTCAGCTGCGGGACGACGTCGTCCCGGAAGTCCGTCGAGATCACCACATCGGCGTCGATGAAACACACCCAGGGCGTCTTGCAGACCTTCAGACCGGCGTTCCGGCACCGGGAAAGATTGAACTTTCCGCCGTCGTCCAGGCGCACGACCCGCGTGCGGGGGAAGGCCTGCGCCGCCCAGTCTGCGGCGCCGTCAGGGCAGCGGGAGTCGACAACCACCACATCGCAGTTCGGCTGGGCGTCCAGGCGCGGCAGGCTGGCGCGCAGATGATCGAGCCGACCCTTGCAGGGCACGATGAAGGTCAGATCCGAGGTGTTTGACATGCCCGATGCTCGACCCGCCCCTCGTCGGGGAGTCCCGGCTAGCATGGCCCCTCCGCGGCCACAAGAAACCGTCCGGTGCTTGACGGTCCGGGGAGGCGTGGGCTCTCTGGCCGGCCCGGATGCGCCGGAGGGGGAGAGATCTGGTGTCGAGAGCGTCCGATCTGCTGATCATCGGCGCCGGTCCGACAGGGCTGGCCCTTGCGATGGCCTACGGTCCCGGCGCGCGCCTTGTCGAGAGCAGCGGGGAGGTCGGCGGCCTGTGCCGCTCGGTGTCGTTCGGCGGCGGCGTCTTCGATCTGGGCGGCCACAGCTTCCACTCGCCGCACCACGAGGTCACCGCCCTGGTGGAAGACCTGATGGCCGGCGGCCGGAGCCGGCAGCGGCGGGAGGCGCGCG
>CAIXWN010000257.1 GCA_903923135.1 uncultured Caulobacteraceae bacterium | reverse complement strand
CGACAGCCTGACCCTGAGCGCCGTGCTGACCGTGACCAGCACCTCGGCCGGCTCGGGCTTCTACGGCGACGTGATCATCGGCGATCCGCCGCCGGCGGCCACGGCTCCGGTCGCCAGCCCGGTGCGCTTCGCCCAGGCGGCAGCGGCGCTGGGGGCGACCCCGGCCGCAATGAGCGGGGTCACAACCGCCTCGCCCGAACTCTGGCGCCCGATGCTGGCAAACCCGGCGTGAGAGTCGAAGAACTGGACGGATTGCGACGCGGTCTGTCGCTGGAGCAAAATTTCGTGTTCGGACAGGTCCCGCCCCGCGTTTTCGTTGCGTAAACCAAATGACGGTGATTGGCTAAGCTTGCTTTAGGCTTAAGGCCGGATGGAAACAGCCCGGCCGGGGGAGTGAGGCCTCAACGATGCCGGCGCCAGCCGCAGCCGCGCAGCCCGGGCCGAGGCGAACGGAGGGAGCGCGATGTCCAACGTTACGGTCTATGGGGCCCCCGGCGGGGCCGCGAGCGCGACCAACTCCGGCTCCCCGGACACCGACAACTCCGCCGATGCGTTCGGCGGCGGCGGGCTTGCCAGTGGAAGCGGCGGCGCCGCGGATGCGACAGCCTCCTCGACCGTCGCCAATGTCGCCGTAGTTTCCGCCGAGGCCATCTCCGAGGGCGGTAACGGCGGCGGCCCCGCAGGACCTGGCGGAAACGGCGGGAACGCCGGCGCGGCCACGGCGACGGCCACCGCGCTCAATACGCTGGGCGCCGCCTCGGCGTCCGCCATGTCAGGGGGATTTTCGGGGTACATGGCCGGAGCGGTCGGCCTGGGCGTCGGCGCCACTGGCGGGTCCGGCGGCGTCGCCTCCGGCACATCCGCCTCCGCTTTCGGGACCACGTCGGCGGTCGCCACCGTCACGCAGCAGGGCGGCAATGGAAGCGGGCTCGGCGGGAATGGCGCGAACGGCGGCGCCGGCGCCGCCAGCACCCTGATCAACGCCGTCAATGGCGGCACTACCGGCGGCTCCTTATCCCTTTCACAGACGGCCATAGGGGGTAACGGAGGCTATAGCGACGGTGGCGTGGCCGGCCTGGGCGGCGGCGCCGAGTCCAGCCTCACCTTTCATGATTCAGCAACGCCCGGCAGCCAGAGCGCCGTGGTCTACGGGACTGCCGCCGCGCAGGGCGGCACAGGCGGCGCCGGCGACAGGGGCGGCGGCGCGGCGGGCAATCCGGGCCGCCCCGGCGCGGCGGCTACGGCGGTTACAAGTCTCACCGCGGCGAACTCGGTAAACGCGACGGCGAACGCTACAGGGGGGGCGGGTGGCAGCGTGTTCGGCAACCAACCTGCGGCTTCGGTGGGCAACGCCAGTGGCGGCGTCGGGGCCTTCGGCACGGCGACGGCCACCGCGAACAGCACCACCAGGGCCGGAGCGACCGTGGTGGCCACCGCCCAGGCGGTCGGGGGTGCAGGCGGCCGGGGCGACGGCGTCGGCTCTTTCGCCGGCGCCGGCGTGGCGGGCAAGGCCAGCGCACACGCTGTCGGCGCCGGCCTTGGCGATAGGGTCACGGCCGACGTGCTGCAATACGGCGGCAACGGCGGATCCGGCGACGACGGCGCGACGGGCGGCGCCGGGGCGGCGAGCACCCTCACCAATGCGGCCACGGGCTCGAGCAGCGACGGGAGTCTCAACCTCTATCAGACCGCCCAGGGCGGCGCCGGCGGACCCGGTTCGAGCGGCGTGTCGGGCGCAGGTGGCGCAGGCAAGTCGACAATGACGGTCACCGACTCCACCAGCGCAACACTGAATGTTATTGCCATTGGCGTCGGCGGCGCCGGCGGCGCGGGCGAGAGCAACTCCGGCACGCCAGGGCATGCCGGGGCCTCCGGCACGGCGCTGAGCACCGTCACCAGCACCATCGGCCAGGCGTGGGGCCAAGCGGGCTCCACCGGCGGCGCCGGTGGAACCAGCAGCGGCACGGGGCCGGGCGGAGCGGGCGGCGCCGCCTCCTCAACTGGCGTCGTCACCGCCGCGACGGACGCGAGGGCCGACGTCGGCGCCACCGGCGGGGCGGGTGGAGCGGCTTATTTCAACGGGGCCGGCGGCGCCGGCGGCGCGGTCTCGACGGCGATCAGTGTTGCGACGGGTGGAACCACAGCCAGGGCCTCAAGCACGGCGACGGCGGGAGCCGGGGGCGCCTCAACCGGCACGGGATTCTCCGGCGGGGCCGGTGGGGCGGCCGCGGCGGGCAAGGTGACGGCCAAGGCGACCGGCGTCACCTCCGCGCAGGCCATTGTCTATGAGCACGGCGGGACCGGCGGGGCGGGTTTCATCGGCGGCCGGGGCGGGGCCAGCACCCTGGTCAACGCCGTCAGCGGATCAACGCAAGGCGGTAGCCTTGACCTGGAGCAGACCGCTTCGGCCGGGTCCGGCGGGGCCGCGGCGGGTGGGGCGGCGGGATCGGGCGGCGCGGCGACCGCCACCCTCACCTTCGACGACACCGCCAACGCCCACCAGAGCGTGTCGCTGCAGGCCATCAACGCCGCCAATGGCGGCAACGGCGGTGCGGAAACCGGAACCCTGGCCGGCGCGGCCGGCGGCAAGGCCGTCTCCGGGCTCACCTTGACCGCAACGGGGTCGATCTACGCCACCTCCACAGCCAGAGGCGGCGCCGGCGGGGCGTCCAGTCTGGGATCAGCCGGAGCTGGCGGCGCGGCAACGGCGACGATCACAGCCCAGGGCGGGGCCCTCACCCTGCAGTCCACCGCCACCGGGGGCCAGAGTGCGAAGACAGCCGGGGCCGCGGCGGCGGCGGCCACCGCCACGGGAACCTCGGGGACCCTGGGCGCGACCGCTCAGACCAGCCTGGCGGCCGGCAAACTGGTGCAATCGGTCGCGGCGATCGCCGGAGGAACTGTCGACGGAACCAGCCTGGCGACGGCCCATGCCGGCATCGGCGGGACCCCTGCCCTGTTCGCCACGGGCGCCCAGTCGATCGCCGTGGTCATGGGCGCGCCCAGCGCCGCCAGCAGCACCGCGGTGCTGAACGCCAACAGCGTCATCAAGACGACGTTCGGCGCCTCACCGGTGTTCTTCGCCATCGGCGAACTCGGCGGCGGCTACTCCACCGGCGGAACGGCGGCGTCGCAGGTCTCCACTTCCGAGATCGACGAGACGGTCGACCTGACCAGGCTGGCGACCCGCAAGGACCTGGTCATCGGCTTCTACGGCGGGACGACCCTGGGAACCGGCGTCACCGGGGTGACCTTTGACCTCTACGCCGACGGGACCGACCTCATCCACCAGACCTTCGCCAGCGCCACCGACGCCCAGACCTGGTTTACCAACCATGCGGTGGACCTGGGCTCGCTGGCCACCAATCCGCAGATCAACGCCGATACATTGACCCTTCGCGCCGTGCTGACCGTGACCAGCACCTCGGCCGGATCCGGGTTCTACGGCGACGTGATCATCGGCGATCCGCCGCCGGCCGCCACGGCTCCGGTCGCCAGCCCGGTGCGTTTCGCCGAGGCGGCGGCGGGATTCGGCGTCATTCCGGTGGGCAGCGCGGCGACACCTGTGCGCGACGCCCCGCCGCTGAGCCTGTGGCTGGCGCCGCCGAGGGGTGTCGCGGCCTGACGGACCGGCGGCCGGCGCGGCGCGGTCAGAACTTGCGCGACCGCACCAGCCACATCAGGCCGCCCACGAGGACGACGAGCAGGGCGATCCGGAGGATGAACTGCGTGCCATCCACGTGAGCAACCACTGAATCGCCAAGCACAACATTGTACATGGTGGATCATCCCCGGGTTCGCCCGTCACGGCGACCAAAGCTCAGCTTGGGCGCATATGAGCCGCGTCGTCAAGGCGACCCCCCAACCGCGGCGGGGCTAAACCGCCGGCCGGGCCGTCCGCGCCGGGATCGTGGTCTCGACAAATCGGCGCAACAGCGCGGCCAGCTCCAGGGGGCAGTCGAGGTTGGGCGAATGGCCGACCCCATGCCAGAAATGCAGGCCCGTCCCGGCCGGAAACCGCGCCCAGGTGGCCAGCATGTTCGCCACCGGTATGAGCTCGTCGGCGTCGCCCCCGGCCAGCAGCACAGGCATGGGCAGGCCTTTGAGGCGATCACCGATACGGATGTTGATCATCGACCGCAGCGAGCCGCGAAGCCGGCGTTCAGGGGCGGCGCGCATGTCGGCGGCCAGGGCCCGCATCATCTCCGCCGTGGCGCCGGCGCCGGAGGCGTCGATCCCGTCGCCGGCCCCGCCGCGCTCCAGCTGCTCCCGCCGCGCCGCCATTGCGCGGTCGACGATGGCGTCAATGGCAGCCGCGCCGCCAGGAATCTCACGGCCCTCGGGATCGGCCGGGTCGAGAAGGACCAGCCCCCGGAACAGACCCGGATGGTCAGCAGCCATCTGCGCCACGATCGCCCCGCCCAGGGAATGGCCGACCAGGGTGGAGTCGCTCCAGCCGATCGAGGTCACCAGTTCGACCGCGTCGGCCGCGAAGATGGGGATGGTGAAGTCCGCCTCGTCCGGCGGGGCTTCGGAGGCGCCAGCGCCGCGGTTGTTGATGGCGATTGAGGTGTAGCGTTCGGGCGGCAAGGCCTGCTGCACCACCTGCCAGATGCGGGCAGACGCCTGGAAGCCGTGGATGAACACCACGCGCTCCGGCCCCTCGCCATGGGTCAGATACTCCAGACGCACCTTGGAAAGCTGGGCGAACGCCATGATCGGGCCTCGGATGTTGAACCTCGCCGATCCTATGCCGACGGCCGCCGCCGTGTCTCGCCCGTCACGCCGCGGCGGCCCGGGTCCGCTCGACAAGCGAGGCCTTCACGAGCAGGGCGAGCAGCCCGGCCAGCGCGCCGGCGCCGGCGATCAGTCCCCAGTCATCGAGGTGCAGCGGGCGCAGCGCCACCAGGCCCGCCAGGATGGGAACCTGAACCAGCAGCGCCAGACTGGCCAGACTGGCGGCGACGACGGTTCTGGCGGTCCAGGTCTTCAGACCGCTGAGCGCGGCGGTGCTGGCGGCGCTGGTGGCGATCAACGCCCCGAGGGCCAGCGAGCGGGCGTGTTCGACGTTGTCCGCGCCGCCCAGCGCCCTGTCGAAGCCGAAATAGATGATCGCCGCCATCAGCAACCCCGAAACGGTGATCACCAGCCATGACCGGGGACCGAAGAACCGCGGCCGGCCAGCCCGGACGGTCGGCAGCAGCCGGTCGGACGTCGGCAGATCCTGAAACACCAGCAGGGCCGTGGGGTGGATGATCAGCTCAAGCCAGACCACGTGGATGGGAAGATACAGCAGGGGATGTCCGGCCAGGGGGATCAGCGCCGCGCTGAGCACCAGCGGAATGTGCACCATCAGAATGTAGGCGAAGGAAAGCTGGAGATTGCGGAACAGCTGCCGGCCCTCGCCGATCGCCCGGACAATGGTGCGGAAGTTGTCATCCAGCAGGACGATGGCCGCCACTTCACGGGCGCTCTGGGTTCCACGCTCGCCCATGGCGACACCCACGTCGGCGATCTGCAGGGCGGGCACATCGTTGACCCCGTCGCCGGTGACCGCGACGATCTCGCCGGCGGCCTGCAGCGCCTTCACCAGCCGGAGCTTCTGTCCGGGCGCGGCGCGGGCGACCGCGTCGACGCCCAGAAGAAACGCCGCGGCGGAGCCATGGCTGTCGCCATCCAGATCCTCGGCCAGGACGACGACGGGATGGTCGCCCCCCAGACCGGCGTCCCGGGCGATCGCTTCGGCGGTGGCGGGATGGTCGCCGGTGATCATGATCACCCGGATGCCGGCGCCGCGGCAGGCCGCGACGGCCTCGCGCACGCCCTCGCGCAGCGGGTCCTCCAGAGCGAGCAGCCCGCCCATGACGAAGCCGGCGTCAGGTTCGACATCGATCGCATCGGTCTGCGGCAGGGGCCGGGTGGCGATGGCGATCACCTTGTGCCCGCTTGCCGCGAAGTCTGTCGCCTGACGTCGCCAGTCGGCCATGGCGGCGGCCGGCCCGGCGCATAGATCGATGACCGTCTCCGGGGCGCCCTTGACCACGGCGAGACGGTCCCCACCGGCCCATCTGACCACGGCGGTCTCCCGGCGACGATCCTCGGTGAACGGAAAAGTAGCGAGGCGCTCGAAGGCCGGCGCCGCCGCCGCCGCGGCGATCAGGGCGGTATCGAGGGGGTCGCCGCTGTCCGGCCGCGCCGCGGCGGCGGCCCAGGCCAGCAGGTCCGGGCGGGTCACGCCGGTCGCCGGACTGTCGTGGGCGAGAGTGAGAACGCCCTCGGTGAGCGTCCCGGTCTTGTCGGAGCAGATGCAGGTCACCCGACCGATGTTCTCGACCGCCACCGCCCGCCTCACCAGCGCCTGGCGCCGCGCCAGCCGATAGACGCCGACGCCGAGAAAGAAGGTGAAGACGACCGGAAACTCCTCCGGGAGCGCGGCTATGGCCAGGGTTGCGGCGCTGAGGAAGGCGTCGAACAGGCTGTGGCCCTGGATCAGGCGGATGATCGCAAGCGCCACGCACAGGGCAAGCGCCCCGGCGAGCATGATGGCCACCAGGCGGGCGATGGCGTTCTGCATCGGCGTGCGGGCGTGACTGCCGATCACCGCCGAGCGCACGATCTCGCCATAGAGGGTCTCGGCGCCGATACTGATGATCCGCACGTGGGCCTGGCCGGCGAGCAGACGCGTGCCGGCGAACACCCAGTGGTCAGACCCGGCCGAAACCGGCGGCGTGGGGCCTGGCGGCAGGGGACGCTTGCGCACCGGCCAGGATTCGCCGGTCAGGGAAGACTCGTCGACCTGCGCGTCGGTCGCCGCCACGACCAGGCCGTCGGCGGGAAAGGCCGCCCCAGCGACCACCTCGACAAGATCACCCGGAACGACCTCGCGCGCGGCGATGGTCAGGGCCGTGCCGTCGCGGATCACCGTCGCCCGGGCGGCGAGTCGACTGGACAGGGCGGCGGTGGAACTCTGGGTGCGGCGATGCAGATAGGCGTCCATCCCCATCAGGGGCAGCAGCGCCACCCCGAGCACGGCCGCCTCGGCGTAGTCGCCGATCACCGTGAACAGGACGCTCATGCCGACCAGGAACCAGATCATCGGGTCTGCGGCGGTGTCCCGCAGCAGCGTCAGCCAGGTGGACGGCGCCGCGACCACGACGTCGTTGAAACCGAAGCGCGCGCGCCGCTCGGCCACCAGCACGGCCGTGAGGCCTGTGCGGTCGTCAGTCGCGCCTTGAAGTCTGTCAGCGGGGATCGGTCGAAGGGCCATGAGCCGTTTCCGGTTGAATGTCGCGGCGCCATGGCCAGACCAGCCGGCGTGACTCCACGGGCTGGGGCGCCTCGCCGAGGCGGTCCTCCAGATAGAACAGCCGTATGGCGACGCCGATCACCAGCACCAGCGGGCTGGCCACAATGACGCCCGACGGGCCGAAGAGCACCGCGAAGCCGAGCGTTGAGAAAATCGTCGTCACCGCCGGAAGACTGACCGCCTCGTCTTGCACCACCGGGGTGATGAAGGTGCCCTCGATGGTGTGAACCCCCCAGAACATCAGGCCGGTGAGCACGGCCTGGGTGGGACTGACGGTGAGCGCCACCAGAACCGCCGGCACGGCGGCGAGAATGGCTCCGATATAGGGAATAAAGGTCAGCAGGGCGCCGGTCAGGCCCAGCAGGATCGCCCCCTGGATGCCCAGCAACAGAAGGCCGGCGCTGGCCAGGACCCCTATGGCCGCCATCACCACCAGGCGGCTGATCAGCCAAAGGCGCAGCACCGAGCCGCTACGGGCGACGAAATCCGCCGCGCGCCCACGCGCCGCCGGAGGGACCATGACGAGCACCCCGCGGATGTAGCGGCCGGAATCGAGAGCGAGAAAGACGCCGGTCACCAGCACGATCAGCCCGTAGGCCAGATAGCGGCTGGTGGCGCCCAGAACCGAACCCAGAAGCGGCCCGAGGGTGTCGGTGGCGTCGACCACGCCGGCTCCGTTCGCCCTCTGAAGGAGCGCCCGGCTCCAGTCGTGAGCTCGGGCGAAAACCAGCACCGTATGAACGCTGTCGCGAAGCTTGCCGAGGATCGCCTGATACTGGTCGACAATCCGCCAGCCATACAGCGCCACCACCGCGGCCAGCACGGCGAGGATCGACAGCGCCGCCAGGACGATCGCGGCCTTGCGCGGCAGCGGCGCCACGCGTCGCAGACCATCGGCCATCGCCGCCAGGGCGATCGCCAGGAGGATCGCCGCGAACAGCAGAATGAGCAGACCGGCCAGCTTCCAGACCAGCGCCACGGCGAGCGCCAGAGCGGCGATGGTGATCAACCGCCGGTTGAAAGCGCTATCGCCTTTCACGGGCTGATCGCTTTCCGCCATGGCCTCGTCTGTCCTTCTCTCGCCAGACGACCAGAGTTGACCCCGGCGCGCCATGCGCCGGATCAAGACAGGGGAGAGGAACCAGGCGCCGACGGTGGCGCTTTCGTCCTGGGCGACGAAACCCTTCCAGCCGTTCATATAGTCGATGAACGTCGGGCCGAGGCGTTCGTTGCGCAGCCATGCCCGCGTCACTGGCAGCGGTACGGCGTGGAAGTCGGGGTCGGCCTGGATGCGCCTGGGGAAGTCGTGGTGCAGGATCGCGCCGCGGCCGATGATCGGGAAGTCGGCGCCGTGCTCCATTACCCGGCGGCAGTCGGCGCCGCCCATCAGCTTGCCGGCCACGCCCAGACGGGTTCCCGACCGGGGCAGATCGACGAACCAGTCGATGAGGGGCTTGCCGGCGAAGTCCGCCTCCACCGGGGTCTTGAACGTGTCCCACAGGGACATGTCGAGGTAGTCCAGCTTTCCGTGGCCGAGCACCTGGCGGGCCACCTCGCGCTGTTCGGCGAAGCGCAGGCCGAAGCGCTCGGGCGACAGCCGCAGGCCGAGTTGGAAATCCGGACCGGTGCGGGCGCGCACGCCGTCGATGATCTCGAAGAGGATGCGGGCGCGATTGTCGAGTGAGCCGCCATAGCGGTCGGTGCGGCGGTTGGTTTCCGGGCTGAGGAACGCGCACAGGATATAGCCGTGGGCGCCGTGCAATTCGGCGCCGTCAAAGCCGGCCTTCTCCGTGCGCACCGCGGCGGTGATGAAGTCCTCGATCAGGGCCTCGACCTCGCCGAGGGTCAGGGCGCGCGAGCCGGTGGCCGCGTCTTCGGAGGGACCCCGCGGGGCTTCGCCGATCAGCGCGGCCGGCGAGCGGATGCCGGCGTGGTGAAGCTGAACCGAGGAGACGGCGCCCTCGGCGCGCAAGGCGTCGGCCAGCCGCATCAGTCCGGGCAGATGGTTATCGGAAAACACGCCCAGCTGGCCCGGGAACCCCTGCCCCACCGCCTGGACATGCGCTGCTGCGGTCATCACCAGACCGAAGCCGCCGGTGGCGCGATAGGCGAGCCAGCGCTGTTCGTCGTCCGACACCGTGCCGTCCACATGGCTCTGGCTGTTGGTCAGCGGCGCCAGCATGAAGCGGTTCTTCCAGGTGGGCCCGCGGCCGAGGGTCAGGGGCGAGAAGAGATCGGTCATACGGGCAGGCTCTCTGGGTTGGGAAAATTCAGGTTATCGTCAGTCACCTAACGACGCCGCCGGGAAGCGCAAGGGTCGGCGGGCTCCGGAGGGCCCCAGGCTTTCTATCTAGCCCTTGAGGAAATCGATGATGGCGGTGTTGGCGGCGCGATCCTGCAGCATGAACATGTGGCCGCCCTCGAAGAAACGCAGGGTTGCGCCGGGAATACGACCGGCCATGTTTTCCTGGGTCTGCGGAAGGGCGACGCCGTCGTAGCGTCCGGCGGCGATAAGCACCGGACAGGCGATATCGCCAAGCCGCTCCCAGGTGTCGTGCAGGGCGCGGGCCTCGAGCTGGCGGCGGGCGCCCATGGTGTGGCCGGGCTCCTCAGCGAAGGGATCGGCGGCGCCGAAGGCCACCCACTGCTCATAAACCTCGGGATTGGCGGCCGCCCAGGCCGCGTCACGGCGGGTGTCGGAGATCGGGATCAGCAGACGGGAACGGGCCTCCCGGTCCAGGTGGCCGATCTCGTGGAAAGGAAAGGAGGCCCCGCCGGCCCCGCCGGGCGAGGTGCACGCCAGAACGAGGCGGCTGACCATCGCCGGATGGCGCAGCACCAGCTCCTGGGCCACCATGCCGCCGAACGAGACGCCGAGCACCAGGGCGCTTTCCCAGCCGACATGCGCCATGAGGGCCGCTGCATCGTCCGCATAGCCGGCCATGGAGTAGGCTGCGTCCGGCCGGGAGGTCTGGCCAAGGCCCCGTTGATCGTAGGCGAGCACATCGAAGGTCTTCGGATACGGTCCATCGAAGACGTTGGGCGTGTTGCGCAGGTCGGAGCCCGTGCCGGAGATGAACAGCAGTGGAGGTCCCTCGCCCTGGCGCTCCCAGTGGATATCGATGTCGCCGATGGTCTCGCGCGGCATGGCGCCGTCTCCCGCCCGGGCTTGCTGTCAGACCGCAGCGTTAGACGATGCGTGGCCGTCTGGACAATCCGGGGCGAGCGAGAATACGAGGCGGACATGAGCGAGACACCCGAGGACATCTTCACCGAACAGGACAACATCGACGTCAACACCCTGGCCAACCTCGGCCCTCTGACCGCCCTCGCCGGCGTCTGGGAGGGAACCAAGGGACTCGACGTCAATCCCGACGCCGGGGCGCCGCGGCGCCAGGTGTTCGTCGAGCACATCGATCTGCAGCCGATCGACCCGCAGTCCAACGGTCCGCAGCTGCTCTACGGCCTGCGCTATCACACCCGCAGCACCAAGCCCGGCGAGACCGAGACCTATCACGACCAGGTGGGCTACTGGCTGTGGGAGCCGGCCACCGGCCAGATCATCCACACCCTGACCATGCCGCGCGGCCAGACCGTGCTGGCTACCGGCCAGGCGACAGCGGACGCCCGCCGGTTCGAGGTCAGCGCCGTACGGGGTTCAACGATGAACGGCATCTCATCGGCGCCGTTCCTGGAGGACGCCTTCCGGACCGACGCCCTCACCATGGCCGTGACGTTGCACGACGACGACAGCTGGTCCTATTTCGAGGACACGGTGCTGCAGGTGCGCGGCCGCCCGGAACCGTTCCATCACACCGATCGCAACACCCTGGTCCGCATCGCGGCGCCCACGCCAAATCCCCTGGCGCGGGCGAGCGGCGACGTCGGCTGACGCCGGGGACGCGTCAGGCGGTCTGGTCGACGGCGAGCCGGGTGCGGTAGGCGTCGCGGGCGGCCTTGAACACTTCGAAGGGGAACTTGATCGGCACCCCCGCCAGGGCGGCGGCCAGCATCTCCAGGTGGGCCGCCCAGCCGGCGGCGGCTCGGCCGGCGTCTTCCGCCTCGGGCACGCTCAGGGTGAGCACCAGCCCCACGGCCGCGCCCACCGGCTCCAGTTCGAAGCGGATCGGCCGCTCCGCCTCGCCGGGACCGCTCCAGGAAAACTCCAGCACCCGCCAGGGGTCGATGTCCGAAATGGTGCTGTCGATGACGATGCCGCTGTCGACAAAATTCAGTTTCACGGTCCCGCCGGGGCGGGCGTCGATCTCACCCGGGGCGAGCCAGTCGACCAGTTTGTCCGGCGACGTCAGCGCCGCCCAGACCTCGTCGAGATGATTCTCCAACGTCAGACCGAACCGGGCCCTGACGCGCCCGTCCGCCCGCTCGAACTCAGCGGTCTGGAACAAAGGCTCCAACTGGGGTGTTTCTTCGGACATGACAGCCGCCTCCTGATAGCCGACCTTAGCCATCAGCCCGGCGCGCCGCCGTTGACCTGAGTCAAATCGCATCGCACGGCGGGCCGGATGGGACACTTCGCATGAAGCCTCTGCTGTGGGTTTGCGCCAGCCTTTTTCTGCTCCTCGGAGGTCCCGCCATGGCCACGCCAGAGCCGTCCTACCGCGCCACGTTGCAGGAAGGGGCCATCGAAGTGCGCGACTACCCCGCGCTGATCGCCGCCGAGGTGACGGTCAGCGGCGACCGCGGCCAGGCCGTCAACGCCGGCTTCCGCCTGCTGGCCAGCTATATCTTTGGGGGCAACACCCGCAAGCAGAGCCTCGCCATGACCGCACCCGTGGTGCAGGCGCGCGCCGCCGGCGAGAGCATCCCGATGACCGCGCCGGTGACTCAGACGGGCGCGCCGGGCGCCTGGCAGGTCCAGTTCATCATGCCAGCGGGATACACCCTCGCCACGCTCCCGACGCCCAACGACGCCCGCGTCCATCTGCGCGCCCTGCCCCCGTCCCGGCTGGCCGTGGTGCGCTTCTCGGGCCTCGCTGGCGAGAGCGACATTCGCCTTCAGACAGGGCTTCTGGAGGCGTTCGTCGCGAGCCATCACCTGCACGCGGCCGGCCCGCCCTCTCTCGCCCGTTACGATCCGCCTTGGACGCCGTGGTTCATGCGGCGCAACGAGATCTGGATCCCGTTGCGAGCCCTCGCGCCAGGCTAGACGTCGAACCGGAAGGCGTCCCCGTCGGTCTTCACATGGCCGGCCGTCGGGGCCGCGTAGTGGGTGCCGATGACCAGGATCGGCTTGTCGGCCCACTGCGCGAACATCGAGCGGCGCATGCCCGCCGCGGCGACCGGGTCGCTGTCGAACGGCGGCGACCAGTCCGGGTGGGCCAGCTGGCACGGGTGGTGGGTCATGTCGCCGGTGATCACCGCGGTCTGGCCCTGCGATTCGATCATCACGCTGACGTGGCCGGGCGTGTGGCCCGGAGTCGGCGCGAGGCGGATCTCGGGCGAGATGCGGTGATCCATGTCGACCAGTTCGGCCAGGCCGGCGTCGAGGATCGGCTGCACCGAGTCGGACAGGATTTCCTGCTGCTCCTTGTCGTCCTCGCCCTGCCAGTGCGCCAGTTCGGTCCTGCCGATGAGGTATCGCGCCCTGGGGAAGGTCGGGACCCATTTGCCGTCCTCAAGCATGGTGTTCCAGCCGACGTGATCCACGTGCAGATGGGTGCAGACCACGGTGTCGACGCTCTCGCGGGTCCAGCCGGCCTCGGCCATGTGGCCGAGGAAGTTAGTGGCCAGCGGCTTCTTGCCGATCAGGCTCGGACGGACCTTGTCATTGCCGACGCAGGTGTCGACAACCAGTCGAACCCCGGGGGCCTCGACCAGCAGCGCGTGGATCGACAGGCGCATGCGATCCTCCTCGTCGACGAAATTGGGATAGAGCCATGGCATGGTGCGCAGGGCTTCCGGCGTCGCCTCCGCCAGGAAGGGGTGTTCGGCGTTGTAGGCGACCGGCATTTCCAGTTCGACGATGCGGGTGATCTTCACCGCGCCCACGGTCCAACTCAGCATTCAGATGTCCTCCCAGGAGTGTTTTCAGCAAGACTAGGCGGTTGCGGCGGGTCGGGCCAGGGGGCCCTCAGAGGTTGGTCGCCCGCACGATCCACACCGCCGCCGGCATCATCACGCCCGAGGGCGTCGAGAACGGCCGCAGGGTCTCGCGCACGGCCTCGCTTACCGGTTCGCGCAGATGGGGTTGCTCGCGCAGCGCCGCCGACAGAGGGCCGACGTGCAGGGTCAGATCGACGGTCGCCTCCAGATCGCCGCCGCCGATCGGGGCGTCGAAGGGCTCGATCGATATCGAGCCGAATCCGGCCTCGGACAGAATGGCGCGAACACGATCGGGATCGGCGAAGGCGAACGGGCCCGGCGCCAGGGGATCGGGCGGCGGCATGGGCGGCAGAAGGGGCCGCGCGGCCGCCAGCGGCGCGCCCATCCAGGGATTGTCCGCCAGCGGCCGCCAGCAGACGAAGGCCAGCCGCCCGCCGGGTCTGAGCGCGGCGCGGATATTGGCGAAGGCCGCCGGAGGATCGCTGAAGAACATCACGCCGAAGCGGGAAAAGGCGGCGTCGAAGGCGGCGCGCCCCAGGTCGTCGGACTGGACGTCCGCTTGGCGGAAGGTGACGGCGACGCCCGGGGTCAATGACGGCCGGTGACGGGCGATCTCGAGCATCGGCGCCGAGATGTCCGCGCCCAGGACCGAGCCGGCGGGCGAAACCTGTTCGGCCAGGGCCAGGGTCGTCACCCCGCAGCCGCAGCCGATGTCCAGAATCCGCTCGCCGGGCGAAGCGGCGAGGGCAGCCAGGGCGGCCCGGCCGAGGGGCTCGAGCTGCCGGTCCAGCTGCGCCTGGAAGCGCGCCCAGACCTGGCCGGCGAGCGTGTTCCAGTAGTCGATCTGGGCCTGGTTGGCCGCGGGGGCGTCGTTGGTCATGCAGCGATCCTCAGGTCTTGGCGGCGTAGCTGACCGCCATGCCGGCGCGCACGTCCTGCTGGACGCCGTACTGCGGGAAGGGATAGCGGAAGCCGTTCTTCGCCAGGGCCTTCATTCCGGCGATGGCGGTGACCAGATACTCCGGCGGCGTGGCCATCAGCATCTCGTCGTCCAGAACCCCGCCATAGCGCCGTTCAGCGAAACAGGGGATCGACAGGCTGGGCTGGCGCAGGGTCAGGGCCCGTCCCCAGGAGTCGGCGCAGGCGCTCTCGCCCACCACCGAAAAGTCGAAGCGTTTGTAGCCCGACCACTGAAGGCCGTTGATGAAATAGATCATCGCGCCGGGGGTGGCGTAGAACAGGGCGATGTCCGGCGCGCCCAGGCGGCCCGCCGCCAGGGGACCGACGGCCAGGGCCTCATATCGTCCGTCCGGCACGCAGTTCATGGCCTGCTGATGGGCGCCGGCGTCCTCGCGGGTGGAGAACCAGACGCCGGTCATGTGCTGGCCGGAATACCAGTCTTCCGTCTTGGCCCCGCCCAGGCCGACCACGGCGCGGCACTGGGCCCCCACCAGATCCTCGGCGGTGACCCCCACCGTCCAGCCCAGCCGCGAGGCCTGGCCGACGACCTGGTCGAGGGTGTGGATGGAGCCCGGGCGGCGGATGCGCGGGATCGCCTCCATGTCGGCCCGATTCTCGTAGAGCTTCATGGCGAAGGGGATCGACCGCAGCTTCAGCAGCGATTCGAGTTCGTCGGCGACCGACGCCCAGTCGGCTGTCTCGGTCTTGGGCCCGGTCATGCGCGCGTCTCCCGTCGGCGAGTGTTGGCGTCAGCGGAGACCGCGCGGATGGCTTCGTCAAGCCTAACCGGCCGGCGATGGTCGCGCTCAGGTCCCCCGGGCGTAGACCGGATCGGCAGCGTCGCGGCGGCCCCGCTGATCGGCCGGCAGGTCGTAGAAGCCGCGGTCGGCCGGCGCCTCGAATCGACGCCAGTCATGAACGCCGGTGCGGCTGACGATCCGCCACTCGCCGGCGCGACGCTCCAGCCGGTCGATGTAGCGCCCGCCGATGATCAGATCGAGGCCGGCGGCGTCCGCGCCGAAGGCCTTCGGCGGCGTCTCGCCGAGCCGGTGGAAGGCGGTGAAATAGCTTTCGGCGTCGGCCCGGTGGCCGTCGACGCGAATGGAAATGTTGCCCAGTTGATGGTGCGTGGCCACGCAGGCGCGCAGGACGTCCATGGCGAAACCGCAGAACTCTTCCGAAGCCCCCACATAGCCGTGGTCGTGAACCGAATCCGGGTGAAAGCAGCTGCGCAGCAGGCCCTCGTCCAGGCGGTCGATGGCCCGGCAATAGCGGGCCAGCAGCTCGGCGATATCCTGGCGGTCGATCACCGCTCGCAGAGCCTGATCCATCGTCGCTTGTCTCCCCCGTTGCATTTGTCCTGTCCATCACAGCATTGTTGCGTCAAAGCGCCAACAGGCGTTGGGGGAGGATGGCGGGCGTGAGGACCACTGCGGATGTCGTGATCGCCAGCGTCGGCGGCCGTTCTGGCCTCCAGCTTCCCGCCGCCTGAGGCCATTCCGGAGAGTCGCCCGCCATGACCGTGATCGACAAGGTGATCGTCCTGGGCGCCTCGGGCGACCAGGGCCTGCCCCTGCTGGACAGCCTGCTGGCCGCGGGATTCAAGCCCACCGCCGGCGTGCGGCGCACCGACGCCATGCAGGGCTCGCGCCACGCCGAGCTGCCGGTGGTCCACGCCGACATCGACGACGAGGAGTCGCTGGTGCGGGCGTTCGATGGCCAGGACGGGCTGGCGATGCATCTGCCGTTCGAGTTCGATCGGGCCCGGGCGGCCGGATTCGGCGCCCGCATCGCCTCGGCCGCCCGGCGCGCCGGCCTGGGCAAGATCGTCTTCAACACCAGCTGTTTCGTGGCGGACCACGACCTGGGCCTCTCGGCGCACGATGGCCGACGCGACATCGAGAACGCCATCGCCGCCAGCGGCGTGCCCTATGTCATCGTCCGGCCGGTGGTGTTCATGGACAACATGATCCGCATCTGGTCGAAGCCGTCGATCGTCAACAACAGCGTCTTCGCCTATCCCGCCGCGCCGTCGCTGAAAATCAACTGGATCTGCCTGGAGGACGTGGCCGCCTATGTCACCACGGGCCTTGGGCGCGACGACCTGACAGCGGAGAAGGTGCTGGTGGGCGGTCCCGAGACCCTGCTGGGCGACGAGGTCGCCGAGCGCCTGTCGCAGGCGGCCGGGCGCACGATCCGCTTCCAGAGCCTGACGCCCGACGAATTCGCCTCGAAGATGAGCCTGCTGGTCACCGGCTCGCCCGATGTCGAGCCCCACGGCATGTACGACCGCATGGCGCAGTTCTATCGCTGGTACAACGCCCAGCCGGTCTCGCCCCTGGTGGTCGACGTGGCCTCGGCCCTGACCAAGTTGCCGATCACGCCGACGCCGCTGGCAGCGTGGGCGCGGCGGCAGGACTGGAACCGAATCTGACCGGCGCGATGCGGTCCCCTCCGAGGCCACGGGAGACAATGCCATGAACGGATCGCTCGGCCGTCCGTGGTTCGCCGCCAGGCGCTATGGGATCGGCAGCGGCCTGCCGATCGCCTGGCAGGGCTGGGCGGCGCTGGGGTTGTTCGTCGGCGGGACCCTGGCCAGCGGTGTGTTGCTGGTCGGATGGGTCCGGGGCGCCGCCGCGGGCGGCCTGATCGTGGCCTTCGCCGTGGTCTGCGCCCTGAAGACCGAGGGTGGCTGGCGCTGGCGAAGCCGCGGCTCCTAGCCCCGGGGCCTGCTTGCGGGGTATGCCGGGCGCACACCCGACGCCCATTGACCTGGAAAGTTCCATGCGCCCCAGTCTCGCCGCCCTGATCGCCCTCGCCCTGGCCACCGCTGGCGGCGCCCGCGCGGCGCCCGCGGCGGGCCTGCCAGCCGCCGTGTACACGGACCCCGCTCCGGATCCCGCCCACCCGGCGCGCATGGCGGTGCTGCATATCCCCAGCGGCGGCGTGGCCATCAATGGCGTGGCCTATCTCGCCGCCGGAGCCGGAGAGCATCCGACGGTGGTCATCTGTCACGGTCTGCCGGGCAACGAGAAGAACCTCGACCTCGCCCAGGCGATCCGCCGCGCCGGCTGGAACGCGGTGACCTTCAACTATCGCGGATCCTGGGGCAGCCCGGGGACGTTCCGTTTCGGTCAAAACATCGAGGACGCCGGCGCGGTGCTCGCCTATCTGGCCGTCCCGGCCAACGCCGCGGCGCTGGGCGTCAATCCCGGGAAGATCGTCATCATGGGACACAGCATGGGCGGCTGGGTGGCGGTGACCGCCGCGGCCCATCACCCGGAACTGGCCGGCCTGGTCACCTTCTCCGCCGCCGACATGGCGCGAGCGGCCGGAGCGCCCGCCTCTGCCCGGGTTCAGATCATGGCGGGCAACATGGAGGCCCTGGCCGGCGTGACGGCCCAGAGCATGGCCGACGAGGTCGTGACCGGCGCCGGCCCTCTGCCCTTCTCCAAGGCCGCCGCCAGCCTGGTCTCGACTCCCTATCTGGCCCTGACCTCGGATGACGGCCTGGCGGGCGAAACCGACGCCCTGGTGAGGGCCATCCGCGCCCGCGGCGGCGGCAAGGTGGAAACCGGCCATGTGGCGACCGACCACGGCTGGAACGACCACCGCATCGCGCTGGAGGGCCTGGTTCTCAACTGGCTCGCCGGCCTCAACTAGCCGGCGACTGGAAGAAGGCCCCGGCCGGACCGGGAAACTCCACCGGACTCTCCGATCCATCCGCGGCGATCGCCGACACGCCGAACGTGAAGTCGTCGATGTTGATCCCCTTCAGCGTCAGGCTCGGCGCCCCGCCGGTGGCGCGGCTCTGCGCGGGGCTCCACTGGGCGTCGGTGGTTTCGCGCCACCAGACCCGATAGTCACTGGCTCCGACCGCCGGGGCCCAGCTGACGGTGGTGTCCGCGGTGACCGCCCCGTCGAGCCTGACCGATCCGGGAGGAGCCGGCGCCGAGGCGAGGGCGGCAAGCGTGAGGACGTTCAGCCGCGTCACCCGGGCGAGATAGGCAAAGTCGACACCCTCCAGCACATCGCCGTAGGCCACACCCCCTTCCTCACGCACGTCCTGATGCTGGCGCGTGTAGTTCTCGTCGCCCTCGGTGATCCGCACCGCCGTGAGCCCGGCCTCCTGCATCGGCAGCTGGTCGCCGCCGCGGCCGACGCGATCGGGTCGAAGGATCATCCGCACACGGAATTCCGGGATACCGGCCTGGGCGAGGGCGCTCATATAGCGGGCCAGGTTGCGGGAGGCGGAGTCCATCTCGCCGCCGCCGCGACGGCGGACGGCCGCCTCGGCAGGCGTCTCGGCGACCCTCACCCCTTCGGAGAACACGCGCACCTCGTGATCAACGACCCGGCCGTCCTGGCCGTGGGTGTTGCCGATGATGTCGTTGTTGAGCACCGCCTCCACGCGCCAGCCCTGGGCGCGCGCGTAGTCGGCGAGAACCTTACCGCCGTACAGCCCCTGCTCTTCCCCGGAAAGCACCGCATAGACGATCGTCGCCGGGAACCTGTGAGCGGACAGCACCCTGGCCGCCTCCAGAACCGCCGCCACGCCCGAGCCATCGTCGTTGGCGCCGGGGGCGTTGCGGGTGGCGTTGAGGGGGTCGCTGTTGCGGCTGTCGATGTGGCCGCTGATGATCACCACCCGATCAGGGTCGCTGACGCCGCGCTGGATGGCGATGACGTCCTGCACCACCGTCGGGAGCGGAACTCGCTCCCCCGTGAAACTCTGCTCCGGCGTAACGATGGCAAGGCAGCCGCCGCAATCGCCGCCCAGCGCCTCGAAGCGACCGCGGGCCCATCGGCGGGCCGCGCCGATGCCGCGCGTGGGCGAGTTCGTATCGGACAGGGTGTGACGGGTGCCGAACCCCACAAGACGGGTGATGGTGGAGCGCAGGGCCGCCGGATCGACGGCCGCGGCGGCGACGGATGGAACCGCGGGCGCCGCACCGGCGCCGGCGGCGAGGGCGAACAGCGGCAGGGCGAGGATGATGGCGCGCATGGCGAAACTCCGGCGGGATACGGGCGACAACAAA
The DNA here is from genome assembly GCA_903923135.1 of uncultured Caulobacteraceae bacterium. Lineage (GTDB taxonomy): Bacteria > Pseudomonadota > Alphaproteobacteria > Caulobacterales > Caulobacteraceae > Acaudatibacter > Acaudatibacter lapponiensis. Next base: position 11,023 of record CAIXWN010000257.1, on the reverse strand, counting down.
CCCGGCTCCGATCTGTCCACGCCGCGGCGCGCCGTTTCAACCCCGACGCGCCTCGGGGCCCTCCGCTGAGCCCGGAGCGGATGAGGATTTGACCCTGCCGGCAAAGCCCGTGAAGCTGCGTGCATGACCGACCCCCGCAGGAAGCTCGTGCTGATCACCGGCGCCTCGGCGGGCATAGGGGCGGCGTTCGCGCGGGCCTATGCGGCCAGGGGCTGCGACCTGGCGCTCGCGGCGCGGCGGCTGGACCGCCTGGAGGCCCTGGGCGAGGAGCTCTCCGACCGACACGGGATCGAGGCCCTGGCGATCGCCGTTGACCTGGCCGCCGCGGAGGCGGAGGTGTCGGTGATGGCGTCCCTGACCTCACACGGCCGACACGTCGATATCCTTGTCAACAACGCCGGTTTCGGCATTCCGCAGAGCTTCGCCGCGGTGCCCTGGGCGCGGCAGCGGGACTTCCTGATGACCATGGCGGTCACGCCCTGCGCCCTGGCCCACGCCGTCATCCCGGGCATGCTCGAACGGGGTTCGGGCGCCATCATCAACGTCGGCTCGATCGCAGGATATGCGCCCGGCGTCGCCGGCAACACCCTCTATCCGGGGGTAAAGCGGCTGATGATCACCTTCAGCCAGGCTCTGGACGCCGAATACCGCGCCCGGGGACTCAAGGTGACCGCCGTCTGCCCGGGAACCACCCTCAGCGAATTCACCGGCGTGGCCGGCATTCCCGGCCGCCAGAGCCTGAAACCGGGCTTTGGCGTGCAGACCGCCGAGGCGGTGGTCGCCACCGCCATCGCCGGCAACGAGGCCGGCCGGGTGGTGGTGATCCCCGGCTGGTGGAACCGTCTGGCGATGAGCCTGATGCGCGGCCTGCCCGAACCCCTAGTGCGGCTGGTGATCAACGCCGCCGCCGCCCGATACCGACCCAAGGAGTAGCCCATGTCCCGTCACTATGACGTCGTCATCATCGGTTCGGGCGTGGGGGGATCGACCCTGGCCCAGCGTCTGGCGCCCACCGGAAAGTCGATCCTGATCCTCGAACGCGGCGAGCACCTGCCCCGGGAGGCCGACAACTGGAACCCCAAGGCGGTGTTCATCGACAACAAGTACCGCGCCGCCGAGCGCTGGTTCGACAAGGCCGGCAAACCGTTCCACCCCAACACCCACTACTACGCCGGCGGCAACACCACCTTTTACGGGGCGGCGCTCATGCGCCTGCGAGAGGGCGATTTCCGCGAGGTGCGACACAAGGGCGGGATCTCGCCCGCCTGGCCCATCGACTACGCCGACCTGAAACCCTACTACGCCGAGGCCGAGACCCTCTGGAAGGTTCACGGCGAGCGGGGCGTCGACCCGGCCGAGGCGCCCGGCGATCCGCCCTACGCCTACCCCCCGATCCGCCACGATCCCGGCATAGAGCAGTTGAAGCTGCACTTCGAGGGCCAGGGCTGGAAACCTTTCAATCTGCCGCTGGGCGTGGACTTCGAGGCAGGCAAGCCCCTCACCAGCCCCTGCATCAAGTGCAAGACCTGCGGCGGCTATCCCTGTCTGTTGAAGGCGAAATCCGATGCGCGGACCCGGGCTCTGGAACCGGCTCTGGACTATCCGAACGTCACCCTGATGACCGGCCGCAAGGCGATCCGTCTGGAGACCGATCCCTCCGGGCGCACGGTGACGGCGGTGGTGACACAGGGCGCCGAAGGCGAGGAACGCTGGAGCGGCGACATCGTCGTCGCGGCGGCAGGGGCGGTGAACACCGCGGCCCTGTTCCTGGCGTCCGCCAACGCCGCCCATCCCGACGGCCTGGCCAACGGCTCCGACCAAGTGGGTCGCAACTACGCATTTCACACGCTTACCGCGGTTGTCTCGCTGACCCTTGCGCCCCTCGACGCGCCCTTCCCCAAGACCCTGGCGGTGAACGACTTCTACTGGCGCGATCCGCGCGGGGGCTTCGAGTTCCCGATGGGGCATATCCAGTTGCTGGAGTACATGTCCGGCCAGACACTGGAGGGACAGGTGGCCGACTATCTGCCGCCATTCCTGGCCCCGGGCTTCGCCTTCGAGGCGGTGGCCGAGCGACTGCTGAGCTTCCTGGTGATTTCCGAGGACCTCGCCGACCCTGACAACCGGGTGAAACTGGGCCCGGATGGGCGGATCATCCTCGAATACACGCACAACAACCTGGAGGGTCACGAACGGCTGGTCGCGACCCTGCGCGCGGCCCTCGACGGGTTCGTCAGCCACCACCACCCGATCAGCCAGCATCGGCTGGAGTTCGCCTCGCTGCTGCCGCTGTACGGCACCGCCCATCAGGCCGGCACGGTGCGCTTCGGGGCCGACGCCAGGTCCTCGGTCCTCGACCGCTGGTGCAAGGCTCATGACCTCGACAACCTCTATGTGACGGACTCCGGGTTCTTCGTCAGTTCGGCGGCGGTGAACCCCACCCTGACCATCGTCGCCAACGCCATGCGGGTGGGCGACCACCTGAAGGAGAGGCTCGGCGCCCGGGACGCCGCGGCGACAGCCTGAACGGGGGACGTGATGTGCCTGGGGCCAAGCCGGTCTTTCGGCGCCGCATAATTGGCAGTATTGATGCCGATAACTCACGCGACCGGAGAACCGCCGCATGACCCCCGCCGTCAGCCGTCTGTTCGGAACGGTCTTCACCAGCCCGGCGCTGCGCGACGCGCGCCGGGCTCTCAACCGCCGCCCGGGCCCGCCGGTCATCGACTATTTCCACCAGACGGACGATCCCTACAGCCATCTGGCCGTCCAGACCCTGCCCTCGCTGGCGGCGCGCTACGGCGCCCGCATCCGGCCCTGGCTGGTTCCCCCGCCAGCGGATTCGGCGGCCCCGGAGCGTGCTAGGCTGAGGGCCTACGGCCTGCGGGACGCCGCCGTCCTGGCCGCGGAATATGGCCTGGCGTTCCCGGCCGCCGCCGTTCTGCCGGACGCGTCCGCGGCTGCCGCCGCGACCGCCGCACTGGCGAGCACAACCGAGCCGGCGGCCTTCGCCGCGCGCGGCGTTGCGGTCGGCGAGGCCCTCTGGAGCGGCGGACCGCCGCCGGAGGGTCACCCGGACCCCACGACGCGCCTCGCCGAGGGCGCGGCCGAACGCCGCCGTCTTGGCCACTATCTGGGCGCCATGTTCCACTTCGAGGGCGAGTGGTGCTGGGGCGTCGACCGACTGCACCATCTCGAGGCGCGCCTGCGCGCCCGGGGTTTCGACACCGCCCCGGCCGGGACGCCCGCGATCGCCGGCTGGCGCGACGTGCGCCTGGACGGCGCGTCAAGGCCCGGCCGACGGCCGGTCATCGAGTTCTGGTTCTCGTTCCGCAGCCCCTACACCTGGATCGCCTTTCCGAGGGTCCGACGGCTGGCGGCGCACTATGGGGCGGACCTTCGCCTGCGCTACATCCTGCCCATGGTGATGCGCGGCCTGCCGGTGCCGCGGATCAAGAGCTTGTACATCATGCTCGACACCAAGCGCGAAGCGGACCGCCTGGGCCTGCCCTTCGGGCGCATGGTCGATCCGGCGGGCGCGGGCGCCGAGCGCGCCCTCGCCGTCGCCCATCTGGCGACGCCGCTCGGCCTGGGCGAGGACTTCTCGGAGCGGGCGCTGCGCGGGGCCTTCGCCGAGGGGGTCGATCTGGCCAGCGACAAGGGACTCTACGACGTGGCCGTCGCCGCGGGCCTGACCGCGGCCCAGGTCGACGCGGCCCTGGCCGACGAGGGCTGGCGCGAGGAGGCGGAGATCAACCGCACGGCGCTGCTTGACGCGGGCCTGTGGGGCGCGCCCACCTGTCGCGTCGACGGTGGGCCGGCCCACTGGGGCCAGGACCGGCTCTGGGCGCTGGAAGCGGATGTGAAACGCGCGCTCACGGGCTGATCCGCACGGGACGATTCAGGCGTCCCAGGACGCGCCCGAGCGGGCCACGTGAAACTCGCCGCTGACCGACAGCACGATCCAGTCGCCCGGGCGGGCCACCACCGCGCCCTGCCCCGTGCCGACCTGCACCGCGCCCCGGTCGTCGAACGGACAGCCGCTGTCTCCCAGCCATTGCAGGAGAGCACGCCGCCCGCGGGCGTCATGAGCGGGAGGGACCCGGAGCGCGGCTCCGTGATCGAACTTCGGCAGCTGGCGAATGGCTCTCATGGCGCGGAGTGGAGCGTGCTTCGGTCACCAGATCCTTAAGATCGCCCCGTCAAATCACCGGAAACCGGCCGTGAAGCGCCTGTCGCCTAGAGATAAGCCCACGCCGCAAGACCCAGCCCCGCCGCAGTGAGCGCCAGCGAGGTGAACCATGGCCAGCGCTGGCCCAGGATGATCGCCAGGGTGGCGATGGCTATGGCCATGTGCAGCAGGGTCGAGGCGATGGTCAGGCGGCCGTGGCGGCGCTCATGCACCTCGGCCACTTCACTCATCTTGTCGCGGGCCTCCTCGAACGCCTTGGCCCTGGCCTGGAGCGGCTTCTGGTCGTCGGCGTTCTGGGCGGAGATCTTGGCGTAGGCGGCCGCCTTGGGGCCGCCCTGGTCGGCCGCGATCGCGTAGAGGTTCTTCTTGAGGCTCTTGGCCTCATATTCGTTCCAGGTGTCGGTGGCCTGGTTCTGCTGCAGCACCGCCTCGTTCTTGGAGACGATGGTCTTGTCGCCCTCGGTGGTCTCCAGGCTGCCGCCGACCGCGGCGATCACCGCCATCACCGCGATGGTCAGGGTGACCTGGGACACCAGAGGGCTATTGCCATGCGCCGCGTGGGCGGCATGTTCGGCATGCTCATGGGCCTCGAGTTCCTCGAACGGGGAGTCGGCCATCGGCTAGACCTTTCTGGCGTTGAGCGCCGCGTGGGCCGCAGCCAGACGCGCGATAGGCACCCGGTAGGCCGAGCAGCTGACATAGTCGAGACCGACGGACTCGCAGAAGGCGATGGTGGCGGGATCGCCGCCATGTTCACCGCAGATCCCCAGCTTGACGTCCGGTCGCACCGCCCGGCCCCGCTCGGCTCCGAGCCGCACCAAGGCGCCGACGCCCTCCACATCGATGGAGACGAAGGGGTCCTTCTCGAAGATCCCCTTGGCGAGATAGGCGTTGAGGAAGCGTCCGGAGTCGTCGCGGCTGATGCCGAAGGTGGTCTGGGTGAGGTCGTTGGTGCCGAAGGAGAAGAATTCTGCGCTGCGGGCCAGGCCATCGGCGCAGAGGGCGGCGCGGGGCAGTTCGATCATCGCACCGACGGAGTAGTCGATGGTCACGCCGCGCTCGGCCATGACCTGCTTCGCCACCCGATCGGTGAGCGCGCGCAGGAAATCCATTTCTTCGGCCTTGGCCACCAGGGGGTGCATGATCTCCGGGCGCGGCGCGGCCAGACCGCCGGCGGCCACCTCGCAGGCCGCCTCGATGATCGCCCGCACCTGCATCTCATAGATTTCGGGGTAGGAGACGCCCAGACGACAGCCGCGATGGCCGAGCATGGGGTTAGTCTCTCGCAGCTCGGCGGCGCGCCGCAGCAGCTTGGCCGCGTCGAGACCCGTGGACTTCGCCACCGCGGCGACATCCGCCTCACTGTGCGGCAGGAACTCGTGCAGGGGCGGATCGAGCAGACGGAAGGTGACCGGGTAGCCGTCCATGATCTTCAACAGCTCGACGAAGTCGCCGCGCTGCATGGGCAGGATGCGCTCCAGGGGCGCACGGCGGCCGGCCTCGTCGTCGGCCAGGATCATCTCACGCACCGCGGCCAGACGAACCTCGTCGAAGAACATGTGTTCGGTGCGCACAAGGCCGATGCCCTCGGCGCCGAACTGCCGGGCGGTGCGCGCGTCAAGGGGCGTCTCGGCGTTGGCCCGCACCTTGAGGCGGCGCACCGAGTCGGCCCAGGCCATCAGCACCCCGAAATCGCCGGACAGCTCCGGCTCGATCATCGCCGTCGCGCCGGCCAGGATCTCACCGAGGGATCCGTCGATGGTGATGATGTCGCCCGCCCGCCAGACGCGCCCGCGGGCGCGCATCTCGCCGGCCGCGGCGTCGATCGCCAGCTCTCCGGCGCCAGACACGCAGGGCCGGCCCATGCCGCGGGCGACCACGGCCGCGTGGCTGGTCATGCCGCCCCGCGCGGTGACGATGCCGCGCGCGGCGTCCATGCCGCGGATGTCTTCCGGCGAGGTCTCGTCACGCACCAGGATCACCGGCTCAACGGCGCCTTCGCGTTCGGCGGCCTCGGCGGTGAAGACGATCTTGCCGGTGGCGGCGCCCGGTGACGCCGGCAGGCCGGTGGCGATGACCTTGCGCTCGGCGTCCGGATCGATCGTAGGATGCAGCAGCTGATCCAGCGATGCCGGATCCACGCGCAGGACGGCCTCGTCACGGCTGATTAGCCCCTCGTTGGCCATGTCCACGGCCACCTTCAGCGCCGCCTTGGCCGTCCGCTTGCCATTGCGGGTCTGCAGCATGTAGAGCCGTCCGCGCTCGACGGTGAACTCGATGTCCTGCATGTCCCGATAGTGGCGTTCCAGCCGCCCGACCGTCTCGCGGAACTCCTCATAGACGGTCGGCATGGCCTCTTCCATCGACAGCGAGGTCTCGCCCATCTCCTCGCGGGAAGCGCGCGTCAGCGACTGCGGCGTACGGATTCCCGCCACCACATCCTCGCCCTGGGCGTTGATGAGGAATTCACCATAGAGGCGGTTCTCGCCCGTCGACGGGTTGCGGGTGAAGGCGACGCCGGTGGCGCTGGTGTCGCCCATGTTGCCGAACACCATGGACTGGATGTTGACCGCCGTGCCCCAGGCTTCGGGGATGTCGTGCAGACGGCGATAGAACTGCGCCCGGTCGTTCATCCAGCTGTCGAACACCGCGCCGACGGCGCCCCAGAGCTGTTCCTGGGGGTCCTGGGGAAACGGATGGCCGAGTTCGCGTTCGACCTCCGACTTGTACTGATCGACGATGCCCCGCCAGTCGTCAGCGCTCAGGGCCGTATCGACCGCGACGCCCAGCACGTCCTTGCGGTCGTCGAGGATCTCCTCGAACACATGGTGGTCCAGGCCAAGCACGACGTTGGAATACATCTGGATGAAGCGGCGATAGCTGTCGAAGGCGAAACGGCGGTCGCCGGCCAGGGTGGCGAGCCCTTCGACGGTGCGGTCGTTGAGACCGAGATTCAGCACCGTGTCCATCATGCCGGGCATGGAGGCGCGGGCGCCCGAGCGCACCGACACCAACAGCGGATTGGCGGCGTCGCCGAAACCCTTGCCGACCAGGGCCTCCACCCGCTTCAGGGCGGCGTCAACCTGGCCGCGGAGGTCGGCCGGATAGCTGCGCCCCTGGGCGTAGAAGTGATTGCAGGCCTGCGTTGTGATGGTGAAACCCGGAGGAACCGGCAGGCCCAGCGACGACATCTCCGCGAGGTTCGCGCCCTTGCCGCCGAGAAGGTCCTTCATCTGGGCGCCGCCATCGGCCGAGCCGCCGCCGAAGGCGTAGACCCACCGGACGGTGGTCGGAACGCTGGTGGTCACGCTGGTCATGATCATCCATCCTTGCAATGGCGCCGATCGGCTCCGGCGCGTTTTGGCTCCCGCCAGAATGACCGGCGAATCGCCATCTGCGCCCTCCGGCGCCCGGCCCCGCCGCCCGGATTCCTAACCCGAAACCAGGGAGAAGTCCGCGACCTTGCGCATCTCGTCCCGCACGCCGGCCAGCAGGCGGAGGCGTCCGGCCCGCACCACCTCGTCGTCGGCGTTGACCAAAACCTTGTCGAAGAACGCGTCCACCGGCGCCCGCAGACCGGCCAGCGCAGCCATGGCGGCGGCGAAGTCCTCGGCCGCCAGGGCTGCGTCCATTCGCGGCCGGACGGCGACCAGGGCATCGAAAAGGGCCGCCTCTTCGGCCGGTTCGGCGACGCGCGCCGGTTCCCCCTCAGGCAGAGGCCCCTTTTTCGCCTCGGCGGCGAGGATGTTGGCGGCGCGGCGGAAGCCAGCCAGCAGGTTGGCGCCATCGTCGGTGGCCAGGAAATCGCCTAGGGCCTCGATCCGGGCGGTCAGGCGGACCAGGTCGTCGTCACCCAGGGCGAAGACGGCGTCGAGCAGATCGTGCCGTCGCCCCTGATCGCGGAGCAGCACCTTGAGGCGATCGGCGAAGAACCCCGCCAGTTTCGCCATCGCTGCATCGGCCCCGAAGGCGGTCCGGCCGATGATGTCGCCGACGGACAGGCGCAACTCGTTCTCGAGGATAATGCGGATGACGCCGAGCGCCGCCCGCCGCAGGGCGAAGGGATCCCGTGAGCCTGTCGGCGCCTGATCGATGGAGAAGAAACCGGCCAGAGTGTCGAACTTGTCGGCCAGGGCCACGGCGATGCTGACCGGCGCGGCCGGCGCCGCGTCGCCGGGGCCCTGCGGCCGGTAGTGGTCGCGCACGGCGGCGGCGACCTCGGCGGACTCACCCTGCAAGGCCGCGTAGTAGCCGCCCATGACCCCCTGCAGTTCAGGGAACTCGCCGACCAGACCCGTGCCGAGATCGGCCTTGGCCAGGCGAGCGGCGCGGGCGGCCAGGGCCGGATCGGCGCCGACGGCCGGGGCGATGGCGCGCGCCAGAGCCTCGATCCGCCCGACGCGGGCGTGCATCGTGCCCAGATCGGCATGGAAGGTCACTCCGCGCAGCGCTTCCAGGCGCTGATCGAGCGGAATCTTCCGGTCGGCGTCCCAAAAGAAACGGGCATCGTCGAGCCGGGCGGCCAGCACCCGGGCGTTCCCGGCGGTGATCAGGGCGCCGCCGTCAGCGGTCTCGATATTGGCGACGCAGACGAAGTGCGGAGCCAGCGCCAGGCTTCCGGCCTCCCGCACGGCGAAATAGCGCTGGTGGGTGCGCATGGAGGTGCGAATCACCTCAGGCGGCAACTGCAGGAAGCGCGGATCCATGTCGCCCAGCAGCGGGACCGGCCATTCGACCATGCCGGCGACCTCGTCCAGCAGGCCAGGGTCCTCGACGAGTTCCAGACCACGCGCCGCACAGAGGTCGCGGGCGCGCTCGACAATGCGCTGCCTGCGCGCCTGTGCATCGAGCATGACGAAATGGCCGGCGAGAGCCTCACGATATTCGTCGAAATCACGCGCCCGGAACGGTCGCCGCGCGCCGAGAAAGCGGTGACCCTCGCTCAGATCGCCGAACCTCACGCCAGCGATCCGGGCCGGGACGACCTGGCGATCGAAAACGCAAAGGGCGCTGTGAAGGGGGCGGACCCAGCGCAGGGTCCCCGAGCCCCAGGTCATCGACTTGGGCCAGGGAAACCGGGCGACGAGATTTTCAACGATAGCGGCCAGGATGTCGACCGTCGGTCGCCCTGCCCGGTCGATCACCGCGAACCACACCCCGTCGCGCTCGACGAGCGCCTCGCGCGCCACGCCCGCCGAGCGGAGGAAGCCGTTCATCGCCGCGTCGGGGGCGCCTACGCGGGGGCCCTTGCGCTCCTCGCGACGGTCGGGCTGGGCGGCCGGCAGGCCGTCGACGACCAGAGTCAACCGGCGGGCGCCGGCGTAGGCGCGCAGATCGACGAAACCGAGATCCGCCTGGGCCAGGGCTTCGCGCGCGAGCCGGGCCAGGTCGCGCGCAGCGCCATCCTGCATCCGCGCGGGGATTTCCTCGCTGAACAGTTCGAGCAGAAACTGCGGCATGGGTTCAGGCCGCCCTGTCTTCGAGCGCCACCCAGGCCTCGGCGCACTGCTTGCAGAGGTCCCGGATGCGACCGATGTAGCTCTGCCGTTCGGCCACGGCGATCGAGCCGCGGGCGTCCATGAGGTTGAACAGGTGCGAAGCCTTCAGCACATGATCATAGGCCGGCAGAACCAGCGCCTGGCCCTGGCGGCCCGAACGCGCCAGCAACCGGTTCACCGTCTCGACCATATCGTCGAACTGCCGCTTGAGCATGACCACGTCGGCCGCCTCCTGTTCGAAGGCCGAAAACTGCCGTTCATTCTCCAGATAGACCTGGCCATAGGTCATGAAATCCGGGCTCTGCGGACTGTTGAAGGCCAGATCGAAGATGCTGTCCTTGCCCTGGATATAGAGCGCGAGCCGCTCCACCCCATAGGTCAGCTCACCGGCCACCGGAGAGACGTCCAGTCCGCCGACCTGCTGGAAGTAGGTGTACTGGCTGATTTCCATCCCGTCGCACCAGACCTCCCAGCCCAGTCCCCAGGCGCCGACGGTGGGGTTTTCCCAATCGTCCTCGACGAAGCGGATGTCGTGCAGGGTCGGATCGACGCCTACGGCCTCCAGGGAGGCGAGGTACATGGCCTGCATGTCCGGAGGATTGGGTTTCAGGATCACCTGATACTGGTGAAAACTGCGCAGGCGGTTGGGATTCTCGCCAAAGCGCCCGTCCGAGGGCCGCCGGGACGGCTGGACGTAGGCCGCCCTCCAGGGCTTGGGGCCGAGCGCCCGCAGCACCGTCGCCGGGTGCAGGGTGCCGGCGCCCACCTCGACGTCGTAGGGCTGCAGGATCACGCAACCCTGGGCGCTCCAGAAGCGATGGAGCTCAAGGATCAGATCCTGAAACGACAGGGGTCCGGCGGAGGTCATGTCAGGGATCTGAAGTCGGTTCTGGAGGACGCGAAAAGAGGCGGCGGACCTTAGGGCCCGCCGGCCCCTTCATCAAGCTCGCGAGGGGGTCAGCCGGCCGGAAGGGTCACGTCACCCGGCACCAGGACCTTGTCGATCACATGGATGATGCCGTTGGACGCCTTGACGTCGGCCTGGATGATCGACGCGTCATTCACCTTGAGCACATCGCCGCTGCCGTCGAGCTGCAGCTGGCTGGCTTCCACGGACGGGACCGGACCCTTGGCGCCTTTGATCTTGCTGCTGTCGAGGCTGAGGTTGACCAGATGGTAGATCAGCACCTTCTGCAGTATCGGCGCGTTGTCGGACTGCAGCAGCTTGGCCAGCTGGCTGGGCGGCAGGGCGCGGAACGCCTCATCCGTGGGGGCGAACAGCGTCAGACCGGGATTGGTGGACAGCACGCCGCTGAGCTGGGCCAGGTCCAGG
>CAIXWN010000256.1 GCA_903923135.1 uncultured Caulobacteraceae bacterium | reverse complement strand
TCGCCCGGATCGAGCAGCAGTTCGCCGCGCCGGGGCTCCATGGGATCCCAGTAGTCCCGAGGGTCCAGGCCCGCCTCAAGATCCATGTCGATCACACCCGAGTGGCGACGGGCCCGATAGCCGGCCACCCCCCCGGTCAGGTCGACGCCGACCATGGTTGAGGCGAGAATCGCCGGCGCGCCCCGCTTCAGGCGCAACTGATTGAGCCGGGTGCCGGCGCGCACCAGAACAGAGAACGTCTGGGGTGCGATTTCCAGATACATCGGCCCCTGGTAGCCCGTTGCGACATTGTCGAAGGCTGGCTGGCCGTCGGTAAGCAGCCTGACGAATAGATCCACCCGTCCGGTGGAGCTCTTCGGGTTGGCGCGGGCGGCGACGCCGGGGGGAAGTTCCAGACGCTCGGCGACCTCGGCGATATAGACACAGCCGCGCTCCAGAACGGCGCCGGCGGTCAGGTCGAGGTTGTGCATGGCCACGTCGGCGATCCGCTCGGCGATCCGCCCGTCCCGCCTGGGCAGGAACGAGGCCCGCACGCGCCACGCGCGCGCGCCAAGACGCAGGTCGAGGCTGGCCGGTTGCACCTGGTCCGCGCCGATTCCCGCGTCGGCGGCGATGGCGCCGGTCGCGATGAGGGCGTCGATGGACTGGCAGGGGAGGATGCCGCTGGATTCGGTCATTAGACCTCGACACATCGGGGATGACGGGCTGCATGGCAAGACGCCACCGCCGCACACACCCTGCGGCCCTCGCCCGCACTTGACCGCGAGGCCGCTGGCGACTCTATTGCCCGCCCTTTTTGGAGCGCCCCATGGCCGAAGATCCGAACGACTGGGAAACCGCAACCCGGCTGATCCGCGGCGGCATGGCGCGCTCTCCGCTGGGCGAGACCGCAGAGCCGATCTACCTCACCCAGAGCTTTGTATACGACACCGCCGAGAGCGCCGACGCGCGTTTCTCCGGGACCGAGCCGGGGTTTGTCTATGCGCGGTTCGGCAACCCGACGGTGAAGATGTTCGAGGACCGCCTCGCCCTGCTCGAGGGGGCGCAGGCCTGCAAGGCCACGGCGTCGGGCATGGCCGCGGTGCATCTGGCGATCACCGGCCTGGTCGGGGCCGGAGACCACATCATTTCCGGCAAGGCGCTCTTCGGGTCCTGCCGCTGGCTGCTCAACGCCTGGGCTCCGCGCTTCGGGGTCGAGACGACCCTGGTGGACGGGCCGGATCTGGCGGCCTGGCGCAACGCCGTGCGGCCGAACACCAGGCTCCTGTTCCTGGAAACCCCGGCGAATCCGCTGCTTGAAATCTGCGACATTGCCGGCATCTGCCAGATCGCCCGGGAGATCGGCGCACGCGTCGTCGTCGACAATGTGTTCGGTACGCCGATCTTCCAGTCGCCGCTGAAGCTCGGCGCCGATGTGGTGGTCTATTCGGCCACCAAGCACATCGACGGCCAGGGCCGGGTACTCGGCGGCGCGATCCTGGGCGATGCGACCCTGCTGGAAGAGGCCTACAAAGACATGGCCCGGCACACCGGTCCCTCCCTGTCGCCGTTTAACGCCTGGGTGCTGCTGAAGGGACTCGAGACCCTCGACCTTCGGGTTCGGCGTCAGACCGACACCGCCGCTGCCTTGGCCGATCAACTCGCCGCCCATCCGAAGGTGCGCGCCTGCCGCTATCCGGGCCGGCCCGACCACCCGCAGTCCGACATCGCCGCGCGCCAGATGAGCGGCGGCAGCACGCTGATCGCCATTGACCTAGGGTCGCGGGACGCGGCCTTTCGCTTTCTCAACGCCCTCGAACTGGTGGATATCTCCAACAACCTCGGAGATTCCAAGTCCATGGCCACCCATCCCAGCACCACGACCCATCGCTCGATGACCGAGGAGCAACGGCTGGAGATCGGGCTGACCCCCGGGTGGGTGCGCCTTTCGGTGGGCCTGGAGGGTCCACGCGACCTTGCGCGCGACCTGCAGCGGGCGCTGGACGCGGCGTGATGCCGGGCGCGAACCAGATCGGGTCCCATGAAGCCTATGCGGCGACGACGCGTGGTGTCCGCGTGCTGGTCACCCCGCGTTTTGCGCCTGAACAATCAGACGCGACCCAGGGCCGCTACTTCTGGAGCTATGCCGTGCAGGTGGAGAACACCGGCGAGGAGACGGTGCAACTTGTGTCGCGCCACTGGGTGATCACAGACGCGTTCAATCGCGTCGAAGAGGTGCGCGGAGCGGGCGTCGTCGGCTAACAGCCGATCCTCAGGCCCGGCGAGCGGTTCGAGTATGCCTCGGGCTGCCCGCTTGCCACGCCATCCGGCGCCATGCACGGCGCCTATCAGATGCTCACAGGATCGGGCGAAGCGTTCGACGCGATCATTCCGGCCTTTTCCCTGCACCTGCCCGGCGCAGCCCAGCGGCCGAACTGACCGACCCTACAGGGTCTCACTGCACCGCTGAACCGCGCCACCCGCCAACCCTGACACGTCGGCGCTGCGGGTTTACAGGGGACGGACAGCCGAGGATCTGACCGTGTCGAATTTGGCGAATGACCTTACTGCCGGCGGGCGGAGACGGCCCGAGACCGCCGACATGGCCGCGCCCCTTATCGCCGGCGTTGAATTGGGCGGCACCAAGGGGGTGGCCCTGGTGGCCCGAGGCAACAGGATCCTCAGGCGGATTCGCGTTCCGACCGGACGCCCCCGGGAGACGCTGCAGGCCCTCTCGGATCAGATCGCAGCCTGGGGCGACGATCTGGGGCCTGTCGCGGCGCTGGGCGTCGCCAGTTTCGGTCCTCTGGGCCTGGATGCGACCCGTCGCGACTTCGGGTTCATCACGCGGACCACCAAGCCCCACTGGTCCCAGACGGATGTGCTGGGCCATTTTCGCGCGCGCTTTGCGGTTCCGGCCGGGTTCGACACCGACGTCGCCGGAGCGGCGCTGGCGGAGAGCCTGTGGGGAGCCGGCGTCGGCCACAAGGTGGTGGTGTATGTCACCGTCGGCACCGGCGTTGGCGGCGGCGTAGTGATCGATGGCCGGCCAGTTCACGGCCGGGTGCACCCCGAGATCGGTCATCTGCGCATCCGCCGGGCGCCGGATGATTTTTTTTCAGGCGTTTGCGCTTTTCATGGTGACTGCCTGGAAGGACTGGCCTCGGGGCCGGCCATAGCCGCCCGGGCCGGCGCGCCGGCCGAAACCCTGGCCGCAGATCACCCCGTCTGGCCCGACGTGGCCGACGCCCTGGCCGAAATGGCTGTCAGCCTGATCCTGACCCTGTCTCCGCAACGCATTCTGCTCGGCGGTGGCGTCCTGGCCGGAAAACCCTTCCTGTTTCCGATGATCCGCGAGGCGACCCGGCGGCGCCTGGGCGGCTATGTGGCCGGTTTGACCCCGTCGCTCCTGACGCGGATGGTGCGCCCACCCGGCCTGGGCGACCGCGCCGGCCCCCTGGGCGCGGTTGCCCTCGGCGTCCGGGCCATGGCAAACCCGGCCTGACGTTACGGTTCGCTGCCGCCACCAATCCCACCCAGGGCGCCCCACGATGAAGAGCCTGCTGCTGTTTGGCGCCACAGGCGATCTCGCTCGCCGGATGTTGCTACCTTCCCTGTTCGGACTGGACGGCGATGGCCTGCTGCCGGACGACCTGCGGATTGTCGGCACGGCCCGCAGTGACTTGGGCGACGACGCGTTCAAGGCTCTGGCGGCGGCCTCCCTCAAGGACTTCATCGAACCCGAACGGCTCAAGCCAGAGGCCGTGGCGAAATTCATCGCCCGCCTGCGCTATGTCCGCCTGGATGTTTCGGCGCCCGACCAGTTCATGGCCCTGCGCGACGCCCTGGGCGAAAGCCCTGCCGACGGGCTGCGGATCTTCCTGTCCACGGCCCCGTCGCTGTTCGGCCCCACCATCGCCGGCTTGGCCAGCGCCGGCCTGACCGGAGACCAGACCCGCCTCGCCCTGGAAAAGCCTTTGGGCCACGATCTGGCCTCGAGCCGGGCGATCAACGACGCGGTGGCGACGGTGTTCCCGGAGAGCCGCACCTTCCGCATCGACCACTACCTGGGCAAGGAAACGGTCCAGAATCTGCTGGCCCTGCGCTTCGGCAACGCCCTGTTCGAACCCTTGTGGAACGCCCAGGGCATCGACCACGTTCAGATCACGGTCTCGGAGACAGTGGGGCTGGAGGGCCGCATGAGCTTCTATGACGAGGCCGGCGCCCTGCGCGACATGGTGCAGAATCACATGCTGCAACTGCTGGCGCTCACCGCCATGGAACCGCCGGCGCGTTTCGACGCCGCCTCTGTGCGCGACGAGAAGGTCAAGGTGCTGCGCTCTCTGCGACCCATCGACAGCCTCACCGCCCCGACCCACAGCGTCATCGGCCAGTATGGCGCCGGCGCGGTCGGCGGCCAGCCGGTCAAGGGCTACGCCGAGGAGCTGGGCCGCGCCTCGAATACCGAGACCTTTGTCGCCCTCAAGGCTCACGTCGACAACTGGCGCTGGCGCAGCGTGCCGTTCTATCTGCGCACCGGCAAACGGCTGCCCACGCGCAGCACCGAAATCTTCATCCAGTTCCGGGCCGTGCCGCACTCGATCTTCTCCGGCCCGGGCGCCGCTCTGCAGCCCAACAAACTGATCATTCGCCTGCAGCCGGAAGAAACGATCACCCTGCGGGTGATGCTCAAGGAGCCCGGACTGGACCGCGCCGGCGTTCGCCTTCGAGAGGCGCCGCTCGACATCTCCATCCCCAACGCGTTCGCCGACTCGCGCCGGCGCATCGCCTATGAGCGCCTCCTGTTGGACCTGCTGGACGGCGATCCGACCCTTTTCGTCCGGCGCGACGAGGTGGAGGGCCAGTGGACCTGGATCGACGCGATCCGCGCTGGCTGGGCGGCCAACGGCATGACTCCCAAGCCCTACGCGGCCGGAACCTGGGGGCCTTCGGCGGCAATCGGCCTGACCGAGCGTGACGGGGTGACGTGGCATGACTGACCGGGCGATCCACCCGACCGTGGCGGCGGTCACAGAGCGGATCGTCCGGCGCAGCGCGCCTCGCCGCGCCGCCTATCTGGACCTCATCGCACGGGAACGGGAGAGCGGCGTTGACCGGCCGTCGCTCAGCTGCGGAAACCTTGCCCACGGCTTTGCCGCCTCCGGCGACGACAAGGCCGCAATCCGGGCCGGCAGGGCCATGAACATCGGGGTGGTCACCGCCTACAACGACATGCTCTCCGCCCATCAGCCCTACGGGCGCTATCCGGAGGCGATCAAGCTCTACGCCCGTGAGGCGGGGGCCACGGCGCAGGTGGCCGGCGGCGTGCCGGCCATGTGCGACGGTGTCACCCAGGGTCAGAGCGGCATGGAGCTGTCGCTGTTCAGTCGCGACACCATCGCCCTGTCGACCGCGGTAGCGCTCAGCCACGGCATGTTCGAGGGCGCCCTGCTGCTCGGCATCTGCGACAAGATCGTACCGGGTCTGCTGATTGGCGCCCTGCGCTTCGGTCACCTGCCGACGATCCTCGTCCCCGCCGGGCCCATGCCGTCAGGTCTGGCCAACAAGGAAAAACAACGGGTGCGGGCGCTGTACGCCGAGGGCAAGGCCAGCCGCGGCGACCTTCTGGAGGCTGAGGCCGCCAGCTATCATGACGCCGGCACCTGCACCTTCTTCGGCACCGCCAACTCCAACCAGATGATGATGGAGGTGATGGGCCTGCACATGCCGGGCGCCGCCTTCGTCAATCCCGGCGCGCGTCTGCGTCCTGCCCTGACCCGGGCCGCCGTCCACCGTCTCGCCGCCCTGGGGTGGGGAGGCGACGACTACCGCCCGCTTGGCCGCTGCATCGACGAGAAGGCCATCGTCAATGCGGTCGTGGGCCTGCTTGCCACCGGCGGTTCGACCAACCACGCCATCCACCTGCCGGCCATCGCCCGCGCCGCCGGGATCGTCCTCGACTGGGGCGACATGGACGAACTCTCCCACGTTACCCCGCTGATCGCACGGATCTATCCCAACGGCTCGGGCGACGTGAACCAGTTCGAGGCCGCCGGCGGCATGGCCTTTGTCATCCGCGAATTGCTCGACGCCGGTCTGCTGCACCGTGACATCCTCACCGTGAGCGGCGAGGACCTGGGCGCCTACGCCCGCGCGCCCGCCCTGAGCGGGGAGGCCCTCGTCTGGACCGACGCGCCCGGCACGAGCCGGGATGAAACCATCCTGCGGGCCGCCGCGTCGCCCTTCGCCCCCGACGGCGGCATGCGCCTGCTCACCGGCAATCTCGGCCGGGCGGTGATCAAGACCAGCGCCGTGGCCGAGAAACACCTGACGATCGAGGCCCCGGCGCGGGTGTTTTGCGACCAGGATGCGGTGCTGGCCGCATTTTCCGCCGGCGAGCTGGACCAGGACACGGTGGTGGTGGTGCGCTTCCAGGGTCCGCGCGCCAACGGCATGCCCGAACTTCACAAGCTGACGCCGGCGCTCGGCGTGCTGCTCGATCGTGGTCACCAGGTCGCCCTGTTGACCGACGGCCGGATGAGCGGCGCCAGCGGGAAGGTTCCGGCGGCCATCCATGTGAGTCCCGAGAGTCTGAGCGGCGGTCCGATCGGCTGCCTGCGGGACGGGGACAGGGTGCGTCTGTGCGCACGCAGGGGCGAGATGTCGGCGCTCGTCGAACCTGAGATCTGGGCCACCCGGACCCCGGCCGCCGCGCCCGCCGCAGCGGCTGGCACCGGGCGGGAGCTCTTCGCCTTCATGCGGGCCGGCGCCGACGGTCCCGAACAGGGTGCCTCGGCGATGCTGGCGGCGGCGGGACTGTGACCATGATCAACATCGACTCCCTGATGCGGACGGCGCCGGTGATTCCGGTCCTGGTGGTCGAGGATCCCGCCCGGGCCAGACCGATAGCCCAGGCGCTGGTGGCGCGGGGCTATCCGGTGCTTGAGGTCACCCTGCGCACCCCCGCCGCCCTTGAGGTGATCGCCGAAATGGCCCGCGTGGAGGGAGCCATCGTCGGCGCCGGAACCGTGCTGAACGAGCGCGATCTGGACGCCAGCCTGGCGGCTGGCGGTCGATTCGTCGTCAGCCCCGGCCTGACCGAGTCGCTGGCGCGTGCGGCGATCGATCGCCGTGTCCCTTTCCTGCCCGGAGTCGCCACCGCCGGAGACATCATGCGCGGCCTCGACCTGGGGCTTGACCGCTTCAAGTTCTTTCCCGCCGTGGCCGCCGGGGGCCTCCCCGCCCTGAAGGCGCTGTCGGCGCCGTTCCATCAATGCCGCTTCTGCCCGACCGGAGGCATCAGCGAGGCCACCGCGCCGGACTGGCTGGCGCTGGAGGCCGTGCTGTGCGTCGGCGGCAGTTGGGTGGCGGCCGGGCTCTAGACCCGTTCGGCCCCCCCCGCCGGTTGCGCTCGACCGCCGACGTGACTAGGTGAGGGTCGAGGGCGCGCCGGTGGCCGCATTGCGGCCCGGCCCCCGTGAATCACACGCCGCGATCCTCACCGTTTCGGTCCACGCCGGAGCTGTGACAGGCTGCGACGCCATACAGGAGCTGAACCCGTCTTGAATTCCATACTGAAAATCACCGAAGCCTATCACTTCGCCGCCGCCAAACACGTCGGCCAGCGCCGCAAAGGCGTGGCGGAGGAGCCCTATGTGAACCACCTCACCGAAGTAGCGGAACTGGCCGCCCGGGCGACGGCGGGTGCGGACATTGAGGTTATCGTCGCGGCGGTGCTGCACGATACGGTGGAGGACACCCAGACCACTTTCGAGGAGATCGCCGATCGCTTCGGCGACCGGGTCGCCGGCCTGGTGGCGGAAGTAACCGACGACAAGACCCTGCCAAAGGCCGAGCGCAAGCGCCTGCAGATCGAACATGCGGCCCACGCCAGCCAGGGCGCGAAGATCATAAAGCTGGCCGACAAGACCTCGAACCTGCGGGCTATGGCCGTCAGTCCGCCCAAGGGTTGGCCCCCGGAACGGCGCGCCGAGTACCTCGACTGGTCGCTTCGCGTGGTCGTTGGCTGCCGCGGCTCCAACGCCTGGCTGGAAGGCCAGTTCGACGAAGCCGCAGCGGCCCTTCAACCACCGAAAACCGCCCGGGACTAGTCGACCGCCTGCGGCGTCAGGGCGTACACCCGCGAGCAGTACTCGCAGGTCACATGGATGTGTCCATCCTGCTCGACCATTTCGGCGCGCTCCTCGGGCGGAAATGACCGAAGCATGCCGACGATCTTCTCCTCGGAGCAACGGCAGAAGCCCGTGAGCGCCTGCGCGGGGAAAATGCGCACGCCATCCTCGTGGAAGAGCCGCCATAGCAGCGTCTCGCTGGAACCCCCCGGATCGATCAGTTCGTCCTCGCCGACGGTCTCGAAGAACGCCTGGGAGCGATTCCAGGCCTCGCCCGTCGAGCCCCGGGCGAAATCCTCGGCAATATTCTGGATCAGCAGGCCGCCGGCCCGCCAGGCGAGACCGGCGCCGTCGTCGGCCTGGCCCACGGCGAGCCGCACTCGGGTCGGCGTCTGTTCCGATTGGGCGAAATAGGTTTCCGCGCACAGGGCCAGGGTCTCCCCCTCGATGGGTGTGACGCCCTGATAGCGGTCCATGTCCGGGCCCTGGTCCACGGTCATGATGAACACCCCCTGGCCGAGCAGACTGCCCGCGCCCGGTCGGGCGAACCCCTTGCCGGACTCAGCGACCCGGCCGGGGTCGAACCGGCAATAGCCCCGCAGGGCTCCGCTGGTGTCATAGTCGGCCACCACATAGGCGACGGGGCCGTCGCCCTGGGCCTGCACGATCAACCGGCCCTCGAATTTCAGACTAGCCCCGACAAGCGCGGCGAGGGCGCAGGCTTCGCCGAGCAGATTGGCCACCGCCTCGGGATAGGCGTGGCGGGTGAGGACCTCGTCCACGGCGGGGCCGAGGCGCACGATGCGCCCCCGGACGGGCTGGGATTCGATCTGGAAGGGAGCGACGAGGTCGTCTGTCTGGGTCTGGGTCACCGCGGGGATATAGGGTGCGCGTCGGAAATGTCACCTGGACCGCAGCAGCGGCGGCGACAGGCTCAGACTTCGGCCGCCCGTTGATCGATGGCGGCGATGATTTCCACCACGTCGGTGGGGGTCGACATGTCATCGGACTCGGCGTCGACGCGGTTGCTCAGATCGGGAGCGTCCCGGCGCAGTTCCTCCAGCAGGGCGATGATCTTGGCCCCCTTGCGATCGGCCTGGAACGCCAGTTCCAGGATCAGTTGGCCGCGCCGTTCAGCGAGCATGTCCTCGCGCCGCTGGGTGACCAGAATCAGAACAGACACGAAGAGGGCTGCGCAGGCGGTCGCCAGTTCGAGCCACCCAAACGCCCCAGGATCACTTCCGGCCGGGGCGAACGCCACGATGCCGCCGGCCCAGATCGCCACACCCGCAGTCAGGGCGATGAGCGTGGCGGGCGTGCCGACCAGCCCCGTCAGCCGGTCGATCGTCTTCTGGGTCCGTGATGCGCCACGGTAGTGGGCTAGGTGGAATTCCGAGAGGGCGTCTGTCGTGTCCGGCGGGGGCAGGTCGGGATCCATGGACTCTCCGGCGTCGGCGACGCCGCGCGAACGGCGACGCCACGCAGGCTCGCCTCGCGTCGTCGACAGCAAACGGGGCCAGGCCCGGATCGTTCCGCCCGACCGGCGGATGCCGTCAGATCGCGCCGAAACACCAGGCGAGGATCGACTTTTGGGCGTGGATGCGGTTCTCCGCAGCGTCCCAGACCAGCGACCTTGGGCCGTCGAGCACCTCGTCGGTGACCTCTTCCCCACGGTGGGCGGGCAGGCAATGCAGGAACGCCGCCCGAGGGCCGGCCAGGTCCATCAGATCATCATCGACCTGATAGGGCGTCAGCGCCGACACCCGCTCATCATAGTCGACATCGCCCATGGACACCCAGGTGTCTGCGACCACGCAATCGGCGCCGCGCACCGCCTCCTGGGGATCCTCCGTGAGGGAAATCTGACCGCCGGCCTCAACCGCGCGCGCCAGATCGATCAGGGCGGGGCTGTAATCCGCCGGACTGGCGATGTTCAGCCGGAAGCCGAACTTGCCCGCTGCATGCAGGTAGCTGGCGCAGACGTTGTTGCCGTCGCCAACCCAGGCGATGGTCTTGCCAGCGACGGGCCCACAACGTTCCTCCAGCGCCATCAGGTCGGCGAGGATCTGGCAGGGGTGGCTGGCGCCGGTCAGACCGTTGATCACCGGCACGTCGGCCACCGCGGCGAAGCGCTCGACCGTGTCATGACCATTGGTGCGCAACATAACCGCATCGACCATGCGCGAGAGAACACGGGCGGTATCCTCGATGGTCTCGCCGCGCCCGATCTGCATGTCGGCCCCGGTGGAGATGATGCTGGCCCCGCCCAGTTGCCGCATCGCGGCGTCGAACGAGAACCGCGTGCGAGTGGAGTTCTTCTCAAAGATCATCGCCAGCGTCCGGCCGGCAGCCGGGGCGTCGGGATCGGCCCGCCCGCGGGGCCAACCGACCCGGGCCGCCTTGCGGCGGTGAGCGTCATCCAGAATGGCTCGCAGCGTCTCCGGCTCCAGCGGCCAAAGGTCGACGAAGTGACGCAGAGCGCTCACGACGACGCCGTCCGCCGCGCCGCCTCGCAGGCGCGTTCCAGTTTCTCGATCGCCTCGCGCGCCTCCTCATGGGTGATGAGCAGGGACGGCAGCAGCCGCACGCAGTTGTCGCCACCGCCGGCGATCAGCAGATGTTCGTCGCGGGCCAGGGCCATGAACGTGCGGTTGTTGACCGCCAGCTTCACGCCGATGAGCAGGCCCTTTCCCCGGATGTCGACGATGATGTCCGGGAAGCGCTCCTGCAGGCCGTGTAGTTGCTGGGTGAAATAGCCCGAGATCTCGCGGACGTGCGCCAGGGTCTCTGGACGGCTCAGTTCCTCGAAGGCCGCAAGCCCGACAGCCATGGCCAGGGGATTGCCGCCGTAGGTCGATCCATGCGAGCCGACCGTCATGCCCGTGGCTGCGCGCGCGGTGGCCAGGCAGGCGCCGACAGGGAAGCCATCGCCAAGCGCCTTGGCGACGCACATGATGTCCGGCGCGGCGTCCGCGGCCCATTCGTGAGCGAAGAGCCTGCCTGACCGGCCCAGACCGCACTGGATCTCGTCATAGATCAAAAGCACGCCGTGCTCGGCGCACAGGGCGCGCAGGCCGGTGAGACACGCTTCGGGAACGGCGCGCGCGCCGCCCTCGCCCTGCACCGGTTCCAGGATCACCGCCGCCGTGGTCGGCGCGGCGATGGCGGTCTTCAACGCCTCCATGTCACCGAACGGCAGACTTATATAGCCAGGCAACGCGGGGCCAAACCCTTCGACATAGGCCGGGTTGCCGGCCGCATTGACCGCAGCGTAGCTGCGTCCGTGGAACGCCCCCTCGAAGCCGACAATGTCGATGCGTTCGGGTTGGCCGTTCGCCCAGTGGAATTTGCGCGCCGTCTTGAGGGCGCACTCCACGGACTCCGTACCTGAATTGGTGAAGAACACCACGTCGGCGAAGGTCTGCTCACACAACCGTTTGGCGAGCGCCTCCTGCCCCGGGATACGGAAGGCGTTGGAGACGTGCCAGAGTTTCTCGGCCTGATCCTTCAGAGCCCTGACCATCTTGGGGTGAGCGTGCCCCAGGCCGGTGGTCGCGATCCCGGCCATGCAGTCAAGATAGACATCACCGTCCATGGTGTAGAGGCGTGCGCCCAGGCCACGATCGAAAGCCAGCGGCGCTCGGTTATAGACCCCAAGAATGTGATCTTCAGGAACCGTGGGCATGGGCTGATTTGACATAATGGCGCCTCCCATAAGGACAAGCGCCCCGGGCGCGTGGCGCACGGGGGCGGGAAGCGAGGCGTTCTCGCGCCCGCCGCGCGGGATGTCAACATTGGTTCAGTGAATGTCTTGCGACGGCGGGGTCGCCCTGCTGTCAGGTCTTGAGCTTATAGCCGGTGGCAAACATCCAGAAGCAGACCGCCGCCAGCGCCACGCACAGGACGGCCGTGGAAACCACACCGACCAGCAGAGACCCGTCGGCGTGGCCGATGAAACCGTAACGGAACCCGGAGATCAGGTAGAAGAAGGGGTTGTACTGCGAGGCGGTGCGAAACGGCTCGGGCAGCCGGTCGACCACGTAGAAGGTGCCCGACAGGAACGTCATCGGCATAATGATGAAATTGCCCACCGCGGCGATGTGGTCGAATTTCACCGACCAGATGGCGGCCATGATCCCCAGCATGCCCATGATGAAGGAGGCGCCAACGCCGAAATAGACGATGGCCCAGAGATGGGACACATAGAGGTGGGCGAACGGGAGAACCGCCAGACCCGCGACGGCGCCGACGACGATCCCGCGGGTGGCGGCGCCCAGCGTGAAGCCAGCCACCTGCTCGAACGGCGTCAGCGGCGGGGTGATGAAATCGCCAATGAGGCCGTTCATTTTCGCCTGAAGCAGGCTGGATGACGAGTTGGAAAAGGCGTTGTTGAGGATCTGCATCATGATCAGGCCCGGAGCCACGAACGTGGCGAACCGTACGCCCTCCATAGGCGGAGCGGCGCCTTTCACGGCGACCACGAACACCAGCATATAGAGAAGGGCGGTGACGACCGGCGCCAGCAGCGTCTGGGTGCCGACCTTCCAGAAGCGCCGCACCTCGCGGACATAGAGAGTCCTCAGGCCCTCCCAGTTGGCGCCGTGATACACCCGCGGCATGGGCGGCGAGGCGACAAGGTCTGGCATGTCCTTCATGCGTCCCATTTGCGCCTGTGGCCGCGAGCGCGCAAGCCGCGTGGGACCACCACCATATGTTGATCCCTGTGGATGGATGTCATGGCGCCTATTGTGCTGGGCCTTCAGAAGTTTACGATATGTTGTGGTTGGCGGTCCGCCGCTGATCGGCAGGACACTATATCTAGGTCGCCGCCCTCCCGTCGGGATGGGTCGGCGACGCCGACAACCGAAGCGGAGGGATCTCTGGTCATGGGCTGGACGGACGAACGCGTGGAAACCCTGAAGAAGCTCTGGCTCGATGGCCTGTCCGCCAGCCAGATCGCCAAACAGCTGGGCGGCGTGACCCGCAATGCGGTCATCGGCAAGGTGCATCGCCTGGGTCTGTCCGGGCGCGCAGCACCATCGCAGCCCGCCAGGCCGGCCTTCAAGGCCCCCCGCCCCGCCCGTCCGGCGGCGACCACCGTGCCAGCGGCGCGCCGGGCCGCCGCCCCGACCGTCGAAGAGCCGGCGGCGCCGGCCATCGCCATCGTGG
>CAIXWN010000255.1 GCA_903923135.1 uncultured Caulobacteraceae bacterium | reverse complement strand
GCCGGCCGCCCTGAAGCGGTCGGCGATCCGGGCCTCGCCGTGGCCGGCGGTGACCGCGAAGCCGCCGACATAGTCGGGTCCCGCCGGGGCGACGAAGTCGGCCAGGGCCGCATGGCCCCGCCCCTCGCCCTTCTGCATCTGCTGGCGCAGGGTGTGCAGGCGGGCCCGCTCGGCGGTGCGCGTCTCGTCGGTCCAGACGACGATGTCGTCGCCGACGGCGTTGGCCGGCCACAGGCCCACCACGCCACGGGCCTCGAACCAGCGCTCCTCGATGATCTGCCTGAGCATCGCTTGCGCGTCGGCGAACAGGCCGCGCGCGGCCTCGCCCACCACCTCGTCCTCCAGGATGGCCGGATAGCGGCCGGTCAGCTCCCAGGCCTGGAAGAACGGCGTCCAGTCGATGTAGCGGGCGAGATCGGCCAGGTCCCAGGAGTCGAAGACCCTTGTGCCCAGGAACGACGGCGTCGGGGCGCGCCAGGCCTGCCAGTCCAGGGCGATGCGGTTGGCGCGGGCGGCCGGCAGGGGCGTGCGGACCTTGGCCTCCTGGGCGCGGCCGAACTGCTCGCGGATGCGGGCGTATTCCTCGCGCGTGGCGGCCTCCACCCGCGCCTTCTCGGTGGCCGAAAGCAGGCCGGAGACCACGCCCACCGCGCGGCTGGCGTCGAGCACATAGGTGGTGGACCCGGCCGGATAGGCCGGCTCGATCTTCACGGCCGTGTGGGTGCGGCTGGTGGTGGCGCCGCCGATCAGCAGGGGAACGGTCAGGCCGCGGCGCTGCATCTCCGAGGCGACGAAGACCATCTCCTCCAGCGACGGGGTGATCAGGCCCGACAGGCCGACGATGTCGACCTTGCGGGCGACAGCCTCATCGAGGATGCGGTCGGCCGGGACCATGACGCCCAGGTCGATCACCTCATAGTTGTTGCACTGCAGGACCACCCCGACGATGTTCTTGCCGATGTCGTGCACGTCGCCCTTGACGGTGGCCATCAGGATTCGCCCAGCAAGCTGCCGGGGCTTGCCCTCCAGTTCGGCCTCCATGAACGGCAGCAGCCAGGCCACCGCCTGCTTCATCACCCGGGCCGACTTGACCACCTGGGGCAGGAACATCTTGCCGGCGCCGAACAGGTCGCCCACCACGTTCATGCCGTCCATCAGCGGCCCCTCGATGACGTCCAGGGGACGGCCCAGGGCCAGACGGGCCTCGTCGGTGTCGGCGTCGATGTGGTCGGTCACGCCGTGCACCAGGGCGTGGGTCAGCCGCTCGCCCACCGTGCCCCGCCGCCAGGCCACGTCGACCACGCGTTCGACCGCCTTGCCGCCCTTGAAGCGGGGGGCGATCTCCACCAGCCGCTCGGTGGCGCCGGGCTGGCCGCGATTGAGGATGACGTCCTCCACCGCCTCGCGCAGCACGGGGTCGATCTGGTCATAGACCGGCAGGTCGCCGGCGTTGACGATGCCCATGTCCATGCCGGCGGCGATGGCGTGGTAGAGGAACACCGAGTGCATGGCCCGGCGCACCGGCTCGTTGCCGCGGAAGCTGAAGGAGACGTTGGAGACGCCGCCAGACACCCGCGCATGGGGCAGCTGCTGCTTGATCGCCCGTGTCGCCTCGATGAAGTCGACGCCGTAGTTGTCGTGCTCCTCGATTCCGGTGGCGATGGCGAAGATGTTGGGATCGAAGATGATGTCTTCCGGCGGAAAGCCGATCGTCTCGGTCAGCAGGCGGTAGGCGCGCGCGCAGATGGCGACCTTGCGCTCGCGCGTGTCGGCCTGGCCCCGCTCGTCGAAGGCCATGACCACCACGGCGGCGCCGTAACGCAGGCACTTGACCGCCTGTTCGGTGAACTTCGCCTCGCCCTCCTTCAGCGAGATGGAGTTGACGATGGCCTTGCCCTGCACGCACTTCAGGCCCGCCTCGATCACCTCCCACTTGGAGCTGTCGATCATGATCGGCACGCGGGCGATATCGGGCTCGGCGGCGATCAGGTTGAGGAAGGTGGTCATGGCGTGGACGCTGTCCAGCAGCCCCTCGTCCATGTTGACGTCGATGACCTGGGCGCCCGCCTCCACCTGGTCGCGGGCCACCGTCAGGGCGGCGGTGTAGTCGCCGTCGCTGACCAGTTTGCGGAAGCGGGCGGAGCCGGTGACATTGGTCCGCTCGCCGATATTGACGAAGATGGGTCGCAAGGCGGGAATCCTAAGGGCGGGGTGAGGTGGCGACGGCGTCGCGGCGGCCGGCGACGGCGGATCGCCTCAGGCGAGTTCGAAGGCTTCGAGGCCCGCCAGGCGCATGGCCCTGGGGCGTTCGGGCGGGCGACGCGGGGGCTTGCCGGCGACGGCGCGGGCGATGGCGGCGATGTGGCCGGGGGTGGTGCCGCAGCAACCGCCCAGGATGTTGACCAGCCCGCTGCGGGCCCATTCCTCCAGATGCGCGGCCGTCTGGTCCGGCTCCTCGTCGTACTGGCCGAACGCGTTGGGCAGGCCGGCGTTGGGATAGGCCGCCACGAAGGTGTCGGCGATGCGCGCCAGTTCGGCCACGTGCGGCCGCATCAGGTCGGCGCCCAGGGCGCAGTTGAAGCCCACGGCGAAGGGCCGGGCGTGGCGGATCGAGTTCCAGAACGCCTCCACTGTCTGGCCGGACAGCGTGCGGCCGGAACGGTCGGTGATGGTGCCGCTGATCCAGATCGGCAGGGGTTCCAGCCCCTCGTCCTGAAGGTCGAGGATCGCCTTGATGGCCGCCTTGGCGTTGAGGGTGTCGAACACCGTCTCCACCAGGAACAGGTCGACCCCGCCCCGGTGCAGGGCGCGGGCCTGTTCCAGATAGGCGCCGTGAACGGCGTCGAACGTCACCTGGCGCGCGCCCGGATCGTTGACGTCGGACGACATCGACAGGGTCCGGCTGAGCGGGCCGATGGCGCCGGCGACGAAGCGGGGCCGGGCCGGGTCGGCGGCGGTCCAGCGGTCGGCCGATTCCCGGGCCAGGGCGGCGGCGGCCAGGTTGATGTCGACCACGGCGCTTTCCAGTCCGTAGTCGGACTGGCTCAGCGAGGTGGCGTTGAAGGTGTTGGTCTCGGCGATGTCGGCGCCGGCCTCGAAGTAGGCGTCGTGCAGCTCGGTGACGATGTCCGGCCGGGTCAGGCACAGCAGGTCGTTATCGCCCTTCAGCGGCAGGTTGTGGCCGGCGAACCGTTCGCCGCGGAAATCCGCCTCGGTCAGGCCGCGGCGCTGGATCATGACCCCCCAGGAACCGTCCAGCACGAGGATGCGCTCCCGGGCGGCGGTCTTCAGGGCGGCGATGCGCGCGGCGCGGGCGGTGTCGGTGGTCATGGCTTGTCCTCGCGAACCCCCAGCACCCGGCAGATGGCGTAGACCAGATCGGCGCGGTTGAGGGTGTAGAAGTGGAAGTCGTCGAAGCCCTCCTCCTCCAGGCGGGCGCAGGTCTCGGCGGCGACCGACCCGGCGATCAGGCGGCGGGTGTCGGGGTCCTTGTCGAGCCCCTCGAAGAGGTTGGCCAGCCAGTCAGGCAGGGCGATGCCGCAGGGTCCGGCCATCCGGCGCAGGCCCTTGAAATTGGTCACCGGCATGATCCCGGCGCAGATCGGAATGGTCACCCCGGCCTTGCGGACCTGGTCCATGAACCGCAGGAAGCCGTCGATGTCGAAGAAGAACTGGGTGATGGCGCGGGTGGCCCCGGCGTCGATCTTGGCCTTCAGCACGTCGATATCGTGGGCCACCGACGGGCTCTCCGGGTGAACGTGCGGATAGAGACCCACGGAGATCTCGAACGGCGCCCGGGCGGCGATGGCCCGGGTCAGTTCGGTGGCGTTGGCGTAGCCGTCCGCGCGCGGCTGATAGGCCCCGCCCAACTGGCCGGGCGGGTCGCCGCGCAGGGCGACGATGTGGCGGATGCCGGCGTTCCAGTAGTCCTCGATCACCGCGTCCACCTCGGCGCGGCTGGCGTCGACGCAGGTCAGGTGGGCGGCCGGCTTGAGCGTCGTCTCCTGCAGCATGCGCAGCACCGTGCGATGGGTGCGCTCGCGGGTCGAGCCGCCGGCCCCGTAGGTTACCGAGACGAACTCGGGGGCCAGGGGCTCCAGGCGGCGGATGGCCAGCCACAGGCTCTCCTCGGCCTCGGGCGTCTTCGGCGGCGAGAACTCGAAGGAGATCTTCGGCGGACGGCGTCCGGGCCGCCCGGCCCGGGCCACCGGCCCCAGGGCGCTTCGCCGCGGCCCGTCGGCCGGAAGGGGAGAGATGACAGTCATGCGATCAACCGAACCCGCGCCGCGTCGCGCGTGGCGCCCCAGATTTTGACGGTGAGCCCGCCCGCCGCCGAGGGCGGCAGGGCGCGCGTTTCGAAGTCCGTGAGCCCGGCCGCGGCCAGCCAGCGTTCCATCTCATGATCGGAGAATCCCAGGCGGCGATGGCGATGCTCGGCGCGCAGGAACTCCAGGTCGTGCGGCGCGAAATCGATGATCAGCACCCGCCCGCCGGGGGCCACCAGACGGGCGGCCTCGGCCACGGCGGCGGCCGGATCGGCCAGATAGTGCAGCACCTGATGGACCACCACCAGGTCGGCGCCGCCGTCCGGCAGGCCGGTGGCCAGGATGTCGCCGTGACGCAGTTCGCAGGCGGCAAGGCCCGCGGCCGCGGCCTGGGCCCGGGCGATGTTGAGCATCTGGCGCGACAGATCCAGGCCGATGGCGGCCCTGGCCCGGCCGCCCAGCAGGGTGAGCATGCGCCCGGTGCCCGAGCCCAGGTCCACCAGCTTCTGGAACGGCCCCTCCCCTGCCGCCTCCACAATGGCCGCCTCCACCGCCGCCTCGGCGGTGTGCAGGCTGCGCATCTCGTCCCAGCGCTCGGCGTTGTCGGCGAAATAGGCGGCGGCCTGGTTGCTGCGCTCCTCGCCCACCCCGGCCAGGCGTTCGGCGTCGCGGGCCAGGACGGCGTCCTGCGGCGAGATGAGCGCCAGGGCCTGGTCGGCCAGAGCCCGGGCCGGACCGGGGCCGCACAGGCGGTAGAACACCCATGCGCCGTCGGGAAAGCGTTCCACCAGGCCCGCCTCGGCCAGCAGTTTCAGATGGCGCGACACCCTGGGCTGGCTCTGGCCCAGCACCCGGCACAGCTCCAGCACCGCCAGCTCCTCGCGCGACAGCAGGGCGAGGATGCGCAGGCGGGTCGGCTCGGCGGCCGCCCGCAACATTCCCACCGCCTGGTCCGACGTCAGTGACATAGGGATATAAAGATATCTTTATATGATGAAGTCAAGGCGCGTGATGGCCGCGCGTGCTGGCGGGGCGCGACGGCGCATCCCGCCCGGCGGACCGTCAGCGCGGCGGCCTGTCGCCCTCCTGCTCGTCCCAGTCGCCGTCGCTCCAGCCGTCGAAGGGCGGCAACAGGGCGATGACGGCGAAAAGGGCGCCGAGGATGTAGACCAGGGCGAGGGCCTGCTCCAGGGTCAGGTCCGGGGCCCTCGACCACCGCCGGTCGAAAGCCTGGGCTGGGGTCAGGGCGGCGCCCACCGGCAGGGCGCCGGCGGTTCCGCAGCGGACCGGATCGCCCGCCGCGGTGATGCAGGTGGGAGCGGCGCGCGCGGCGGGCGCGAGCAGCATCAGACCCGCCGTCGCGGCGGCGAGGATCGGTCGGCGCATGCTCTCTCCTCCTGAAGCGCAAGCATCCCCCCGCGTCGGCCCGCCGTCAAAGGCCTGCACACCGGCAAAAGGCGCGGTATAGGCTGCGCCACACTTTCTCGAAGGGGCGATGCGTGCGCGGTCTGATTCTCGGTTCGGTTGTGGCGGGCGTTCTGGGCCTCGCGCCCCTGGCGGTGGCGGCGCCCGACGAGGGCGCCCGGCTGAAGGCCGAGGCGGCCGCGGTGACCATCGTCCGCGACGACTGGGGCATCGCCCACGTCCATGGCGCCACCGACGCCCAGGCGGTGTTCGGCATGATCTACGCCCAGGCCGAGGACGACTTCAATCGCGTGGAGGCCAACTACCTGACCTCCCTCGGCCGCACCGCCGAGGCCGAGGGCGAGGGCAAGGTCTGGCAGGACCTGCGCCAGCGGCTGTTCATCGATCCGGCCGACCTGAAGGCGCAGTACGCCGCCAGTCCGGCCTGGCTGAGGTCACTGATGGACGCCTGGGCCGACGGGCTGAACTACTATCTGGCCACCCACCCGCAGGTGAAACCCAGGGTGCTCACCCGCTTCGAGCCGTGGATGGCCCTGTCGTTCTCCGAGGGCAGCATCGGCGGCGACATCGAGCGGGTGGACCTGAAGGACCTCGAAGGCTTCTACGGGCGCCGGCCAGAGCTGCACGCCGAAATCGACACCAGCTTCCGGGAGCCCACCGGATCCAATGGCGTCGCCATCGCCCCGGCCAACACCCTGGACGGCCACGCCCTGCTGCTGATCAATCCGCACACCAGTTTCTTCTTCCGGTCCGAACAGCAGGTGACCAGCGACGAGGGCCTCAACGTCTATGGCGCCGCGACCTGGGGACAGTTCTTCATCTATCAGGGCTTCAACGCCCACGCCGGCTGGATGCACACCTCCAGCGGCGTCGACAATGTGGACCGCTTCGTCGAGACCATCGTCTGGAAGGACGGCAAGCCGTTCTATCGCTACGGCGCGGAGCTGCGGCCGGTGACCGTCTCCCAGATCTCCCTGGCCTATCGCCTGGCCGACGGCGGCCTGGGCCGCAAGAGCTTCATCGTCTACCGCACCCACCACGGCCCGGTGATCGCCCGCTCGGGCGACAAGTGGGTGAGCATCGCCCTGATGAACACCCCCACGGCGGCGCTCGAGCAGTCGTTCCTGCGCACCCGCACCAGCGACCACGCCTCGTTCCTCAAGGTGGCGGCCCTGAAGGCCAACTCGTCCAACAACACCCTCTTCGCCGACGACAGGGGCGAGATCGCCTATCTGCACCCGCAGTTCATCCCGGTGCGCGACGACCGCTTCGACTACACCCGCCCGGTGGACGGGTCCGACCCGGCCACCGACTGGAAGGGGCTGCACGCCCTGGACCAGGCGCCCCACCTGCTCAATCCGCCGAACGGCTGGGTGTTCAACACCAACAACTGGCCCTATTCCGCCGCCGGCCCGGACAGTCCCCACCGCGCCGACTATCCCCGCTACATGGACACCGCCGGCGAGAATCCGCGCGGCCTGCACGCCCTGAAGCTGCTCACCGGCCGCCACGACTTCACCGCCTTCTCGCTGATGACCGCCGCCTATGATTCCTGGCTGCCCGCCTTCGCCCAGCTTGTCCCCTCGCTCACCACCGCCTGGGACGCCCTGCCGGCGGGCGACGCGCAGAAGGTCCGCCTCGCCGGGCCGGTCGCCGCCCTGAGCGGCTGGGACGACCACTGGGCGGCCAACTCGGCCGAGACCTCCCTGGCGGTGTTCTGGGGCGAGGCCCTGTGGGCCAGGGCCTCGCAGGATCCGGACGAGGAGCGGGTGTCGACCACCCAGCGGATGATCGACCACACCACCTCGGCGCAGAAGCTGGCCGCCCTCGACGAGGCGGTGGCCCGCCTGACCGCGGATTTCGGGACCTGGCGCACCGCCTGGGGCGAGATCAACCGCTTCCAGCGCCTGACCGACGACATCAACCCCGCCTTCACCGACTCCGGCGCCAGCCTGGGCGTGCCCTTCACGTCCTCGCAGTGGGGCTCGCTGGCCTCCTTCGGCGCCCACCGCTATCCGGGCACGAAGCGGTACTATGGGACCAACGGCAACAGCTTCGTCGCCGTGGTGGAGTTCGGGCCCAGGGTGCGCGCCTGGGCGGTGACCGCCGGCGGCGAGAGCGGCGATCCGACCAGCCGCCACTTCAACGACGAGGCCGCCCGCTACGCCCAGGGCAATCTGCGCGAGGTCTATTTCTGGCCCGAGCAGCTGGCCGGCCACACCGAGCGGACCTACAGACCGGGGGAATAGGCGCATCGGGGAACGCGGCGTTCGGGTCCTTCGGTCGGCAAGCCCGCGACCGGTTCAGGCGAACCCTGCGCCGAGATAGAGGCGCCTGACCTCGGGGTCGTGGATGACGGCGTCCGGCGGGCCCTCGAACAGCATCTCGCCGGCGCACAGCACCGAGACCCGGTCGACGATCTCCAGGGTGGCGTGGACATCGTGGTCGGTGATCAGCACGCCCAGACCGCGACGCTTCAGATAGAGGATCGCCTGCCGCATCCCGTCCACGCCCAGGGGATCGACGCCAGCGAACGGCTCGTCGAGCAGCATGAAGGTCGGGTCGCTGGCCAGCGCCCGGGCGATCTCCGCCCGGCGAAGCTCCCCGCCCGACAGCGCTGAGCCCAGGACGTGTCGCAGAGGCCGAAGGCCGAGTTCCGAAAGAAGCTCCTCGGTGATCTCGCGGCTCCGGTGGCGATCGGCCACGCGCATCTCGGCGATGGCCAGGATGTTCTTCTCGACGCTGAGCCCGGGAAAGATCGAGGTCTCCTGGGGCAGATAGCCCAGGCCCTGGCGCGCGCGCTCGTACATCGGCATGTCGGTGATGTCCCGCCCGTCGAGCGAGATCGTGCCGCTGTCCACCGCGATCAGGCCGGTGATCATGTAGAAGCAGGTGGTCTTGCCGGCGCCGTTTGGGCCCAGAAGGGCCGCCACCTCGCCGCGCGCCAGGCGCAGGCTGATGTTGTTCACCACGGCGCGCCCGCCGTAGGTCTTGCAGATCCGGTGGGCGCGGACGCCCGAACCGTCGCCCCTCTGCTCGCCGATTCCGGCGGGGGTCAGGGTGTGGTCGCCGGGGCGTCCAGAACGTCGCGCACCTTGGCGGCCAGCTGATCGACGGTGAAGGGCTTGGGCAACAGGGCCACTCCGGCGTCAAGGACGCCGTTATGGACCACGGCGTTGCGGGTGTAGCCGGTGGTGTAGAGCACGCGGACCGCCGGGCTGAGCGCGGTGGCGTGGTCGGCCAGCACGCGGCCGGTCATGCCCGGCATGACGATGTCGGTGAACAGCAGGTCGATGCGCGGATTGAGCGCCATCACCTGAAGGGCCTCCTCACCGGACGAGGCGTGCAGCACCGCGTAGCCGAGGTAGCGCAGGGCGTCGATGCTGAGGCGCTGGACATCGGGATCGTCCTCGACCACCAGCACCACCTCGTTGCGGCCGGCGGCCTGGCGCACGGGCGCGGCAAGGGAAACTGCGGGGGTCTCGTCGGGTCCGAACCAGCGCGGCAGATAGATCTTCACCGACGTGCCGACGCCGGATTCGGAATAGATCTTGGCGTGTCCGCCGCTCTGTTTCACGAAGCCGAACACCTGGCTGAGGCCCAGGCCCGTGCCCTTGCCCACCGCCTTGGTGGTGTAGAACGGCTCGAAGGCCCGGCGCACGACGTCGGGCGTCATGCCGGCGCCGGAGTCGGTCACCGCCACCAGCACGTACTGCCCGGGGAGGACGTCGGCGTTCAGTCGCGCGTAGCTGTCGTCGAGATGGGCGTTTGAGGTTTCGATGGTCAGCCGCCCGCCGCCCGGCATGGCGTCGCGGGCGTTGACGCAGAGATTGAGCACGGCGTTCTCCAGCTGCGCCGCGTCGGCGTGGACCCGCCACAGGCCGCCGCCGAGGATCGTCTCCACCCGGATCTGCTCGCCGATCGTCCGCCGCAACAGCTCCGACATGCCCGAGACCAGCCGGTTCGGATCGAGCACAGCCGGCGACAGCGCCTGCTGGCGCGAGAAGGCCAGCAGCCGGGCGGTGAGGATGGCGGCGCGGTTGGCCGCGTCCAGGGCGGTGTCGATTCGCTCGGTCGCCTTGTCGGGATGGCTGCGGATCTGCCGCCGCGCCAGGTCGAGGCTGGCGACGACGATGGCCAGCATGTTGTTGAAGTCGTGGGCGATGCCGCCGGTGAGCTGCCCCACCGCCTCCATCTTGTGCATCTGGCGCACCTGCGCCTCGGCGGCCTCGCTGCGCGCCACGCCGGCGATGAGGGCGGCGTTGGCCGCGGTCAGGTCGTCGCGGGCCGCGGTGACCAGGGCGATGCGCCGGGCGTTGTCGCGCAGACCCACCACCGTCACCACCCCCACCACGGCCAGCCCGGCCAGCGAGACCGCCCAGGTCCAGAAGAACGTGGCCTCCGCGCGCGCCTGGCGGACGATCAGAAGGCCGGCTTCCTCATCCTGCATGCCGGTGATTTCCCGGCGGGCCGCGTCCATGATCGTCTTGCCGGCGCTGAGGCTGCGCAGAAGCGGCGGCCCGGACGCGGGTGTCTGGGTCAGGGTGAGGCCGGTGGCGACTTCCGCCATCTTGGCGCTGGCCAGCCCCCGCAGCCGCGACAGGGCCGCTTGCTGACGGGGATTGTCGGTCGTCGCCACCCCCAGGGCGTCCAGGTCCGGCCCAAGCGTTCTTAGCGTTTGGTCGTATGGGCCCAGAAAGTCCTGTCGCCGGGTCAGTTCATAGCCCCGGCCGCCGATCTCGGCGTCCTGCAGGCGCGACAGCACCGCGGCCAGCCGCTGCCCGACCACCAGGCTGTGCGCGACCATGGCGTTGTCGGCGCGCTGGCGCAGGGTCAGGCCCAGGTCCAGGCAGAGCAGCACCGCCAGCAGGGCGACGCCGCCGGCGATCCACAGGCCCGGCCGGCGGCTGCGCAGGACCAGGGTCAGGCCCCCGGCGCCGACCGCATCCGCCGTCATGGCGGTCACGGCGCCGCCATGGCCCGCACCATGGCCTCGGCCAGGATCGCCTCGTCATAGGGCTTCTGCACCACCACCGAGTCGGGCCGGGCCGCCCGCACCCGCGGGGCGTCGCCTGTGGTGAACAGGTGGTGGAGGCGCCCATCCAGGCGCGCCGCGTCGACCACGCGCAGGCCGCTGCCCTCGCCGAGACGGGCGTCGACGATCAACAGATCCGGCTTCATGGCGCCGGCGGCGGCCACCGCGGCGGCCTCCTCGCGCTCGACGCCACAGACCTGATGGCCCATCTCGGTGAGCAGTTCGCCCAGCAGCATGCCGATCAGCGGGTCGTCCTCGACCACCAGGATGCGCAGGGGCGTCACGCCGCGCCCCTCGCCCATGCACGTTTCTTGGTCATTCGAAGAGCCTTGCGCGCAAAGGTTCCCGCCAGGCAGCGTCGGAAACTACCTACGCGCGGCGCGGCGTCAGCCGGCGACCGGATTGGCCAGGGGCTCGCCGGCGAAGAAGCGGCGCAGGTTCTCGCGGGTGAGGGCCACCATCTTGGGCACGGCCGCGGCGGTGGCGCCGGCGGTGTGCGGCGTCAGCACCGTGTGGGGAACCTCGGCCCAGCGGGCCGGCGGCGTCGGCTCCTCGGCGTAGACGTCCAGGGCCGCCCCGCCCAGCACCCCCGACTTCAGGGCCGCGATCAGGGCGTCCTCGTCCACCACCTGCCCGCGCGAGACGTTCACCAGCAGGCCCGACGGCCCGAGGGCCTCCAGCACCGGCGCGCCGATCAGGCCGCGGCTTCCGGCGTCGGAGCGGCAGGCGACGAAGAGGATGTCGCTCTCATTGGCCAGGTCGATCAGCGAGGCCGCCTTTGGCCAGGGCGCCTGCGCCTTGTCCCGCGGCCCCCACCACGACACCGCCAGGCCGAAAGCCTCGCAGCGGCGGCCGATCGCCGAGCCGATGTCGCCCAGGCCGACCACGCCCACCCGCCGGCCGGTGAGCGAAGGTGTGGACATCTTCTCGTGCGGCTTCCAGCCGCCGGCCCGGACCAGGCGGTCGCCGACGACGATCTTGCGCCAGGCGGCCAGCATCAGGCCCAGCGCGTGGTCGGCGACGTCCTCATGGTTGACGCCCGGCGAATGGCTGACCTTCAGCCCGCGCTCCCGGGCCCAGGCCAAGTCGACGCCGTCGTAGCCGGCGGTGAAGCAGGCGATCAGGCCCAGGTTGGGCAGGCTCTCGGCCAGGGCCTTGTCCACCGGAAACTCTCCGGCCACCACCAGGGCGCGGATGAACTCCACCGCCTCCAGCGGCGGACCTTCCCAGAACCGCCAGACGGTGAAGTCGGTCTCCAGGATCGGGCCGAGGAAGCCCAGGTGGGGCTGGACGATCAGCAGGTCGGGCTTGGAATGGGGCATGGCGGTCAGCCTTGGCTGGACTTGAACACCCAGATGAACCGGACCTGGGCGATGAGGGCGAGGCCGAGCGCCACGGCGAAGGCCGGAAGGCCCCAGAGCCGATGCAGGGCGAAATAGGCGACCGCGAAACCCGCCGCCGCCGCGAACAGCACCCCCTGGAGGATCATCAGGCCGATGAACCGCCGGCGCAGGGCCGCCAGTCTCGCCGCCGTGGCGGCGGTGTCGGCTCCGGGCGCGGTCATCGCTCAAACCCCATGGGCGCCAGACTACGCCTCGGCGCGGCCGCCGGGAAGTGGCCGCGGCCCGTCGCCCCCGGGCGCGCGCGGCCGATTCATGGCAGACTTCCCCCGTGGAACGCATCGCCATCGTCGGCCGCTCGGGCAGCGGCAAGTCGACCCTCGCCCGGCGCCTGGGTGGGCGCTGCGGCCTGCCGGTGATCCACATGGACCAGCTCTACTGGACCCCCGGCTGGGTTGAGCAGGACCCGGAGGTCTGGCGCGCGGCGGTGAACGCCGCTGCGGCCGCCGACCGCTGGGTGATCGAGGGGGTCGGCTCCAGCGCCTCGGCGCTGCGCTTCGCCCGCGCCGAGATCATCGTCTGGCTGGAGACCCCGCGCTGGCTGTGCCTGTGGCGGGCGGTGCGGCGCTCGCTGACCACCTTCGGCGTGGTGCGGCCGGACATAGCCCCCGGCTGCCCGGAAAAGATCGATCTCGCCTTCTATCGCTACATCTGGAACTGGGACCGCGACACCCGCCCCCGGCTGGACCAGGCGATCGCCGAACAGGCGGCGCAGGCTCGGGTGATGAGGCTGCGGACCCGCGCGCAGGTGGACGCGTGGGTGGCGGGGCTGGGGCCGCCGGCCGCTCCCGCCTGACCCGCTAAGCGGGCTGCCGTTGACCCGCCAGGGGCGGATCCCCGCCCCGCTCGCGCAACGCCTCATAGAGCTGCGCCGGCCCGAGCAGCACGTCCTTCAACCCCTCGCGCACGCTCTCCGAGCCCAGCGCCTGGCGGCTCACTTTGGCATGCTCGACGAGGCCGAAAAGATCGCCCGCATTCGGTCGCTCTCCGCGACGACGGAAGCGACACCGAAATAAGCGCGGCTCTACCCCTACGAACTTAGAGGCCTACTCCGATCGAGAAGGGTATGAGCCGCGCCGGGTAGGCCATCTCACCCGGTCGACAGACCGCAACGCGCTTGACATAATTTTTGCGGTATGCAACTATTCCGCCCATGTCGTCCGCCGCCGCCCAGACCGTCGAAACGCCTGCCCCCGATCCCCGCGCCATCCGCGCCGAGGAACGTCAGGCCATGCTGCGCGAGCTGGCCGAGCTGGCCATGACCCTGTCGCGGGCCACCGTCCGCCACGCGGTCGAGGCGATGGAGGCGCCGCCCGCGCCTGAGAACGGGGACAAGACCCCCACCGCCCCGCCGCCCCCCGCCGGGCGGCGTCACGACCCCGCCGACACCCTGGCCACACTCTCCCGCATCGTCCGGCTGACCCTCACCCTGGAGGCGAAGCTCGAGGACGGCCTGGGCGTCCGTCTGGCCGGAGAGATCGCAAAACGCGAAGGCGCCGCAGCCGCGAACCTCGGAATCCCCGGAGGCGAGGATCCCTTCGCCCCCCTGAAATCCGGCCGAAAGGCGCGGGTGCTCGATCTGGTGCGCGAGGCGGCCGACCGCGAGATCGCCGACCCTGAGGACCACGACATTCTGATGGACGCGGTGGAAGAGCGCCTGCTCTGCGACGAGGCCTATGCCAACATCGACGATCTGCCCCTGCGCGACATCGTCGAGCGCCTCTGCGCCGATGTGAAGCTGCAACCCGACTGGCGGCGCTGGGACAAGGATGGCTGGAAACCCAATCCGCCCTTCACCCGGCCGTTGTGCTCCGACTTCGCCAAACCCAGCCGCAGACCCATCCTGGCCGACCTCGCCGAGCCCGACCCGCTGGAATGAGCTGCATCCGAACGTCCGGCCATTGCCGCCGCTCCAAACCCGAATTCGGCACGGCGTCGACGACGACATGTCGCTTCTGTCGACACATCGCTTTAATGTGTCGATGAAATTCGCCTATATCGACATATGCCGTTCGAAAGCCATCGCCCGTTCAACGATCTCCCCCCGCTCCCGCCTGCCCGGTCGCTGGAGACCATCCCCGTTCTGAAGGCCTGCATCAGAGCACGGGCGGCGTTGGCGGAATTGAAAGCGGTGGGCGCGCTTATCCCGGACCAGGCCGTCCTGATCAACAGCATCCCGCTGCTCGAGGCCCAGGCCAGTTCCGAGATCGAGAACATCGTCACGACGAGTGATCGGCTGTTTCGCTTCGCTGGCCAGGGCTATGAAGCTGGCGCCGACCCGGCGACAAAGGAAGCGTTACGCTATCGTAGGGCGCTGGCTCAGGGCTTCGAGCGCCTGTCGGCGCGACCGCTCACGACGGTCGCCGCCGTTGAGATCTGCCGCACGATCAAGGGCGTTGACATCGACGTTCGCGCGACGCCGGGGACGGCCCTGGTCAACGACGCGACCCGGCAGGTGATCTACACGCCTCCCGAGGGCGAGGCGCTCCTGCGCGACCTCCTCGCCAACTGGGAGCGATATCTCCACGCGGCCGAGCCGGATACGGATCCTCTCGTTCGCCTCGCGGTCCAGCACTATCAGTTCGAAGCCATCCATCCCTTCGCCGATGGCAACGGCCGCACCGGCCGCGTGCTGAACCTGCTCTATCTCGTCGAACAGGAATTGCTGGATCTGCCGGTGCTCTACCTTAGCCGCGCGATCATTCGGGCCAAGAGCGACTACTACAGGCTGCTGCTTGCGGTCACGACCGATGGCGCCTGGGAGCCATGGCTGCTGTTCATGATCGAGGCCGTGCGGGAGACGGCGCAATGGACGACCGCCAAGGTGCGAGCGATTCGTGACCTTCTTGATGAGACCGCCGAGAGGATCCGCCGTGAGGCTCCGCGGATTTACAGTCGGGAATTGGCCGAAATCATCTTCGTTCAGCCCTATTGCCGCATCGGCAATCTTGTCGAGGCCGGGATCGCGCAAAGACAATCGGCGTCGGCCTACCTCAAGGCGCTTGTCGGAATCGGCGTTTTGGAAGAGGTCAAGGCTGGGCGGGAGCGGCTGTTCATCAATCCAGAACTGCTAAGGCTCCTCAACAATGACGATGGAGGGTGACCACGCCGCGGCGCGCGCGGCTCCCCCGCGCGGCCCTCGGCGAAATGGCCACGCTTCACCTACCTCCCGAACTTCTGGAACTTGATCCGCTTCGGAATCAGGCTGTCGGCGCCCAGGCG
>CAIXWN010000254.1 GCA_903923135.1 uncultured Caulobacteraceae bacterium | reverse complement strand
GCATGATCTCGGCATTGGTGGCGCGGCTGGCGGCCTCGGCGCGGCGGGCCACGGCCCGGGCCTCGACGCCGGCCAGCAGCTCGCGCAGGGCGGCGTCGGTCTTCGCCTCGAGGGAGATGGTCAGGCGGATGGCGCGGGAGAGGCGAGCGAAGGCGTCGGCCGGATCGCGGCGCGGCGGGGCCGACGCGCCATCATCGCACTCTGCAACCGCCTCGCCCTGAGCCGCCCCGGCTGTGACCCGGTCGCGCAGGGCGCGGGCCATGTCCATGCCGATGTCCGACAGCTCTTCCAGCTTGCTCAGACGGGCCTCCGCGCGGGCGACGGCAGGGTCGGGCGCTTCGGCGTTGTCGGCGGTTTCGGGTCGGGCGGCGGACATGGGGAGTATGATTGCATATTGCATTTTGCAAGTCAACACGTCGGCGTGCGCAAAGCGCCGCTTGCGCCGTGGCCGGGGCGGTGCTGAAGTCTTCAAAACACCTTCGGGAGGTCGCCTTGCCTGACGCCGCCACTCTTGCCGGGCCCCTGGTGGGCCCGGTGCGCACCGCGCTGAACCAGTCCGATTCGAGCATCCACGATCCGGAGGCGGCCAGGAAGCTGGGCTTTCGCGGGGCGGCGGTGGGGGGCAACAACCATCTGGACCTGTTCGCGCCGCTGATGGTGGAGGCCTATGGGCGCGAGTGGTTCGAGCGCGGGGCGCTGTCGCTGTATTTCCTCAATGTGGCGGTCTCCGGCGAGACGGTGCAGGCGGTGGCGCAGCGGCCGTCGCCGGCGGGCGCCCAGATCCGCGTTCACGCCCGGCGCGCCGACGATGCGGCGACGGTGGTGTGCGAGGGCACGGCCTCGATCGGCGATCATTCCCGGTCGGAGCTGCGCACGCGCGACCTGAAGATCTGTGACGACGCGTCGCTGCGCCTGCTGAAGGGGGTGAAGCCCGGCCAGCTGCTGGGGCGCCTGCCGCTGACGGCGCAGTCGTCGTTCCAGGACCAGCTGCTGAAGACCGGGGCGCTGAACGAGGTGCTGGACTGGTATGTCGGCCCCTCGCCCTGGGGGGCACCGATCGCCTCGCTGAACGCCACCTCGGCGATGATGTTCCGTCTGCTGGTGGGCGACGGCGAGAGGCATCATCACGACCGCATCTCGCCCCATCTGGGCGACACCCTGGCGATGTTCGGCGCCTTCGAGATCGCCTTTCACCGCGGCCCGGTATATCTGGACCGGCCCTATGAGGTGGAAGGCCGGGTGGTGGGCGTGGGCGACAGCCCCAAGACCGAATATCTGTGGTGGGACGCCACCGCGCGCGACGGGCACGGCGAGACCGTGGTGACGATGCGCCACCTGCTGCGCTTCCTGAAGGCGAGCTCGCCGCTCTACGCGGCGTGAAGTCAAGACGTGGACTGCCCCTGACAGTTGCGTTGACATTTGTGTGTACATCGGTGTAAATCCAGCCAATGGGTTCCCTGACGGTTTCCGGGTTCGACTGGGATGAAGGCAACCGCGGGAAGTGTCAGCGTCATGGCCTGACACTGGAGGAGATCGAGGATCTGTTCCGATCCAGGCCACTGGTGGCGCCGGACATCGCCCATTCAATGCGGGAGACGCGCCATCTGGCCATAGGTCGTACGCCGCAGGGCCGCGCGATCTTCGTCGCCTTCACCCTGCGAGAGATCGACGGCCAGGACAGGATTCGACCCATAAGCGCCCGGCCGATGCACCAGAAGGAGATCGCCCACTATGAAGAAACGCTTGCCGTCCCTGACCACTGACGCCGAGGCCGAGGCGTTCGTGAACGAGGCGGACCTGTCGGAATTCGACCTGTCGGCCATGGCGCCGACGCGCTTCGAGTTCGCGCCCAAAGGGGCGCGGGTGAACATGCGGCTGCCGGCGCCGCTGCTCGAGGCCGTGAAGGCCAGGGCGCAGAGCCAGGGCATGCCCTATCAACGGTTCATCAGGCAGGCCCTGGAACAGGCGGTCGGCCGCCCGAAGGGCTGACGCGTAGACGCATGGCAGCCCCGCGCCACCTGCTGCGCTTCCTGAAGGCGAGCTCGCCGCTGTACGGGGCGTAGAGCCGCCGGCGGATCACTCCGGCCCGTCCGCGGCCCTCACGGTCCGGTCCCCGTCGGAGAGATAGTGCAGCAGTCCGGCGGTGACGCCGTTGGTCCAGCCGAAGCCGTCCTGCGGCGGATACTCCCCGCCCCCGCCCTCGCCGGGATGGACGACGTCATATTTCTCCAGGAACCGGCCGGTCCGGGCGAACACCCGCGCCACCATCGTCGTCCAGCGCCGGGCGATCGTCCGGGCCAGGGCCTCGTGGCCATAGAGGTCGAACCCACGGACCGCGATCCATTGCAGGGGCGCCCAGCCGTTGGGCGCGTCCCATTGCTGACCGGTGACCACGTTGGTCGTCAGCAGTCCGCCGGGGGCGAGGAGGCCGCGGGCGCACACCGCCGCCGTGCTGGCCGCCTGGGCCGCGTCGGCCAGCCCGCAGAACAGAGGAAAGACCGCCGCGGCGGAGACCGCATCGCGCCGGGCGCACCGGGTCCAGTCGAAGTCGTCGAACAGGCCCGTGAACGGATTCCACAGGTGGCGGACCACCGTCCGGCGGCGGCGCCCGGCCGCGAGCCGGTATCGCGCCGAGCCGGCCGCGTCGCCGAGGCGATCGAGCCCGTCCGAAATGGCGGTCTCCAGGCCGTAGAGCAGGCTGTTCAGATCGATCGGGGCGATGTCGGCCGTGCGGATCAGGGCCAGGCTCTGTCGATCGGCGAGCCAGCGGGAGCTGAAGTCCCAGCCGCTCTCGGCCCCGGCCCTGAGGTTCCTCCACAGCTCAGGCGCGGGCTGGGGCGATTCGCGGGCGAGCAGGGCGTCCTGTCGGAACGACTCGTCGCGCAGGGTGTCCCTGGCGTCCCAGTAGCGGTTGAGACGTCCGCCGTCCGGCATGCGGACCACCCGCCACCTCGGCGATGATGTTCCGCCTGCTGGTGGGCGACGGCGAGAGGCATCATCACGACCGCATCTCGCCCCATCTGGGCGACACCCTGGCGATGTTCGGCGCCTTCGAGATCGCCTTTCATCGCGGCCCGGTGTTCCTTGACCGGCCCTATGAGGTGGAAGGCCGGGTGGTGGGCGTGGGCGACAGCCCCAAGACCGAATATCTGTGGTGGGACGCCACCGCGCGCGACGAGCACGGCGAGACCGTGGTGACGATGCGCCACCTGCTGCGCTTCCTGAAGGCGACGTCGCCGCCGTACGGGGGGTAGGGCCTTTCAGCCAGGGATGGCGCTGACGGCGAGCGGACGCGCGGTTTCACGGGCAGTTCCGTCGGCGCGGCGCACGCTGGCGAGGCCGTGCCGCAGCAGCGGCCGCGGCCTGCTGAGCAAGGAGTTCGTCGATCGTGCGGGCCGGCGGCAGGGCAAAAACAGCCGCCAGGCCCTGCTCGCAACGCAAGGCGATGGCGGCGTTGACCAGATTGGCGATGGTGGCCTGACCGGAGGATTCCATGCGCCGCCAGGTGCGCACGCCCATGCCCGCCCGGACGGCGGCCTCCTCCTGGGACCAGCGCTGTGCGATCCGGCGGGCCCGGATGGCCGCGCCGAGTTCGCGCAGCAGCTCGTCAGGGGTTTCCAGCATGAGGCC
Organism: uncultured Caulobacteraceae bacterium; assembly: GCA_903923135.1. Taxonomy (GTDB): domain Bacteria; phylum Pseudomonadota; class Alphaproteobacteria; order Caulobacterales; family Caulobacteraceae; genus Acaudatibacter; species Acaudatibacter lapponiensis. Next base: position 4,963 of record CAIXWN010000254.1, on the reverse strand, counting down.
ACGGGTGGCCTGTTGAGGCCATTTCGTCAAGTTAATCGGACATTTCTGGCCTTTTATCCGGCCACAGCGCCGGCGAGCGGAGAGCGCTCCCCGGCGATCAGCACCCTCCATGCCGCCGCCGGAACCACCACCGGACGGATGATCTCCAGCGGCCTCCAGGGCAAACTCTGACCAGAGGCGGGCGCTGACGGCCGACGCCTCGCTGATCGGCCCGGCGATCGAGGAGATCCTGAGGTTTCACCACCCCACCCCGTCGACATCGACCAGCGGCCGATGCCCCCGAACGGCATGACCGGTATCGAGAACTGGTGGTTGAGGTGGGGTGAGGGCCGACCTACCGGTCGCCCCCAAGCGTCCTTCGATAGTGTTCCGGCACGGGGCTGCGCAGATTCCAGGTTACGGTGATCGGCTGCTCACCAGTCCATTCCTGAAAGTCGACCTGACCGCAGTACAGGAACGGCGCGGCGGTCGATCCGCGCAGCTTCTCAGCCCTCGCGAACAGGTGGACGCGATAGCCGGGCTCCTTTCCGCTGATGATCCGGCCGTGCTTGGAGTTCTGAAGGGTCCTGTTCTGGCTCTGCCACCTGAATTGCGTCTCGCCGAGAAACTCGCCTTCGTAGGTCGTCCCCGCCGACAACCCGCGCTTGTCGATCGTTGTCAGGATGAAGGCGTCATCACCCTGCACGACCCATCCCTGGTTCCAGGAGCCGGTGTTGAACTGGTGGCCGAACAAGCTGGGGATCTGCTCGCGCATATACTCGGCCCAGAGCTGGGCGGAGTGGGCATGCGGGTCGGCCGCAGTCTCGCCGTCTTCTTCATCGCCGGCCACGGACGCGGGCCGACGAAGGTAGTCAGCCAGCCGCCAATCGATGAGTTCCATGACCAGATCATCGAATGCGGCCCGATCGCCGTCGGCCACATCGAAGCGCGTCGCGAACACCCCACCCTCAAAGGTGAAGAAGGACGGAGACCGACTGCCGCGCGCCTTTGTCCAGGCATCGATCGGGTTCCGCACCAGCAGGGCTTTCAGCGCGCCCAGATCGTCGAGGCCCGTCGAGACGTCGGCTCTGTACCTCGGGTTCGACGCCGCCACCTTTGCGAACCGCCTCGCCAGGGCTTCGACGCCGATGCGGCCGGGCAGCGCGCCTTCGGCGTGCATCGCCCTCAACAGAAGCATCTTATAGCTTCGCACCAGTTGCGTGATCGCGAGGTTGGCAAGGAAATCGCGATGTCTGTCCAAGGCCCGGACCTCGCTCGCGCTCAAGTCACCCTGGGCCTGCACAAAGGCGAACCAATCACCTGAGGCGTTCCTGCGCGGGTCGAAGCCGGCCTGGGCCATGTCGGCCGCCAACGGGCGCTGGCCCCGCCGTAGCTTGATCTCAGCATAGTGGGCTTCGAAGGCGTCGGCCTGCCGGGGCGGTCGCAAGAGACCTCGAAGAATGTTCAAGGCCTCCAGCTCATAGGTGACGTCGCACCCCGGTGGCAAAACGAGCCTGTGCTCGGCGGCCTCGGCAAGGCGCTGACGAAGAACGCCGTCGTTGGCGTTGCAATTGAACAGCGCCCCAGCCTTCACCAGAAATGCCCGGTGGTTGCCGATGTAGTCGATGACCGTCAGCCGGTCCTTGCCGGGTGAATTTCGCAGGCCCCGGCCGAACTGCTGCATCCAGATCGTGGTCGATTCCGTCGGCCGCAACATCAGGACGGTGTCGATCTGCGGAACGTCGACGCCCTCATTGAACATGTCGACCGCGAACAGCACGTCCAGGTCCCCACTCCGCAGCCCCTGCAGCGAACTGGCGCGCGGCGCTGACGTCGCCCCCGCATGGACCGATGCACACTGCAGCCCCATGGTGCGGAAGTAGTTCGCCATGAAGTCCGCGTGGCGTTGCGAGCAGCAGAACCCCACCGTCCGCGTCCCGGCGCCCGCAAGCTTTTGATGTTGCTCAAAGGCGTTCTGGGCCCGGGTCTGGGTGGCCAGCGCCAACTCCAGGTCCGCCTCGTCGAACCGGCCTCCGCGCCAGGGGATGTTGGAATAGTCGACCGTGTCGGGAACGCCGAAATAGCTGAACGGCGACAGCAGGCGCCTTTCGATCCCCTCGAAGGCGTCGCATCGGAACACGAGATTGTCTTGGCAAAGGCCCAGCAGGTCGCCGCCGTCCATGCGGTCGGGCGTAGCCGTCAGCCCAAGCAGGAACTTTGGCGTGAAATGCTCGATCAGGCCGCGATAGGTGCGCGCCGAAGCGTGGTGAAACTCATCGACCACGATGTAGTCGAACGCGTCGGGGGCGAACTGGCGCAGGTGGGCGACCCGCCCCAGGGTCTGGATCGAGGCGAACAGCACGTCCGAGTCCAGGTCCTTCTGGCTTCCGGTGTAACGGCCCAATCGCGCCTTCGGGCGGCAAACCCTGAAGGTCTCCATGGCCTGGGACAGGATTTCGTCCCGATGCGCCACGAACAGGACGCGACGAAACTCGGGCCGATCGGCGTCAAACGCACTTAACCAAGTTTTGCCCAGACCCGTGGCGAGCACGACCATTCCGGCGGCGAAGCCCGCCTCCCGCGTGGCCTCCAGCGCCGCCAAGGCCTGCTGCTGGATGAGGTGCGGCGCCGGCGGCAATGGCGGGGGCTCTTCCACCGCCTCCACGCCCTTGAAGTTCTGTTCGGAAGGCAAGCGCCGGCGCTCATAACCTTCGATCCAGTCGTGGGTGAGCGCCTTGATTTCCGGTCTGCGCACAAGCGCTTCGAACCCATCGAGCACATCTCGCCAGCCACCACCCTGGTCAGCCGTCAGAACCCGATAGTTCCACTCGACGCCCGTCCGCAGCGCAGTCTCGGAAAGATTGGAGCTCCCGACGAGAGCCACGCCGGTTCCATCCGGGAAGTGAAAAATCCAGGATTTCGGGTGAAACCCGGTCGTCCCGGCCTCGAACACCATGAACTCCGCGTCGCCTTCCAAATCGAGCAATCGACGCAAAGCGCCCGGGTCCGTCACGTCCAGATAGTCGCCCGTCAGAAACCGCAGCCTCCCTTGCCGATTCAACAGGTCCTGAAGGTGTGGCCTTAGCAGCCGCACCCCGCTCTCCATCGTGAAGGAAACGGCGACGTCCACCCTGTTGGCGGCGTCGATGTGAGGCAGCAGATGCGTGATCAGTGCGTCCTCACCCCCGGCGATCAGAGCCCGGCCATGAGGCGTCCTGACACTTGTGGCGGGGGACGTAGCTGTCGGCGACGGCCCTGCGAGATAGTTCCCCTTCGCGGGGATGACGTGGCGAACGCCCCCGCGCGGATCGGCGACATCGCCTTGACGGCGCGGGATCACATGCAGATGAAAATGCGGGATCGTCTGCCCCGCGGCGACGCCGTCGTTGAAGCCGACGTTGAAAGCGTCGGCGGGATGGGTTTCGGATATCAGCGCCCTGGCCGTAGCGATGGCGGCTGTCAGGGCGGCCTGCTCCGCGGGGTAGAGGTCGGCCCAGGACGCCACATGCCGGTGTGGCGTGATCAACAGATGGCCATCCGTGACTGGAAAGGCGTCCCAGATGCCCTTCAACAGCGGCTCGACGAACGCCACGCGCGCGGCGTCGGGAAGGCAGAAGGGACAAGGAGTCTCGGACGGTGCGACCACGATTTGGCGACGAGCCTTTTGCTGGAATCAATCCCGAACCGTTCTTGCGCGGCCATTGGGAGGCTATGGCGCAGCTTTTGTCGAGGAGCGGTCAGAACCCACCGCACACACGTCGGAGTTCGCCGGCCGGACCACCGCCCCCAACCATTCCAAACCCCCGTCCCCTGGTCTAGGCTCCCCCCGGGGGGCCTGGGCATGGTTCGACTTGCGGGCGTGGCGATCGCCGTCTTGCTGGCCTTTGGCCTGGCGTCCGGCGCGCGGGCGGAGGGGCCGGGGCGGCGGGTGGCCCTGGTCATCGCCGAATCCGGCTATCCCGGCCGCAACTTCCTGCCCAACCCCACGCTGGACGCCGCTCTGATGGCGCGGTCGCTGAAGACGGCGGGGTTCCAGACCGTGGTGGTGAAGAGCGACGTGGGCTATGGCGACTTCATCGCCGCCCTGCGCGATTTCGGCCAGCAGGCCCGGGGGGCCGAGGTGGCGTTCGTCTATTTCTCGGGGCACGGCATCCAGTCGGCCGGGCGCAACTGGCTGGTTCCCGTCGACGCGGCGCTGGGCGACGAGAACGACCTGAACCTTCAGGCGATCAACCTGGACCAGATCCTGGCCGCGGCCAGCGGCGCGAAATGGCAGCTGGTGGCCCTGGACGCCTGTCGCGACACGCCGTTCACCCACGAATGGCACAGCCGCTCGCGCGCCTATCAGGCCGTGGGCCTGGCGCCGGTGGAGGCCGACAATGTGGTGGTAATGTACGCCACGGCCGAGAACCACCAGGCCAGCGACGGGCCGAAGGGCGTGAGCAGCCCGTTCGCCACCGCCCTGGCCAGGGCGCTGACCGAACCGGGGGTGGAGATCCACCGCTTCGGCTCAAGGGTGCGCGAGCATGTGATGGCCGCCAACCCCGACCAGCGGCCGTTCTTCACCGACAGCATCGGCGACGAGACGTTCTATTTCCTGGGGCCGGTGACGGTGAACGTGGCGCCGCCGGCGCCGCCGCCGGCGTTCGACCCCCGGTCGATCGAGCTGGCGCTGTGGACCAGCGTGGCCAACAGCAACGACGCGGCGCAGCTGAACGCCTATCTGGCGCAGTATCCGAACGGCGTCTTCGCGGCGGCGGCGCGGGCCAAGATCGCCGCGCTGCAGGGCGGGGCGGCGGTGAGGTCGCCGGTGCGGCCGGCGACGCGCGGCTATGGCATCGGGGACTTCCGGCTGGGCATGACGCCCGACGAGGTGAACAGCCGGCTGGGCGCCGGCTTCCGCACCGTGGCCTGGGCCACCCTGCCCGTGGCCGGCGAATACAAGCAGCAGGAAGATCGGAAGAGCGTCGTGTAGGGAAAGAGT
>CAIXWN010000253.1 GCA_903923135.1 uncultured Caulobacteraceae bacterium | reverse complement strand
GCTGGACGCCCTGACCGGCGAGGCGCGGACGCGGGCGGCGCAGCAGGCCGACCTGCTGGCCAGTCTGGGGGCCGGGCTGAAGGCCTATGACTATGCCGAGCGGCGGGCGATTCTGGCGCACATGGCGCCGGTCCTGGTCGCGCGGGGCCTGGCGCCGCAGGCCGTCGCCGGTTTCGACCCGACCGACGCCAATCTGGACGAGGCCACGGACGTGGCCCGGCAGATGCTGACACGGCTGACCGCGCCGCCGCCGCCCGTTTGATCAGGGTTAAGGCGCCCGCCTGATCGAGGCGGCAGGTTGATGCGGCGTTCCGCCCCGACCGGGGCGCCGCCCAGGAGCCGCGCCATGACCCGCCCCACCGTCCTCGCCCTGTGCGCCGCCGTCGCGGCGCTCGCCGCGGCGACGCCGCTCGCCGCCCAGATCCAGGCTCAGGGCCCGGCGCGGCCGGTGTTCACCCCGCGTCCCTTCGCCCCCACGCCGGGTTTCCGACGTCTGCAGCCGCCGTCCGGCGGGCCTGCGCCCTCCGAGGCGGCGCCGTCGGGGGTGTTGGTGTGCGTGGCCAGCGGCCGCCAGCGCATCGACATCGACTATGACTACTCGAGCCCGTCGTTCGGGGTCTATGTCGGCAGCCAGAACACCATGACGTGGATCCCAAGCCGTGACGTGGTGCGCCTGCAGTTCAACCAGACGGGCCAGCCGGCGTCGGCGGGCGTTCCACCCGGGTTCTGCGCCTTCACCGACCGCCCGCTGGGCCCCGGCGATCCCCTGGAGGTGACCTGGCCGGTCGATCCTCGGGAGATGACCTATGGCCAAGTCAACGGAGCGCCGGTGCTGATCCCCACCGGCAGCGGGGTCGACGCCCTGCTCACCGCCGGGACGCGGGCGACCTTCAGCGTGACCCTGAAGGAGGAGGCAATGGTGAAGGGGCGTTTCTCATGGTGGTCGGAAGGCGGGCCGACGGTCGGCCCCTGACCGGCGCGCTCAGGGCGGCGGGGCCGGGCCCCGGGCGAGCCTGACCGAGGCGAGCAGACCCAGAGCGGCCACGGGCACGAAGGCGCCGAACAGCCACGGGCCGGCGGCGGCGGCGTGGGCCGGGGTGAAGGCCTGGGCCAGGCCGAGCAGATTGGCCGCGGCCCCGGCCGCGGCGGCCCCGACGGCCCCGCCGATGAGCTGGGTGGTGGGGACGGCGGCCGAGCCGATGGCGCGGTCCTCGGGCGGCAGGGCCCGCAGGATGCGGCCGGTGGCCAGCGACCAGGAGAGACCGAACCCCGCGCCGATGATCGCCCCGGCGGCGACGATCCAGCCGAGCGGCCAGCGGCCGATCGCTAAAGCCATCAGCCCGCAGCCGGCCACGATGATCGCCGCGCCGGCGACGATGAAGGCGCCGTGGCGGCGCTCGGGCTGGCCGCTGACCAGGAAGGCCGCCCCGGTCCAGCCCACGGCCATTACAGAGACGGCGTAGCCGGCGATGAGCGGCGAGACGCGATAGACGCTCTGCAGGATGGCCGCCTCATAGACATTGATCACCACGGTGGCGACCTCCATGGCGAAGATCATGGCGTAGCCGGCCCCGGCCACCGTGACGGGGCTGGCCGCCTCGGGCGGCAGCAGCCGCTCGCCGGGCCAGGCGTTGACGCGCGCGGCCAGCGCCAGCAGGGCGACACCCGCGGTCAGCAGCAGGGTGGGGGCGACAACACCGCCGATGACGTCGGCGGCGGCGATGACCACGATGGCCGCGGCCAGGGCCGCCAGGGTGCGCCAGGCCATAGGTCGGACGTCGGCGTCGTCTCCGCGGACGGCCGGGAGCAGCACCAGGCAGGCGACGGCGAACAGCCCGCCCTGGGCGGCGAACATCCAGAACGCCCCCCGCCAGAACCCCGCCGAGGCGAAGATCCCGCCGACCAGAGGCCCCAGGATGCTGGCGACGCCCCAGACCCCGGCCGTGGCGCTGAACATCCGCGCCCACAGGCCTTCGGGGAACACCACACCGATGGCCACATAGCAGAAGCCCACCAGCCAGCCGGCGCCGACGCCCTGGAGGACGCGGCCGAGCAGGAAGGCCTCGATGGTGGGCGACGCGGCGCTGAGGGCGCAGCCGGCGGCGTAGGCCATGGCGGCGAGGATCATCGCCGGCCTCAGGCCCAGGCGATGGGAGAGCTGGCCGGTGCTGGAGCCGGCGAGGATGGAACCGGTAAGATAGAAGGCTACCGCCCAGCCGTAGTAGGCGGCGCCGCCCAGGTCGTGGGCGACGCTGGGCATGATGGTGGCGGTGACCAGGGCGTCGGCGGCGTTGAGCCAGACGCCCAGCACGACGAGGGCCGCCCGCGGCGCCAGCGCTGGCGAGAGCAGGTCCCGCCAGCGGGCCGGGGCGGCAGGGGTGGTCACGGCGCGCCGGTCAGCGCCCCTAGATGGTGGCGCCCCCATCCACCACGATGGCCTGGCCGGTCATCCAGGCGCCGGCCCGGGAGGCGAGGAACACCGCCGCGCCGGCGATGTCATCCGGCTCGCCCAGGCGGCGCAGGGGCGTGCCCGAGCTGGAGCGCTTCTCGGCTTCCGGGGTGTCCCACAGGGCGCGGGCGAAGTCGGTCTTGACCAGGCCCGGGGCGATGCAGTTGACGCGGATGTTGCTGGGTGAAAGCTCGTGGGCGAGGTTGCGGGCAAGCTGGAAGTCGGCCGCCTTGGAAATGTTATAGGCCCCGATGACGGCGTTGCCGCGCAGGCCGCCGACCGAGGAAATGATGATGATCACCCCGTCGTGGCGTTCCTTCATTTCCGGTGCCACCATCTGAACCATCCAGTGGTTGGAGATGATGTTGTTGTCGAGGATCTTGCGGAACGCCTCGTCGCTGATGCCGGCCATCGGCCCATAATAGGGGTTAGAGGCGGCGTTGCAGACCAGGATGTCGATCCTGCCGAAGGCGGCGCGGGTCTCGTCCATCAGCCGCTGAAGATCGGCCTTGGAGGAGATGTTGGCGGGCACGGCGATGGCCGCGCCGGGGTTTTTGGCGTTGATGGCGGCGGCGGTCTCCTCGCAGGGGCCGGCCTTGCGCGAGGAGATGGTCACCTTCGCGCCGTGCTCGGCCAGACGTTCGGCGATGGCGCGGCCGATGCCCTTGGACGAGCCGGTGACCACGGCGACCTTGCCGGTGAGATCGAAGAGTTCCACGGCGCTTTTCCCTTGTCCTTTTGTCTTTGCCGTCCGGCCGGGCCGGAACGGCGCGCACCATCGGAGGACGGACGGTCGAGGTCAAGGCGCCTGCGAGGGCAGCCGCGGGGGCCAGCCGCCGACCGGAAGGATGACCACGGCCTGGGGCGTGCCGCCGAGCAGGACGAACGGTCGGCTGGTGTCCGGACTGACCTGGCCGGAGGGGTAGCCCGAGGCGGCGGCGACCGCGGCGCTGAGCACCATGACATGAGGCGGGATGGCCAGGCCGGCGGTCTGGCCGGGTTCGGGGCGCGTGGCGTCGCCGTGGAGGTTGCTCCACACCGATCCGCCCTGCAGCATGTAGGACAAGCCCACGGCAGCCGGATCGGGCGTGCGTCCGGCCATCACCGCCTCGAGCCAGGCCAGTCCGTTGCGGTCGAGACAGAGCGGCGATTCGGTGGGCGTGCCGACGTCGTAGGGCAGGCAGGTCCAGCCATTGGCCCCCGATCTCAGGGCCGCCATGCGGCCCGCGGCGTCGATGGTCATGACCGCGGCGCCGGCGGCCACGGCGGGCGGCGCCGCGGAAAGGGCCCGGGCGATCAGGGCTTCGGGAGGGGCGGGCGGGGCGGCGGCCGCGGCGCTGGCGGACAGCATCAGCACGGCGGCGATGGTTATGCCGGGGTTCATCGGGGTGTCTCCGCGGGCGCCGGCGCGGCGCCGACGGTCACGGGCGCGAAGTCTGGCACACCCGGCGCGATCGCGCGACTGGCCGGGCACGGTCTGATCCTCTAGAGCCTTGCGGTCATGGCGCAGGATCAGGCGAGCATGACGGGCGCGGCGCGGAGCGGCGGGGGGGCGGGCTTCGGCCGAGGCTTCCTCACCGAGATCTGGTACTTCGCCGCCCTGTCGCGCGACCTGAGGCCCGGCGCCCTGAAGCGCTACGAGATTCTCGGGCAGCCGGTGATGCTGGGCCGGGGCCCGGACGGGGCTGTGACGGCCCTACGCGACATCTGCCCGCACCGGGCCGCGCCGCTGTCGGCCGGCCGGTTCCGGCGTGAGGCGGACGGAGCGGTCAGCGTCGAATGCCCCTATCACGGGTGGCGGTTCGGGGCGGACGGCGCGTGCCGGGCGATCCCGTCTCTGGCCGACGGCCAGGCGTTCGACCTCGATCGCCTGCGCGTGCGGCGATACCCCACGGCCGAGAGCCAGGGACTGGTGTTCATCTGGATGGCCGGGGACGCCCGCGGCGAGGGCCTGCCCGACTCAGCCCCGCCGACCTTTCCAGGCGTGGTGGGCGGAGCGCCGAAACTGGCGCTGACCATGGAGTTCGCCGCCCACATCGACCACGCGGTGGTGGGCCTGATGGACCCGGCGCATGGCCCGTTCGTGCATCAGCAGTGGTGGTGGCGCAGTCAGGCCTCGATGCACGCCAAGGCCAAGCGGTTCGCGCCGACCGAGGCCGGCTTCGCCATGGTCCGTCACCCGCCGTCGAGCAATTCCCGGGCCTATGTGCTGCTGGGCGGCCGGCCGGAGACCGAGATCACCTTCCGTCTGCCGGGCCTGCGCTGGGAGCATGTGACGGTGGGCGCCCGCCAGGTGCTGTCGCTGACCTGCCTGACGCCGCTGAACGAGGGATCGACTCGGATCACCCAGATCCTGTGGTCGGACCATCCGGTCTTCACCGTGCTGGCGCCCTTCGTGCGCGAGGGGGCCATGCGGTTCCTGCGCCAGGACGGCGACATGGTGACCTTGCAGAACCAGGGCCTGAAGTACGATCCGTCGCTGGTGTGGATCGACGACGCCGACCGTCAGGCGCGCTGGTATCACGCCCTGAAGCGCGAATGGATCGCCAGCCGTCGGGAGGGCCGGCCCTTCGTCAATCCTGTGGAGGCGACGACACTGCGATGGACGAGCTGACGCCCGTCCGCCCTCCCGTGACCGTGGCGAAACCCGCGCCGGCCGCGCGGCTGGCGGCGCGACTGATCGCCAGCCTGAAGACCTGGCCGGACCCGGCCGGCTGGCTGGCCAGCCTGGTCGCTGGGTGCGTTACCCTGGCGGCGATGGGCGCCCTGGGACTTTCCACCGGCCTCTACAGCCTGCATCCCGCCAATCTGACCGGCCTGCCGTTGCGCCTGCTGACGGTGGCGATCGTTCCGGCCCTGGGCGAGGAGGCGGTTTTCCGCGGACTGCTGGTCCCCGGTCGCGGCGAGACCGACCAGCCCGGCGCGGCGCTGGCGCTTGCTACGGGCGTCTTCGTCATCTGGCATCTGACCGAGGCGGAGACCTTCCTGGGAAGGGCGGCGCCGATGTTCGAGCGTCCCGATTTCCTGGCCTGCGCCGCTGTGCTGGGCCTGGGCTGCGGCTGGATCCGCTGGCGTACCGGTTCCTTGTGGCCGGCCGTCGGCCTTCACTGGACGATGGTGACGATCTGGCAGACATGGCTGGGCGGGTTTATCCTGTGACCATGGCCCCCAACCGCCCGTTCCCGTCGATCCCGGTCCTGGCCGCCCTGGCCGCCCTTTCGGCGGCGGGGTGCTCGGCCCCGGTGACGGGCGGCGGCCTTCCGGTCGACGCTCTCGACCAGGCCATCGGCAAGGTCGTGGGCGATCCGGCGACGTGCGTGCTGCTCGCCGAGCGGTCGACCGGCAAGGTGGTCTATCGATATGGGGCGGCGTTCAACTGCGTTCGTGGCGCGCCAGTCTGTGACCGACCCGGATTCATGTCCGCCGCCCAGGCCCTGGCCCTGGCCTCGACGCCGGGCGGGCGCGGGGCGAGCTGCCCTTCGTCGCCTTCGGACGCGACCCGGATGGTCGGCTGGGCCGAGGGCCGGGTGAGCAGCCCGACCCGCGACCTGATCTATTCGGCGATGATGGAGGGTGACACCGCCCTGCCGGGCCACGAGATCGGCAGCCGCCTGGAGGGCGCCTTCCGCAAGGCCGGGCTGTGAGCCCGCGGCGCCCCCCGGTAACCCTTCCGGCGGCGCGCGGCCCATGCTAACCGCGACGTCCCACGGATATGCGCCCGGGGGCCCGTAGCTCAATGGTTAGAGCCGGCCGCTCATAACGGTCTGGTTGGGGGTTCGAGTCCCTCCGGGCCTACCAGGAGCGCATCGGACGCGGGGGATTTCGGCGGCCAGGGATCGCACCCGTCCGCCAGCGGCAAATGAACCGCCCGACTGTCGAAAAGAACAGTTGACGTGCGGGCCGACACGGCGGCTCATGGTCAAGTTTGATGACGTCCTTCGTTTGTCCTCGCCGCAGCCGCGTCTGGCCGGCGGCCTGGCGGCGGGCGCAGGGCCGTCGCCAGACACGTCGCCATGGGGATGGGCCGAAGGGAGGCAGGTTGTGCCGACCATAGCCGTCGTTCTTGTCGATACGGCCGTGCTGATCGCCACCGCCCTGGCGGTTTACAAGGCCAAACACACGTTCTCGCAGCGGTTGGGCAATATCAGGCGGCGTCTCGTCGCCTTCGGCCCTCACAAGGACGGGGCAGGGGCGGACCCGGCCACGCCGCCGCCGTCGCCGAACGGCCCCTGGCCGCACGTTTATCGGTAACGCTTTCGGGCGCGGGCGCGACAGACTTCGCATCCTGCGAGTTTTCGGCCGCCCGCCCTGTGCTGTACCCCGCCCGCCTGTGCGCGCCGTCCGACCGTCGGTGACACCCGACCTGGACATGAATGAGTCGACCCCACCCGCGGCCTCCGCCCGCTGACGTTCAAGGAGGTTTGCTGGGACGGGGGAGCATCCGCGGCTACAGGCCGAACCCCGTGCCCGGATCGCTGATCCGGGATGCCATTGAGATCGCCAAACCGGTCGCCTCAAGGCGCAGGTCGATCGAAGAGGCGGCGGTGTTCGTCGGCTTCGACGTCCAGGGCTGACTTCGCTCCGCGGTCGGGCCCACGGACTGATCAGCCGGGCGGTGATGATCGTATAGCGTCGCGGACGCCAGCCCGACGGAGCCCCCGCCATGACCCTCGCCGAACTCTGCCTGCTCGCCGCAGTCATCCTGTGGCTGGCGACAATCGGCCTGGCCAAGGGGTTCGGCTGGCGGGACTATGACAACGCCCGGCCCCGGTCGGAGGGGTTCTACGCCTCGGGTTGGCGGGCGAGGGCGCTTGGCGCGCACCAGAATGGCCTGGAGGCCCTGCCGTTCTTCTTCGCTTCCGTGCTGCTCGCGGAATTCCGCGCCGTTCCGCAGGACGTCGTCGACACCCTGGCGACGGCCTTTCTGGCGGCGCGGGTGGCCTACGTCGCGGCCTATATCGGCGACCGGGCGCTGCTGCGCAGCGTCATCTGGACCGCCGGATTCCTGATCAACATCGCCCTGTTCCTGTCGCCGATGATCGTCGACGTCGCCGCCCGATCCGCGGGGCCCCGCATCGGTCTGCAGTCGATGGGCGTTCTGGCCGGCTGACCAGCCGTCGGTCAGGCGTCCTCGAGCGCGTCCACCGGCGATTCCCGCCAGTTCAGGCCGTCGGCGTTACACACCCAGCGGCCGAGACGGCGGAAATCCTTGCCTTCGATGAACTTGCCGAACGGCAGGAGCTCCACCAGGGCCGCCTCGACGTACTGGTAGTTCGCCCCGCGCGCGTGGCGTGCGAAGTCCAGCAGCTCGGCCTGGGCCCAGCGGATCGCGGCGTCATCGTCGGCGCATCGCTGCTTCAACGGCTCGAGGCGGTTGCCTGGCAGGGCGTTGAGGCGGCGCTTGGACGGCGCGTGGCGCAGATCGAGGTTATAGGTCTTCATCGCGGTCTTCATGGGTTGGCAGGACGGTCAGGCGGGGTTGGCTAGGCGTCGTTGATTGGCTTGAACGCGGTCACGGTAAAGCGCCACGGCGCGCGCCGGGGCGAGGTGCGCCTCACCGCTCAACAGGCTTGAGGCGATCATAAAATGAGCGTCGACGGCCGCCCGGGCCTTTTCAATGATCATGCGCCCCAGTTCCGCCTGCGCGTCCGGGCCCCCCCGGGCGGCCAAGGCCAGGCGCAGGCCAATGACGTGACCCGATTCGCAGGTCAGGCGCACGGTGTCCAGCGACAGGTCCAGCCAGGGATTGCGGCGCGGCTTCATCGACGGTCCTCCGGGGACAACGTCGTCATGAGGCGTCGTCTCAAGGGGAATATGTTGCAGTGCAGCATAGAATACAAGCCCTTCGTGGCCGGGGTTTGCAATTGTTTGCAGCCCGTGGCTGACCCGCGGCGGGGCGCAGGTTATAGGTCGACCATGGCCGAAGCCTTCAGCGCCCAGACCCTGCCCGCCGGGAAGGCCGACCGCTACGGCGTCCTGCTGGGAGAGATCGCCGCCGTGCTGGAGGGCGAGACCAACCGCGTGGCGCGCATGGCGACGGTCGCGAGCCTGCTGGCGGCCTCGTTCGACACCTTCTTCTGGACCGGGTTCTATGTGGTCGATCGGGACAAGCCGGACGAGCTGGTCGTGGGCCCCTATCAGGGAACCCTGGGTTGCCTGAGGATCGCGTTCGGCCGCGGTGTCTGCGGCCTGGCGGCGGCCGAGCGGCAAACGGTGATCGTTGCCGATGTCGAGGCCTTCCCTGGCCACATCGCCTGTGATTCGCGCTCGCGCAGCGAGATCGTCGTTCCGGTGTTCGATGGCGACGGCGGGCTCATCGCCGTTCTGGACGTCGACAGCACCGAACCGGCGGCGTTCGACGAGGCCGACCAGGCGGGGCTGGAAGCCATCCTCCGCCAGAGCTTCGCGATCTAGCGTTTCGCCACGAGCTTCGAGGCGAAATAGCCCGCCGTTGCCCCCGAGGCCGTGAGGAACGTTCCCCAGCACAGGTCGATAATGGTAATCTTCGTCGCCCACACGACCAGGGTGGCCTGGTTGGTCAGGTCGTAGGTGGCGTAACAGAAGAAGCCGAACAGGCCCCCCATCAGGGTGGCGTCCCTCCAGCGGCCGCTGCGGATTGCCGGCGACACGGCGAAGATGACCACCCCCACCAGGTAGACCAGGTAGAACAGAACGGCCGGACCCATATGAGGGCTGTCGGCGAGCAGTTTGCCCAGTGTCGGCCGATAGAGGCTGGCGTTGGTGGTGGTCAGCCAGACGGCGTCCAGGCCGGCCAGGAGCAGGCCCGCTCCCAGCCAGGCGACGACATAGCGCAGCATCAGACGGCCTCCCCGGGCGCGGCAGGCTTCAGGCGATAGTGACTCACCCCCCAGACCGCGCCGCCACTGTCGCCGAACAATCCGGCCGTCGCCAGGAAAAACACCCGCCAGCGTCGTTTCCACATGGCCAGGTCTTCGCCGTAGACGCCGCGCAGAATGCCGTCGATCTGATCGGAGTGGCGGTCGAAATTGGCCAGCCAGTCCATCGCGGTCCGCCGATAATGCTCGCCGCTCCAGCGCCAGTCCGCCTCGACGGTGAAGAGGTCCGGGAACCGGCGGATCAGGCCGTGGCTGGGCATGATGCCGCCGGTGAAGAAGTGCTGGGCGATCCAGTCCTCCTTGTCGTTCATGTCGAAGCGGTAGGGCGTGTCGCGGTGAGTGAAAACGTGGAGGAACAGCCGACCGTCCGGGCGCAGCCACGTCGCCACCCGGCCCAGCAGGGCCTGCCAGTTTGACATGTGCTCAAACATCTCCACTGACACAACGCGGTCGAACCGGGCGTCGGTCTGAAAGTCGTTCATGTCGCAGGTGATGACGGTGAGATTGTCGAAGCCCTTCTCGCGGGCGGTCGCCTCTATTGCGGTCCGCTGCGAGCGGGAATTGGAGACGGCGGTGATGCGCGCCCTGGGGTAGTGCTCCGCCATCCACAGGCTGAGCGAGCCCCAGCCGCAGCCCAGTTCGAGGATGTCCTGGCCGTCGGCGAGATCGGCGTGGGCGCAGGTCTCGGCCAGGGCGCGTTCCTCGGCCTGGGCCAGGGTCGAGACGCCGGCGTCGTAGAGGCCGCTGGAATACTTGCGGCGCGGCCCCAGCACGAGACGGAAGAAGTCGGCCGGCACTTCATAGTGCTGTGCGTTGGCGTCGTCGGTGTTCTCGGCGATCGGGTGATCGCGCATATCTTCGGCGAAGGCCGCCTCGGCGCCGTCGGGCCCGATCCCCAGCCGGCGGCGGGCGCGGGCTACAAGATAGCCGATGCCCAGACGCGTCACGGCATCCGGCACCGGCAGACGTTCGACAGCGCGGCCTGCGGCGGCGGTGAGACTCATGAGGCCGCTCCCACGGGTTGCGGGCTAAGCCCGTTGACGCCAGCGGCGGCTCTGACTGGGGCGGGCGCGCCGTTTATGAAGCCGGCGATGTCGTCGAGCACCGGCGCGCGACCGCGGAACAGGCCCGACACAGCGGTCAGCAGACTCACATGACCGAGGCCTGGGTAGAGCCGCGTCGAGACCGTCCCGCCGCGGGCGCGGATGGCGGCGGCCAGGCGCGTGGCGTTGGCGGGGTCCACCACGGTGTCCTTGTCGCCGGCCAGCAGGCGCATGGGCGGGGCGCTTCCATCAACATGGTTGATCGGCTGGGTGTCGGCCAGCTGATCGTCCGGCCCGAAGATGGTCTTCAGCTTGGGGTCGCGCAGAGGCAGGAAATCGTAAGGACCGGCCAATCCGACGACGCCGGCCACGTCCCGCCGCGCGTTCAAGCCGACCGCGCCCAGCCAGCGGGGGTCCAGCGCCAGCATCGCGGCGTTGTAGGCGCCGGCCGAATGGCCGACCAGGAACAGCCGGCCAGGATCGCCGCCCCATTCGGCGGCATGGCGCGCGGCGTAGGCCACAGCCTGGGCGTTGTCGTTCAGGAACGTCGGATAACGGACTTCCGGGTAGACCCGATAGTCTGGAATGACCGTGACGATTCCGCGCGAGGCGAGGGATACGCCAACGAAGCGATAGAGGGCCTTCTCGCCCGACTGCCAGCTGCCGCCATAGACAAACACGGCGACCGGAGCATGGGGTTTGACGGTGCGCGGCGCATAGACGTCCATCCGCCCCCGCCCGCCCTGCGCATAGATCAGGTCGTGACGCACGCTGACCCCTCCTGGGGATGACAGGGTGAGCACGGTCACGCCCAGAGAGACCAGAATATTCATCAGATACCCACCAGCGGCTGGAACAGACGGCCGACCCAGTCGCGCGGCACCAGCGGCGCCTCTGTGAACACCAGACAGACGCAGTCGCCCTCCGCGGTGATACCGGGGCGGTGATCGACGCTGTCGTCGTTGAAGGCGAAATCCCCGGGCGCATGGCGGACATCGTCATCCACATAGGCGCCCTTGAGAACACAGACCATCTCGGCGCCGCGATGGGTATGGCGCGGCACGGTCATGCCAGCGGCGACGCCCAGCAGGTAGGTGCTCGCCCGACCCGGTCCTCGCGTGACGGACGCCACCCAGACCCCCGGAGCGGCCCAGCGGCGCCGATCCCGGGCGGCGCGCACCACATCCGCGGGGGTCGTGATCCAGCCCGCGATCGGCCCGGTGGTCGCAGGCGCGGGCGGCACGGGCCGTTCAATTCTCGCCAGGGCCAGGGCAAGGGCGTCCTTGTGGAGCGTGGCGGGCGGAAGGGCGGACAGCAGGGCGCCGCCCACGGCCTCGAACCGGGCGATGGAGTCGCGGCAGGCCGGACAGGCCATCAGGTGGCTGCTCAGGACCATGCGGCCTCCGCCGCGAAGGGCTCCGCTCGCATAGTCCACCAGCAGCGCCTCGGCGGGATGGTGCGAGGCGCTCAAAGGGGTGGCTCCGCCAGGGCGATGCGCAGTCGCGCCATGGCCAGCCTCAACCGCGACTTGACGGTGCCAAGAGGCAGTCCGAGGTCCCCGGCGATCTCGGAGTGGGGCTTGTCGGCGTAAAAGGCCAGGGTGATCACCTGGGCCTGCTCGGCGGGCAGCCGCGCCATGGCCGCAAGGATGCGGGCTTCGTCCTCAACCGCGCCCAGCGCATCGTCCGGCCGGGAGGGGCCGTCGTTCATCATCGACGGGTCATCGACCGGAGGCGACCGTCCGTCCCGGCGCGACAGGTCGATCCGTAGGTTCCGGGCGATGGTGAAGATCCAGGTGGAGGCGGCGGCCCGGGAAGGATCGAACGAGGCGGCTCGGCGCCAGACGGTGAGAAGAGTTTCCTGGGCGAGCTCCTCGGCGGCCTCCGGCGCGGCGCCGAGGCGCAGCAGATAGCTCTTCACCCTCGGAGCGAAGTGACTGAACAGAGCGGTAAAGGCCTCGCGATCGCCGCGCTCGGCGATTCTCACAATAAGGCCGGACAGGGTGGCGCCGTCCGGACCGCGAGGCGCCGGGGGCGTGTTCATGGAGCGAAAGACCGCCTCCGATGTCGGGGCGGTCCCCGGAATCGCGCCGTGACGGCCGCCAGACAAGGTCGCATGCATGACTCTTTCTACGCCATCCGCGAAATCGCGGATCACCCCAAGCCCGCGCCGGCCGCTCTTGATCCGCGCCGCCCCGTCTGGCGTAGACTTTCGCGCCAGAGCCATGTCCCTATGATGTGGGGGCCAAGACCGGAGCGTAAGCCTACCCCGTGACCATCCCACAAAACCGAACGCGCCAGAAGATAGCGATCATCGGAACCGGCATTTCGGGCATGTCGGCCGCCTGGCTGCTGTCCCAGGCCCACGACGTCACCGTCTACGAGTCCGAGGACCGGCTCGGTGGTCACAGCCACACCGTTGATGCCCCTTCGCCGCACGGCGACATCCCCGTCGACACGGGGTTCATCGTCTACAACGCGGTGAACTATCCCAATCTTGTGGCGCTGTTCGACCACCTCGGTGTGCCGACCAAGGACTCCAACATGGGCTTCGCCGTCAGCCTCGATGGTGGACGAATGGAGTACGGCGGCGACAACCTGGTCACCCTGTTCTCCCAGTGGCGCAATCTTGTCAGTCCGAGGTTCTGGTCGATGCTGAGCGATCTTCTGCGATTCTATCGCGAGGCGCCGGCTCATGCGAAAGCGCTGGAAGCGGACATGACCACCCTGGGCGATTTTCTCGATCGGGGCCGCTATGGCGCCGCCTTCCAGAACGACCATCTGATCCCCCAGGCAGCGGCTATCTGGTCGGCGTCGGCGCGGGACATACGCGACTATCCGGCCGCGGCGTTCATCCGTTTCTGCGAGAACCACGGCCTGCTGAAGATCACCGACCGGCCCGTCTGGCGCACCGTTGACGGCGGCAGCCGCGCCTATGTGTCGCGTCTGACCGCGACCTACGCCGACCGGGTCCGCCTGGGCGCTGGAGTGGCCGGCGTGGCGCGAACGCCCGAGGGCGTGGTGGTGCGGGACGTGACCGGTGGCCGGCAGACGTTCGACCAGGTGGTGATCGCCTGCCACGCCGATCAGGCACTGGCCCTGCTGGAAGCGCCGTCCCCGCGCGAACAGGCCGTGCTCGGCGCTTTCGGCTACAGCCGCAATCTCACCGTCCTGCATTCGGATCTCGCCCTGATGCCGCGCCGGCGCGGGCTCTGGTCGGCCTGGAACTATATGGGACGCACCGGCCCCGGAGGGGACCGGTCGCTCTGTGTGACCTACTGGATGAACCGCCTGCAGGATCTGCCGGCGCACACGCCGCTGTTCGTCACCCTAAACCCCCTGCAGCCGCCCGACCCGGCCAAGGTCGTCAGGACCGAAGTCTACGAGCATCCGCGTTTCGACGCTGCCGCCATCCGCGCCCAGAAGCAGCTCTGGTCTCTCCAGGGGGAGGGCGGGGTCTGGTGGTGCGGGGCCTATTTCGGCTCGGGCTTTCATGAGGACGGCCTGCAGGCCGGGCTGGCGGTCGCCGAAGCCATCGGGGGGGGCAGACGCCCCTGGACGGTGGCCGACGAGTCGGGACGCATCCACCTGACCGCGAACGCCGCCCCCGCCGCGTCGCCCGAGCTGGCGCTTTGAGCGGCTGGGCTTCGGGTCTGTACGTGGGCGAGGTCGTCCACCAGCGCTTCTCGCCGAAGCGTCACGGACTTCGCTACGGCATGTTCCAGATGCTGTTCGATCTGGACGAGCTGCCGGATCTGTCGGCTCGGTTGCGCCTGTTCTCGCACAACCGGTTTAACGCCTTCAGCTTCTACGACGCCGACCACGGAGACGGCTCAGGCCAGCCTCTGCGGCCCTACGTGGAAGGCTTGATGGGGCAGGCCGGCCTGTCGTCGGTCGGCGGGAAAATCCGCCTGCTCTGCATGCCGCGGATCTTCGGGCACGTCTTCAATCCGCTGAGCATCTATTACGGCTACGGCCCTGACGGCGATCTCATGGCGATGCTCTACGAGGTGAACAACACCTTCGGCCAGCGTCATACCTACCTGATTCCGAAAGACGCCTCGCAGGGCGAACTCGTCCAGCAATCCTGCGCGAAGGATTTCCATGTCTCGCCCTTCATGGACATGGACATTGTCTACGACTTCCGAATGGGTCCTCCCGGTCCGACCATCGCCACGACCGTCAATGGCCGCACTGGCGGCGGCGATCCGATGATTTTCGCCAGCTTCACCGGCCGGCGCCGCGAACTGTCGGACGGCGCATTGCTCCGCGTCCTGCTGGCCTTCCCGTTCCTAACCCTGGGGGTGGTCGTCGCCATCCATTGGGAGGCGGTCAAAATGCTGGCCAAGGGGCTGCGACTACGTGCCGGTCCTCCAGCGCCCCGCGCCGGAGTTACGCTCGTTCCGCCCCGCTGACGCGGACGGCCGCGGCCGGGTTCACAAAACCGACAAGCAATCAGCCTACCCGTTTCGACCCTGAGAGGGGCGCGGCGGGCATGACGGATCAGATAACGCCGACCCACTACCGCAGTGTGTTCATCTCGGATTTGCACCTGGGGACACGTGGTTGCCAGGCGGAGCTTCTGCTCGATTTCCTCAGGCACACGACCTGCGAGCGGCTCTATCTGGTGGGAGACATCGTCGACGGATGGCGGTTGAAGCGGGGCTGGCATTGGCCCCAGACCCACAACGATGTGGTCCAGAAGATTCTCCGCCTCGCGCGGAAGGGCGCCGTGGTGACGTATATTCCCGGAAACCACGATGATCGCGTCCGCGACTTCTGCGGCGTTCATTTCGGCGGCGTGACGGTGGCCCGAGACGCCCTTCATCAGACCGCGGACGGTCGCCGTTTCCTGGTCGTGCACGGCGACGAGTTCGACGCGGTGGTCCAGCACGCCGCCTGGCTCGCGGTTGCCGGAGATGTGGCCTACCGCGCGCTTCTGGCCCTGAACACCGTGCTCAACCGGCTGCGCCGCCGTCTTGGCTTCGGCTACTGGAGCCTGTCGGCGTTCCTGAAATCCCGGGTGAAGAACGCCCTGCAGTTCATCGAGAATTTCGAGGCGGCGGTCGCTGAGGAGGCGCGGCGGCGGAATGTGGACGGCGTCATTTGCGGTCACATCCACAAGGCCGAGATGCGCGATTTCTCCGGCACGCTCTATGTGAACGACGGCGACTGGGTGGAGAGCTGCACCGCCCTGGTGGAGCATACGGACGGCCGGCTTGAAATCCTGCATTGGGCAGCGCTTCGATCCTGGTCCATGATAGACAGGGCGCGCCGCGTGGATGACGCGCCTTCGCCAATATCGGAACCCTCGATCGCCTGATGCGCATTCTCTTAGCCACCGACGCCTGGGAACCCCAGGTGAATGGTGTCGTCCGAACCCTGACCCGCGTGGTCGCCGAACTCCGGCAGATGGATGAACAGGTCGAGGTGATCAGCCCCGATCAGTTCGCCACGGTGCCCCTGCCAACCTATCCGGAGATCAGGCTGGCGCTGGGCGCCTATGAGAAGGTTCAGGAGCGCTTCAAGGCCTTCGAACCCGAAGCCATACACATAGCGACGGAAGGGCCGATCGGCCTGGCCGCACGGCGCATCTGCCTCGAGTGGAAGCTGCCGTTCACCACCAGCTACCACACCCGGTTTCCCGAGTATGTCACTGCCCGCCTGCCTGTGCCGTTGGCCGCCGGCTACGCGTACATGCGCTGGTTCCACCGCCCGTCCGGGCGTCTGATGGTCGCCACGCCGACCATGAGGGATGAGCTCGAGCAGCACGGATTCCGCAACATTTCCCTCTGGTCGAAGGGGCTGGACACCGAGATGTTCCGCCCTCGCGGCCAGAGTGATCCTGATATATTCGAGGGCCTCGCCCGGCCGATCTGGCTGAATGTCGGCCGTGTGGCCGTGGAGAAGAATATCGAGGCCTTCGTCAGTCTCGACCTACCCGGCACGAAGGTTGTCGTCGGCGACGGACCCCAGCGGGAGGATCTGGCGGCGCGCTATCCGGAGGTGAAATTCGTCGGGGCGAAATTCAACGCCGACCTTGCGGCCCACTACGCCTGTGCGGATGTCTTCGTGTTCCCCTCGCTGACCGACACCTTCGGCCTGGTCATCCTCGAAGCCTGGGGCGCGGGGACGGCCGTGGCGGCGTTCTCCGCTCCGGGGCCCGTGGACATCATTCCGGGGACCGGCGCCGGCGTGTTGGCGCCAGGGCGGGTAGACGGCTTGCGGCAAGCTTGCCTGGACGCTCTGCAACTGGATCGGGCGCATGTGCGGTCGGTCGCCGAGCGATATTCCTGGCGCGCGTGCGCCGAGGAGTTCCTGCGCTTGTTGCAGCCCTATCCGGAACCCGAGAAAAGTCGGTTCTGGCGCCGCCTGCGGCGTCTGGCCCGTCTAAGGCGTGGGCCTCAATCCGCCGCCCGCGTCTCTTCCTAAAGCAGCCTCGACCGGATGACCTGTGACAGCAGATCGATGCCGGACACCGCCACGACGATGACGATGACGATGGCGCTGGTCTGGTCGAAGGCGAAGCTGTTGATCGAATCGAAGAGCGGCTGGCCGATACCACCGGCGCCGATCAGGCTCAGCACGGTGGCCGACCGCGCATTGGCTTCGAACCGATAGAGCGCGTAGCTCGTCCACAGCGGCGCGACCTGCGGCAGCACGCCCCAGACGATCTCGTGAAGCGGAGCCGCCCCCGTCGCCCGAACCCCCTCGACGGGCGCCCGGTCGATGGCCTCCACAGCTTCGGAGAAGAGCTTCCCAAGCACGCCGCCGGTGTTCACGGCCAGAGCCATCACGCCGGCGAAGGGGCCGAGGCCGACGGCGACCACGAAGATCGCGCCGATCACCAGATCCGGCACCGAGCGCAGGACGTCGAGAAGCCGGCGCACCGGTTGCTGCACCCAGACCGGCGTCACATTGCGCGCGCCGGCCAGACCCAGGGGAATGGCGATGACGATGGCCAGGGCGGTTCCCCACAGCGCCATCTGCACTGTCAGCCACATGTCGGTGATGTAGAGGCGGTATTCGGTGAAGTTGGGCCTGACAAATTCGACGCCGAGCTGGCGCATGTTCTGGCTACCAGTGAACAGGTCCCCGATCTTGGCGATTTCCGCCCCACGGAAGCCCGCCACCAGAAGCAGGGCCAGGCCGCCCCAGATCGCCAGGTCGAACAGTCGCTCGCCAATCGCGCGCTCAGGCGGACGGGGAACGGTCTCGGAGGCGCCGCTCATCGGCTATTGCGCCGCGGCCGGCGCCCGTGTGCGCGCCTCGAGGGCGACCCTCTGGTCGCGAATTGTGTCAAGCGCCGCTTTCGCCGCGGCAATTTTGGCTGGGTCGCCGCCATCCCGGGCGACGAGCCAGTGCTCTGTCGCCTCCATTTCCCGCACCGGCAGCAGGTGATTGTCGTCTGCCGACTTGAACCCCCCGATATGCACCTTGGCCATGTTCGCGCGCTGCCGGGCTGCGTCTGGGGTGTCGCCCTGGCCATAGGTCAGGAAGAACTGGCGCAGCTTTTCCTTCACGTCCGGGTCGAGATCCTTGCGCCAGATGATCGGGTCTTCGGGCAGCACCGGCGAGCGCCAGATGACCCGCACCTTCTCCCACTCGTGGCCGCCGTTCTGCTGGTTCAGCATCAGCGAGGTGGAGTTGTTGGTGGCCACATCGATCTGTCCGTTGGCCACGGCGACGAGATTGGTCTGATGGCTCGAGCCGCTGCGGACCTGTTTAAAGCAATCGGCGGGTTTGATGGTCTTGGGCGCGAACAGGTAGGTCATCGGCGCGAGCGTCCCGGAGGTGGACAGCACGTCGCCAAGACCAAACGAAAGGGTCCTGTGGCAGGCGAGCACCTTGTCGAGCGTCAGATTGCTCTTGGCGTTGACGATGAGCACGGAGGTATAGCCATCGACGCCCGAGGCGTTGAAGGTCCGGGCGAAAACCTCGCCGCCGCCTCGCCGCACCGCCTCCAGACCCGACTGGTTGGAAAACCACCCCGCATCGGTCTTCTTGAAGCGCATGGCTTCCACCAGCAGCGTGTAGTTACTGGAAAAATAGGGCGTTACCTTCAGGCCCGTCTGTTTCTGCATGTCGGCCAGGATCGGGCTCCAGTACTGAGCCATCGTCTGGGTCGACTCCGTCGACAGCACCGAGAAGCGCACCTCGCCCGGCGGGCGGGATTCCGGCGCCGGGCCGGTCTTGCCGCACGCGGCCAGCGCGGCCGCCGCGGCCCAGAGAACGGCCCATCTCCGTCGGGTGATCATGTCGGCGCTCCTTCCCAGAATGCGTCCTGAAACTCAGGGCCGTAGATGTCGATGAGAATATCCTGGCCGAGACCGGAGGTGGGACCGTCGTAGGCTATCCGCCCGCCTTTCAGGGCGACCACGCGGTCGCAGTAGCGCAGCGCATAGTCAACTTGGTGAAGGGTCACGAGAACGGTCAGGCCGTCCTGGCGATTGAGGTCGCGCAGAATGTCCATCACCCTGCGGGCGGAAACCGGATCGAGGGAGGCGACCGGTTCATCCGCGAGGATGACTTCGGCGCGCTGCACCAGGGTGCGAGCGATGGCGCCCCGCTGCTGCTGTCCGCCGGAGAGCGTGTTCGCCCGCTGGCCGGCGCGCTCGGAGACGCCGACCCGGACCAGCGCCGCCATGGCCGCGACACGGATTTCCTCAGGCCATCGGCCGAGGAGACCGCGCCAGAATCCGATCCGTCCGAGCGACCCTAACGCCACATTCGTGAACAGAGACAGGCGTCCGACCAGATTGAACTGCTGGAAGATGAAGCCGATACGTCGCCTCGCGTCGCGCACGCTGGACGTCAGCCGCCCTTTCTCCTGCAGTCGGGCGTCGAACCCGTCGATGGTTCCGGAATCGGTGTCGATGGTCGCCAGGCCGGCTATGGTCCTCAGGAGCGTTGACTTGCCCGAACCCGACGGGCCGATAAGGGCGATCATCTCCCCTTTGCGGACCTCCAGTGACACCTCGTCCAGGGCGCGCGCCGCGCCGAAGCTCTTCGAAACCTTGCGCACGGACAGAACGGCGTCGGCGACCGTCATGGGCGTTCCTTGGGCTTGCGCGGGGCCGCTTGGGTCGACCGTGACCCGCAGCCCGTCATGCCATGCCCGGCGTCGGCCGGTCCAGTCCGTCCGCGCGGGCCCCGAGTTCCGATTTTTTCTTTACACGTCCGCCCTTCATCACTATGTGCCCCGTCTCCGGCGGACCCGTTGTCCTCAAAAGCGCTGCTAACGCCGGCCTGGGTTTAACAATCTACAGGGGGCTACGTGAATTGCACACGTACCATACACCCCTGGACCTGGTCCGTGAGCGGTCGCCGGAACGTCCTGTCGCATTCGTGCGACCTGACGCCCTGGCCGTAGCGGCGCGCTGGTTCAGGACAAGCTTCACAGGCGACGTGTTCTATGCGGTGAAGGCGAACCCTTCGCCGTGGGCGATCCGCGAGCTGGCGGCCAACGGGGTCTCCAGCTTCGATGTGGCCTCCACCGCAGAGATCGAGCTGGTCAGCGCCCATGCGCCGGGCAGCCGCATGGCCTTCATGCATCCGGTGAAGAGCCGGGCGGCGATCGCTTCGGCCTATTCGGACCATGGCGTCAGGACGTTCGCGCTCGACAGCCATGCTGAACTGGCGAAGATCCTGGCGGCGACGGGCGGCGCCCGCGATCTAAATCTGATCGTTCGTCTGGCTGTCGAGGCGCCGGGGGCGGCCTACGCGCTTAACGGCAAATTCGGCATTTCGCCCTACGAGGCGCCGGAGCTGCTTCGAGCGACCCGTCAGGCCACGAGCGAACTCATGGGCGTCTCTTTCCACGTCGGCAGCCAGTGCATGCGGCCCTCGGCCTACCAGGCCGCCATGGCCCAGGCGTCGCGCGCTCTGGTTCGCGCTGCGGTCTTCGCCGATGTCGTGGACGTGGGCGGCGGATTTCCATCCGTCTATCCGGGCATGGCCCCGCCCGATCTCGCGGAATACGTCGCCGCCATCGATCGTGGGTTCAGCGAAATGATGGTCCACGAGACCACCGAGCTTTGGTGTGAGCCTGGCCGCGCTCTGGTGGCGGAGGGCACATCGCTGCTCACCCGTGTCGAGCTTCGAAAGGGCGACGCCCTTTACCTCAACGACGGGGCCTACGGATCGCTGTTCGACGCTGCGCATTCCAAGTGGCCGTTTCCAGTAAAACTTGTCCGGGCTGACGGGGGCTCAAGCGCGCCCTTGAAGCCGTTTCAGTTCTACGGCCCGACCTGCGACTCCATCGACCAGATGCCCGGCCCGTTCTGGCTTCCCGACGACATCGCCGAGGGCGATCATATCGAGATCGGCATGCTCGGCGCCTACGGCGTCGCCATGGCCACTCGGTTCAATGGATTTGGCGATGTGGAGACCGTGCGGGCGAATGACGCCCCCATGGCCTCAATGTTCGGGCTTGCCCCCAGGTCGATCCCCACCCCGCGCCAGGACAGCGGCTCTGTCATCAAGCTGACGCGGGCGCGAGGCAAGAAGCGCCGTCGTCGCTAGGGCCAATCTGCAGCGCCGTCTGTTTGTCGTGCTCTCCCCGGCGCCATCGATCACCGGGGGAGCGCCCTCCTATCTGAAAGTGGAATCCGCACCATGAATGCCCCTGCCCCTAACGCCAAGGCCGAGTTGCTGTCGAAGGTGGTCGAGCACGTCGACATCGCCGCCTATGATGCACGGCCGGTGATCGACGCCATGCGCAAGATGAGCTTCACCTCGCGGGACACGGCGCGGGCAGCCGATATCCTGTCCATGGCCATTGAGGATGAGGCCTGCTCGGTGTGGATCACCCTGGCGGGATCCACCAGCGCCGGCGGCTGCATGCACGTCTATCGCGACATGCTGAAGTACGGCATGGCGGACGTCGTGGTCGCCACAGGCGCCTCGATCATCGACATGGACTTCTTTGAGGCCTTGGGATTTCGGCACTATCAGGCCCAAGGGGGCGTCGACGACCGGGACCTGCGCGCCCTCTACATCGACCGCATCTACGACACCTACATCGATGAAGAGGAACTGCAGGCCTGCGATCACGCCATCAAGTCGATCACCGACGGCCTCGAGCCGAGGCCCTATTCGTCGCGGGAGTTCATCCATGAGATCGGCCGGTGGCTGGCGGCGGGTAATGCGAAAAAGCCGGGAAGCCTGATCCAGACCGCCTACGAGGAAGGCTGCCCGATCTTCTGCCCTGCGTTCACCGACAGTTCGGCGGGGTTCGGGCTGGTCAAACATCAGGTCGAGCGCATCAAGGCGAGGCAGCCCTATGTGACGATCGATTCGGTGGCGGACTTCCGCGAACTGACCGACAT
This sequence comes from uncultured Caulobacteraceae bacterium, assembly GCA_903923135.1. GTDB lineage: Bacteria > Pseudomonadota > Alphaproteobacteria > Caulobacterales > Caulobacteraceae > Acaudatibacter > Acaudatibacter lapponiensis. Next base: position 14,348 of record CAIXWN010000253.1, on the reverse strand, counting down.
TAAGATCGCCGCCGGGACGACGGGGCTGTTCATGGTGGGGGGCGGCGTGCCGAAGAACTTCGCCCAGGACACGGTGGTCTGCGCGGAAATTCTCGGTGTCGAGGCCGAGATGCACAAGTACGCCGTGCAGATCACAGTGGCCGATGTTCGCGACGGCGCCTGTTCCTCATCGACGCTCAAGGAAGCCTGTTCCTGGGGAAAGGTCGACGTCACCTGGGAGCAGATGGTCTTCGCCGAGGCGACGACGGTGGTGCCCCTGATCGGGTCCGACGCCTATCACCGGGGCGGGTGGCGTCGGCGTGCGAAGCGTCGATTTGCGTCCCTTTTCGCGGGCTGAGCCACAAGCCGACTTTCGTCGGTCTGGCGCCGGCGTCCTAGCGAGGCCTCGTTGACCACAGCAACACCTGGGTGGGGCTTGCGCGCGGGCCCTGTGTCGTTTCTATCGCCTGCATGAGGACATCTGTCCCGGGACGATCCGCCGGATCGACTTCGCAGGAGAAATGCCGGCGTGAGCAATTTCGAAGGCCTTGAGGTCTGGCGCGGCGGCGTCAACACCTGGGAATGCGACGAGATGGGGCACATGAACGTGCGCTTCTACGTCGCGCGGGCGATGGAGGGGCTCGTCGGCCTGGCCAGTGGAATCGGACTCAACGGCGCTTTCGGCGAGCGGGCCAACGCCACATTGCTAATCAAAGATCATCACATCCGCTTTCTCCGGGAGGCGAGAGGTCGCGCGCCCCTGCACATGGTCGCCGGGGTTCTGGCTGTGGACGAGTGCGAGGCTCGCTTCCTTCAACTGCTGATTCATTCGACGACGGGCGAGCTGGCTGCGGCCTTCCAGACCTTGGTGGTCCACGCGACGGCCCTCGACGGGCGTCCGTTCCCCTGGACAGCATCGACCCGGAGGCGGGCCGAGGCGTTGATGCTGACCGTGCCAGAGCCGGCGAAGCCGCGGAGCCTGGATCTGGCCCCGGGCGCCGGGACGGCCGGTCTTGTCGATGCCGAGGCGCTGGGCATGATCCGCATCGGCTCCGGCGCCGTGGGTGCCGCCGATTGCGACGTTTTCGGTCGCATGCGGCCGGAGGTGTTCATCGGCAGGGTCTCGGACGGCATTCCCGCCCTCGGAGCCGCCCTTCGCGCCGGCGCCGGTGAGCCGCAGCGGACCGGAACTGGTGGCGCGGTCCTCGAGTACCGTGTCGCCTATCAGGCGTGGCCCAGGGCGGGCGATCGTTTCGAGATTCGCTCAGGCTTGGCCGGTGTGAACGAGAAGACCCAGCGCTTCGTCCACTGGATGCTCAATCCCGAGACGGGGCGGCCCTGGGGTACGGCCGAGGCGGTGGCGATCTCCCTGGATCTCGAGGCGCGCAAGGTCATCTCCAACAGCCCGGAGGATCAGGCCCGTTTGCAGGCGCGCGTCATACCGGGACTGTCTCTCTAAAGTCTGTCTGCACGTCCGCGTCGATGGCTGCCGACAGTGTGGCCTGGATGAGGTCCGGCCTCTCCATCGGCAGGAAGTGGGTCGAGCCGGGGACGGTGGTGATGCGGACGCGCGTGGGGTCGAAGGCGGACCCATCGGCCATGTGAAAGGTCGAGCCCGTCTCGGCTCGCAGAATGTCCATGGGACATTTCGACCGGCTGATCGCTTCCCACGGATCATGGCCGTGCGCCGCGAAACCGGACGCCTCCCACCGCGGCGTGCAGGTAAGCGTGACCTCACCGCCTGGCAGTTCCCGGAAGCCCGCCGTCACGTAGTCCTTCAGAATGGCGTCCGGCCAGGTCCTGAAGGCGCCCCTGCCACGGTAGGAAGCCAGCACGCTTTCTCGGCTCGGGAAGGTGGCGCGGCGGCGCTCCGCCGCCAGGACCATCGGCGACTCTTCGGGAATGATCCCATGGTTCGGGGGCAGGATCACGGGGTCGAAGAGGGCAAGCCGTCGGCAGCGGCCCGGCTCCTGTCCTGCGGCCAGCACGCTGGCTGTGGCCCCCATGGAGTGTCCCGCCAGCACCACATTCTTCAGCCCGGCCGCGGCCAGGAAGGCCAGAAGATCGTCGCGAAGGTCCAGCCAGTTGCGCCGCCCGTCCGCGTCGGTGTCGAGCGTCGAGTTCCCGTGCCCCCTCTGGTCGACGGCCAGGATGCGATAGCGTGGGGCCAGGGGCGCGAGGATCTGGCGGTAGGTCAGGGCGTTGAAGCCGTTGGCGTGGAGAAACACCGCATCCACGGGGCGGTCTGGCTCGCCGATGTCGATGTAGGCCATGGCCCCGCCTCCACGGTGAGGAAGGCTGATGACCTGCATGCGAGGGAGGGGGTCGGTTGGCTGGAGCATGAGTGTCGCTAAGCTGCCCCGAGCGTGAGCTCAAGCCCGAACAGACGGCGCGGACCGAGCACCCGGTGGGCGCAATCCGTCTGATCTGACGTGGCTACTTCTTGTCGTCGGGGTGCTGGCCTGTCGCCAGCTGGATAAGGGCGGCGATCCGATCCGTGGAATCGGCCACCTGGCCCAGCATCTGCAGCGGCGACGATCCGGGGCGCACGGCGGCGACCACCTGGTTGGCCGCGTTCTGAGCCATCTGAACAGCGACGTTCTGAGCGACGGCGAAACGGGTTGCCGCGTCGTCCTGGTAGATGAATCCGTAGGTCGGGTAGACGGTCGATCCGAGGCCGCGGGTTGGATCGTACCAGACCTTCACTTCGCTCCAGTCCCCCGCCGGAGAAACGTCGATGACCGTGACGTTCTGCTCGACCTGGCCGCGCGCGCCCTCGATGATCGACCAGTTTGCATGGGTGATCTGAATTATCCGATCCGTAAGGACCTGGCTGACGACGGCCACGTGACCCAGACGCATCCGGCCCGTTGGCTTGAAACAGAGCACCGCTCCGGCCTTCGGCGTGAAGCCGGTCTGGTACCGGCCCGCCGCCTGCTGCCACCATGTGTGCGCATCACCAAAGATCTGGATGCCAGACATCAGCCGGGCGAACGGTACGCACTGCCAATAGTCGTCAGCCGAAGCGCCGATCGGGCTCAGGCAAATGAGCACGGCCGCGCTGAGGGAACCGAGAATGGCTCTCGTGCGTTTGTGCATCTGCGGAAACATCTCCCGATCAACGTCGCTAAGGGTTAGCCTTCGCACGTCCATATGAAAAGAGTGTTTATCGGTGAGGCGGATCGAAAATCCGTGATGGTCTCCCTTTCCCCGATTCGCGGTTAAGGCCTCCGAGCATCTTCCGAGAGTCATCGTTGGCCTTGATTCGCCCTGGACCGGCCATGTCCCTCTTCAAAACTCGGGAATTCTCGCCCACGATCCTGAAAACTCGCCATCATATACATGATCTATTCATAAATTCAGGTTGACAATTTGTGCTCATCGTCCGCCCTTTTCAGTGATGTTTCGGTTGAAGGTGCGTTTTCGCACCCTGAACGTTCATTCGACCTCGGGCAAAGTCTTACGCTTCCGTAATCCAGCGGTCGGAGTATTTGGCGTTCGCCGGCCGGCGGGCCGCGCTCGCCCTGTCTGGGGTGTCCGTTAGGGCGGCGCCGCGAAAGCGAGCACGCCCAAAAATGCGGCGATCCGCCGCGGCGCGGAAAGGCAGGCGCCTAAGGACGCGCCGGGGGCCGTCCGCGCCGCCGACGAGACATCGAGTTCAGCAGTTCCACGAACAGCGAGAAGGCGATCGCAAAGTAGACGTAGGCGCGCGGAATGTGGAACCCGAGTCCGTCGGCGATCAAGGCGACGCCGATGAGGAGGATGAAGGCGAGGGCCAGCATCTTGGCCGTCGGCTGGCGGTGAATGAAGTCCCCGACCGGCGCTGCGGCGAACAGCATCACCAGGGTCGAGGCGATGACGGCGGCGATCATGATCGGCAGGTCGTTGGTCATGCCCACCGCGGTAATCACGCTGTCCAGAGAGAAGATGATATTGATCAGGCCGATCTGCATGACCACGCTCGTCATGCCGGCCCAACGTGTTGCCTCCGTCACGGCGTCTGGCGCCGATTCACCGGTCGCCTCGTCCATGGCGTCGTGAATTTCATTGGTGCCCTTGGCGAGAAGGAACAGGCCGCCGCTGATCAGCACCAGATCCTTGACCGTCAGGCTGCGCCCCATCAGTCGAAAAAGAGGCAGGTCGAGACTGGAGAGCCATACGAGGCTGACCAGCATCAGAATCCGCAGCAGCATGGCCAGAGACAGCCCGATCCGGCGACCCATGGGGCGCTTGTCGGGGGCCAGCCGTTGCACGGCCACCGCCAGGAACACGATGTTGTCTATGCCCAGGACAACCTCGAGGAAGGTCAGGGCGGCGAACGAGGCGAGGCCCTCGCCTGTCAGGAACTGGGACATGCTTCCTTATGACCGGGCACGGCCATGGGGATCAATCGTATGGCGCCCGCTGATCGGTCCCGGGTCAGAGAAAGCTGTAGGGATCCATGTCCACGGTCAGTCTGATCTGGCCGGGGACTCTGACGCGGGCCCGCCACGCTGCGAGGAACGATGACAGGTCGACGGCCTTGTCCGACTGCACCAGGAAGCGCTTGCGACGGAACCCCCGGACCAACGCCAGAGGTGCGTCGGCGGGACCATAGACACTGACGCCCGCGCCGTTGGGCGCGGCCGCGGCGAATTCGCGGGCGAACTCCTGCAGTCGGGTCGAGTCTGGGGAGGACAGGATGACGGCGGCCAGACGCCCGAACGGCGGCAGTCGCACGGCCTGACGTTCGGCCAACTCCACCGCCAGAAAGCCGTCCCGGTCGCCGGCCGCGAGGGCCTTCATCACAGGATGGTCCGGCGTCCACGTCTGGATCAGGGCCCGGCCGGCGTGCAGATGGCGACCGGCCCTGCCAGACACCTGCGTCAGCAACTGATAGGTGCGCTCGGCGGCGCGGAGGTCTCCGCCTCGCAGGCCCAGGTCGCCGTCCACCACGCCAACCAGCGTCAGATGGGGAAAGTTGTGACCCTTCGCGGCCGCCTGGGTGGCGATCATGATGTCGAACTCCCCCCGCTCCATTGAGGCGATCATCGCCCTGCCGGCGTTGGCGTCGGCGATCGTGTCGGAGGAAAACACCGCCAGACGCGCCTGGGGGAACCGGAGCTGGGCCTCCTCCTCCACCCGTTCGACGCCAGGCCCGATGGAGATGAGGCTGTCTCTGGCGCCGCAGTGCGGGCAGGCGGCTGGCTTGGCCATGGAGAACCCGGTCAGATGGCAGACGAGACGGCCGCTGTAGCGGTGCTCCACCAGCCAGGAGTCGCTGTCCGGGGATTTCAAGCGCTCGCCACAGGCCTTGCAGAGCACCAGTGGGGCGTAGCCGCGACGGTTGAGGAACAGCAGCGCCTGCTCGCCTCGGGCCAGGGTCTCGGCGACGGCGGCGGTCAGACGAGGCGACAGCCACTGTCCGGGCTGAGGCGGAGCCTCGCGCATATCGATCAGGCCGATGTCCGGCATGACCGCCGCGCCGTGACGGTCGCCCAACCGCAGCCAGCGATAGCGCCCGGACTGGGCGTTCCACAGAGATTCCAGAGACGGCGTCGCCGAGGCGAGAATCACCGTGCAGCCTTCGATCTTGGCGCGCGCCACCGCCAGATCCCGCGCTTGGTAAATGAAACCTTCCTCCTGTTTGTAGGATCCGTCGTGCTCCTCATCGACAATCAGCAGCTTGAGGTGGGGGAAGGGCAGGAAAAGCGCTGACCGAGCGCCGACCACGATCCGCGCCGCGCCGCTGGCCACCGCCTCCCAGGTTTCCCGCCGGCGGGGAGGTGGAACGATGGAGTGCCACTCCGCCGGGGCCGTCCCGAAACGTGTCGTGAAGCGGTCGATCACCGCCTGCGTCAGGGCGATCTCGGGCAGCAGCACCAGAACCTGCGCCAGATCGTCTGCCTGGAGGGCCGCCGCCGCGGCTTCGAGGTAGACTTCGGTCTTGCCCGACCCGGTGACACCATCAAGCAGCACCGCTTCGAAGTGGTCTGCCCGAACCACGGCGCACAGCGCCTCCGCTGCGGCGGCCTGGCTTGGGTTGAGCTCTGCGCCGGGGCAACTGAGATCGGGAGGCTGGAACGGAGAGGGTCGTTCGACCTTGAGCGACTCGAGGACGCCCTGCTCAAGCAGAGCCTTGATCACGCCGTCCGATACGGCGGCGAGGTGGGCGAGTTCGGTGCGTGACCGCGGCTGCGTCGCCGCGGCGATCACCCGGCTTCGCTCCACGGTCGCACGCGTGGGCGCCTTGCCGGTTGCGACCAGCCGGCGCTCCGGCCTGGGGCGGGGGGCGTTCAGACCCCTGAGGGTCATCGCCAGGGCCGCCCCTGGTGAGTCGACTGAGTAGCGCGCCGCCCATTGAATGAACTCGAGCGTGCGCGCCGGCAGGCCTGGCTCGTCAAGGCGAGCCTCGACCGCCTTCAGAGGCCGGTTGCCGCCCCTTCCCTCCCGCAGGCCCAGCACGACGCCCCGCAGGGTCCTGGGTCCGAGCGGCACGGCCACCAGGTCGCCGACGGTAAGGCCCATGTCTTCGGGGGCCGAATAGTCAAAGGCCTCAGGCAGGGGCAGGGGGAGCAGAACCTCGGCGATTCGCGCCACGCTTGAGTCGTTGTTCGAGGGCGACGTCATGAACGGGTCTTCGCCGAGATCGGCGGCCCCGTCGAGACCATCATCGATGAACGGACTCCCGCGCCGCACGGGGTCGCAACCGGAAGTTAACTCCTCCGCGCTGATGTTGGAGGGAACGGGGCGGGAACGGGTCTCGGATCTGTGAACGGGAAGGCTACGGGCGCCATGGCGGCAGATGTGAATGAGGCGAGCCTGGACTTCGATCCGTCGGACGTGGTCGATCCGGGATTCATCCGGGACGTGCTTCTGGCTCATCCGGAATGGTTACGGGATGACCCTCAACTGTTGGCGGATCTCGGGCTGCGGCTGGATGCGGCCAATATCGTCGACTTCGGGCCCGTAGCCCTGTCGCGTGTCAGCGCCGCGCACAGGCGCGAATCCGGCGAACGCAAGCGGCTCGAAGCCATGGCCCAGGCCAACTTCGCCGCCCAGACCCAGACCCACGCGGCCGTGGTCGAGGTGCTGCACGCGGTCAGCCTGGCAGATCTGGCGGGCCGGGTGGACGCCCTGGCGAAGCAGCGCTTCGGCCTCGCGATCGGAGCCCTGGCGCTTGAGGGTGGCGAGACCCCGGACGGCTGGCTGACGCTTGTCGAGGGGCAGGCGGATCTCATCCTGGGCGAATTCCGGTCGGCCCGCCTGGGGCGGGTTCCCACGGCCGCAGGACTGTTCGGGGTTCATGCGCCGACCATCGAGAGCGTCGCCCTGGTCAGGCTGGCCATCGGCGCCCCGGCCCGTCAAGGCGTCATGGCCTTCGGCTCGGTCGATCCGGACGCCTTCACGGCCGATATGGGATGTGAACTCGTCATGTTCTTGGCGCGGGTCGTGGAGCGCACCGCGGAGACCTGGGCGGGCTTGTGACGGCATCCGAGGCGCTCAGGGTCTGGCTTGATCATCTCGACCGCGAGCGGCGGTCCAGCCCGCGAACGGTCGAAGCCTATCGCGGCTGCGTGTCGGCCTATCTCGAATTTCTGCAGCGACACCGGGGTGAGTCGATCACTCTGGTCAGTCTGGGGGACGTCAGCGCCGCGGAATTGCGGGCCTATCTGGCCAGCCGCCGTTCCGGGGACCACCCCTTGGCCGCGCGATCCTTGTCCCAGGCGCTGTCGGCCATCCGCGCGTTTTATCGCTTTCTGGACCGTCGACTGGGCACGCCCAACACTGCCGTGACTCTTGTGCGCGGCCCCAGGATCAAGCCCTCCGCGCCGCGTCCGGTTACCGAAGCCCAGGCCCGCGGCCTGATCGTCGAGGCGGGAGGCGATCCGCAAACCGCGCCCTGGCTCGGCGCGCGCGATCAGGCCGTCCTCACCCTGCTCTGGGGATGTGGCCTGCGCATTTCCGAAGGATTGTCGCTTCGGCGGCGTGACGTCCCATTGGCCGAATCCCTGCGCATCGTCGGCAAGGGCGGCAAGACCCGGTTCGTGCCCGTTCTGACGCGGGTGCGGGAGGCCGTCGACGTCTATGTCCGCCTCGTGCCCTTTCCCCTTGAGCCCGACGACCTCCTCTTCCGCGCAAATCGGGGCGGTCCCCTGGCGGCGCGTCAGGTGCAGAGTCTGGTGCAGGGCTTGCGGTCGAAGCTGGGCCTGTCCGAGCGGGCGACGCCGCACGCGCTCCGGCATGCGTTCGCCACCCATCTTCTGGGTGCCGGTGCGGATTTGCGTTCGATTCAGGAATTGCTTGGCCACGCGTCGCTGTCGACTACCCAGCGCTACACCGCCGTCGACGCGGCCGGACTGCTGCGAGCCTACGCCGACGCCCACCCCAGAGCGTGACGATTCACGACTGCATCGTCCAGCCTTCCACGCCCATGGCGGCCTGGCGCAACGCCTCGGAGCGGGTCGGGTGGGGATGGCAGGTCCTGGCGACATCTTCAGATGCAGCGCCGAACTCCATGGCTACGCAGTATTCGCCGATCATCTCGCTCACGTCCGGCCCGATCATGTGCACGCCCAGGATTCGGTCGGTTTTCGCGTCGGCCAGAACCTTCACGAAGCCGTCTCCCTCGTGGTTCACCTTGGCGCGGGAGTTGGCCGTGAAGGGGAACTTGCCGACCTTGTACGCCACGCCGGCGGCCTTCAGTTCCTCTTCCGTCTTCCCGACCGAGGCCACCTCAGGATAGGTGTAGACCACGTTCGGAATGACATCGTAGTTCACGTGGCCGGCCTTGCCGGCGATGAGTTCGATACAGGCGACGGCCTCGTCCTCCGCCTTGTGGGCCAGCATCGGTCCGTGAGTGACATCGCCGATGGCGAACACCCCGGGTGCGCCGGTCCTGAAGTGGTCGGTCTCGATGTAGCCGCGCTTGTCCGTCCCAAGGCCGACGGATTCGAGTCCCAGGTCATCGGTGAAGGGTTGGCGTCCGATCGCCAGAAGCACACACTCAGCCCGCAGCGTCTCTATTGCGCCGCCTGCCACCGGTTCGACGCTGAGGTCGACACCGTCTGGCCCGGCGACCGCGCCGGTGACCTTGGAGCCGAGCTTGAAGCTCATGCCCTGGCGCGTCAGGGCCCGTTGGAGGGTCTTGGCTGTCTCCTGGTCCAGACCCGGGGTGATCCTGTCGAGGAATTCGACGACCGTGACCTTGGCGCCGAGCCGACGCCAGACCGAACCCAGTTCGAGCCCGATGATCCCGGCTCCGATCACGATCAGCGATCCGGGGACCTGCGGCAGGGTCAGGGCGCCGGTGGAATCGACAATCCGGTTCTGGTCCACGACCACGCCGGCAAGCGGTGAGGGCCGCGAACCCGAGGCGATGACGATCGACCGGGCCTCGAGCACCGTCCTGGAGCCGTCGGCGGCGGTGACCTCCACCTTGCCGGCCCCTGCCAGGCGGCCGGCGCCCTTTATCCAGTCGACCTTGTTCTTCTTGAACAGGAACTCGATACCCTTGGTCAGCTGGCCGACCGAATCGGCCTTCTGCTTCATCATCACGGACAGGTTCAGGGTGGGCGTCACCTCGATGCCCAGACCGCCAAAGTCCTTTCTGGCCAGTTCGAACATTTCCGATGCGTGCAGCAGGGCCTTCGAGGGAATGCAACCGACGTTCAGACATGTGCCGCCTAGGGTTTCACGCTTCTCCACGCAGGCGACCTTCAGGCCAAGCTGGCCGGCGCGGATTGCGCCGTTGTAACCGCCCGGTCCGCCCCCGATGATGATCACGTCATAGTCGGCCATGTGAAGCCCTCTCGCTGCCGTCGCGGTGGTGGATATAGATTTGATCGCGCCTGTGGTCAGGGCTTTTCTGTGGCCACGAAGAGATAGTCGCCCGCCCCCTGCCAGGCGCTCACCGGCCGGTGGTCCGGCGAGGCAAAGGCGCTGTACCCTAGGCCGCCGAGCCAGTCGAACAGGTCTTCGGGCGTATCGCCCGCCCGCACGAGACAGGCGGCGTCGACCTCAAGGTAGAGCGCCGGCCGGAAACGGCGGATGGTTGCCTCGCCGCCTTTCAGGGCGCGCAGTTCCCAGCCTTCGATATCGGCCTTGATGAAGTCAAGGCGGGTCAATTTCTCTGTCGATGCGAACGCGTCGAGCGTAGTCAGAACCACGCCCTGCTCGTGATGCGTCGCGGCCGGCACCCCGCCCATGTGCGCTGTGCCGAATCCCATCGAGCCGGACCGTTTGATCGGGGTGTGCAGGACGGTTTGTCCCACACCATCGGACAGGCCGGCCGGCGTCAGCCGCACATTGCCGATCCCGTTCCAGCGCAGGGCCGGCTCCAGGATCGACCGGGCGTAGGCCGAGGGTTCGAAGGCGTAGACGGTCCCTCGGGGCGCCATACGGGCGAACAGTTTGGAGAACTGCCCTGCATGGGCGCCGATATCCACAACCACGGCGTCATCGGGAATGTGACTCCTGAACGCCTCGCGCAACGGCAGGTGATGCTGCTGCGCGGAGGCCTTGAACAGGTGGGCGAGCCAGGAGGCGCGCTGGCGGAGGGTCAGTCGCATCGTTCCTGATCCCGCGGACGATCGGCGCGCTAGATTTCCAGCAGCAGCCGCTGCGGATCCTCGATGTTGTCTTTCACCTTGACCAGGAACGTCACCGCGCCCTGGCCATCCACCACCCGATGGTCATACGACAACGCCAGATACATCATCGGCCGGATAACGATCTGTCCGTTCATCGCCACTGGTCTGTCCTGAATCTTGTGCATGCCCAGTATGCCCGACTGCGGCGCGTTCAGGATCGGCGTCGACATCAGGGACCCATAGACCCCGCCGTTGGAGATCGTGAAGGTGCCGCCCTGCAGGTCCTCCATGGCCAGTCCGCCATCGCGGGCCTTGCGGCCGAGGGTGGCGATCTCGCGCTCGATGTCGGCCAAGCTCATGGCGTCGGCGTTGCGCACCACAGGCACCACCAGTCCACGCTCCGTCCCCACGGCTACGCCAATGTCGTAGTGGTTCTTGTAGATCAGATCCTGCCCGTCGATCTCGGCGTTGACCGTGGGCACTTCCTTGAGCGCGGCGACGCATGCGCGCACGAAGATGCCCATGAAGCCCAGCTTCACGCCATGGCGTTTCTCGAACGCATCCTTGTAGTGGTTGCGCAAGGCCATCACCGCGCTCATGTCGACTTCGTTGAAGGTGGTCAGCATCGCCGCGGTCTGCTGGGCCTCCTTCAGTCTCCGGGCGATGGTCTGGCGCAGGCGGGTCATGCGCACCCGCTCCTCCCGCTCATGCGGCGCGCGGGGCGTCGCGGGTGCGATCGGCGCCGGGGGCTGCAGGGAGACGGCCGCAGGTGTGGGCGCAGGCGCAGGCGCCGGCGAGGGCGGAGAGGGGGGCGCGGCTGCCGCGGCGATGTTCGCCTCCACCGCCGCGAGGGCATCGGCCTTGGTGATCCGCCCGCCCCTGCCGGCGCCGGAAATGACGGCCGGGTCGAGGTTGTTTTCCGTGACGATGCGCTGGACCGAAGGGGACAGCGGAGGGGCTGTCGGCGCGGGCGACGGGGCGGGGGCCGCGGCGATCGCCGGTGTCGCCGCCGGTACGCCCGCGCCGGGTCCGACGCGGCCCAGCCGCTGGCCAGGAACAACCGTGACGCCTTCGGCGGCGTCAATCTCACTCAACACGCCGTCCTCAGGGGCGACGACCTCCAGGCTCACCTTGTCGGTCTCCAGTTCCACGAGCAGTTCGTCGCGCTTGACGGCTTCCCCCGCCCGTTTCGCCCAGCGCGCCACGGTCGCTTCGGTGACCGACTCGCCGAGGGCGGGGGTCATGATATCGGTCATGGCGGTGCTGGCTCCAACGCTGTGGTGGGATGACGGGGTGGCGGGCGCGACGATCGCGTCACGACGGGGGTCTAGGCCGATCTTGAACTCAAGCGAATGCCAGGGCGAGGAAAGTCTGCAGTTCCTTCACATGGCGGCTCATCAATCCCGCCGCTGTCGAGGCGGAGGCGGGACGTCCCACATATCGGGCGCGGCTGGCGGCGATGTTGAGCTTGGCCAGCGTCAGTTCCAGCCAGGGGTCCACGAAGGTCCAGCCGCCCATGTTCTTCGGCTCCTCCTGGCACCAGACCAGTTCAGCGTTCCGGAAGCGGCTGAGTTCGGCGCTGAGCGACTTAACCGGCCATGGGTAGAACTGCTCCAGGCGCAGCAGATAGACATCGTCGATTCCGCGCTTCTCGCGCTCCTCGAGGAGATCGAAATAGACCTTGCCCGAACATAGCACGACGCGTCGCATGTCGTCGGGAGCCTTCAGGACCGTCGCCGTGTGCCGGCCGAATTCGGCGTCGTCGCGCAGGACCCTGTGGAAGGATGAGCCCTCCGCCATGTCGGCCAGGCTCGACACGGCCTTCTTGTGACGCAGAAGCGATTTGGGCGTCATCATGATCAGCGGTTTGCGGAACTCGCGCATGATCTGCCGACGCAGGATGTGGAAATAGTTAGCCGGGGTCGTGCAGTTGGCCACCTGCAGATTATCCTCCGCGCACAACTGCAGATAGCGTTCCAGACGCGCGGAGGAATGCTCCGGTCCCTGGCCCTCGTAGCCATGCGGCAACAGCATCACCAGGCCGGACATCCGCAGCCACTTGCGCTCGCCCGACGAGATGAACTGGTCGATGACCACCTGCGCACCGTTGGCGAAATCGCCGAACTGGGCTTCCCACAGGGTGAGCGTCTTCGGATCGGTGAGCGAGAACCCGTATTCGAAGCCCAGAACAGCCTCTTCGGACAGGGCCGAGTCTAGGGCCTCGAAGTGCGCCTGACCCGGCCGCAGGTTCAGCAGCGGCGTGTAGTGCCGGTCGGTGGCCTGATCGATGAGGTCGCAGTGCCGCTGCACGAACGTGCCGCGCACGCTGTCCTGGCCGGAAAGGCGAACCGGCACGCCCTGATCGAGCAGGCTGGCGAACGCCAGGTGCTCTCCGGTGGCCCAGTCGATGTTCTCGCCGGACTCTATGGCCGCGCGCCGCGCCTCGATGACCCGGGCCACGGTCTTGTGGACGTCGATGTCATCCGGAATGGCCGTGAACTTCTGGCCCAGATCCCGCAGCTTCTGCAGGGGCACGGCGGTGTTCCCACGTCGCTCCTCGCCGTCGGCGAGGGCCAGGCCGGCCCACTTTCCGTCCAGCCAGTCGGCCTTGTCCGCGTGCCAAGTCTTGCCGGCTTCGAACTCGATGTCGAGGTAGGCGGCGAAATCGGCCACCCAGCCTTCGATCTCCTTGGCCGTGGCGACGCCCTCGCTGATCAGTCGCTGGGAGTAGATCTCCCGCGTCGACGGATGGCTCCTGATCTTCTTGTACATCAGGGGCTGGGTCATCGTCGGGTCGTCGCCCTCGTTGTGACCGAACCGGCGGTAGCAGAACATGTCGATCACCACGTCTTTGCCGAACTGCTGGCGATATTCCACCGCGACTTTGGCGGCGAAGGTGACCGCTTCGGGATCGTCGCCGTTGGCGTGGAAGATCGGCGCTTCGACCATCAGGGCGCTGTCGGACGGGTAGGGGCTGGTGCGGCTGTAGTTCGGGCTGGTGGTGAACCCGATCTGGTTGTTGACGATGAAGTGAATGGCGCCGCCCGTGCGATAGCCGCGGATACCCATCAGGTTGAAGCATTCGGCCACCACGCCCTGGCCGGCGAAGGCGGCGTCGCCATGCATCAACAGCGGCAGGACATGGCCGCGGCCGAACGAGGGGTTCGTGCGCAGGGTGAAGGCTTGCTTGGCGCGCGCCTTACCCAGAACGACGGGGTTGACGATTTCCAGATGGCTGGGGTTGGCTGTCAGAGACAGGTGAACTTCATTGTCGTCGAAGCCGCGGTCGGATGATGCGCCCAGGTGATATTTGACGTCGCCGGAGCCCTCGATGTCCGACGGCAGCGACGAGCCGCCCTGGAACTCGTGGAAAATGGCGCGGTAGGGCTTGGCCATCACGGCGGCCAGGACGTTCAGGCGGCCGCGGTGCGGCATGCCAATGACAATGTCCTTAACCCCAAGCGCGCCGCCGCGCTTGATGATCTGCTCCAGCGCAGGCACTGCCGATTCGGCGCCATCCAGGCCGAACCGCTTGGTGCCTGGATAACGCTTGGCGAGGAAGCGCTCGAAGCCTTCGGACTCAATCAGCTTCTTCAGGATGGCGATCTTGCCCTCGCGGGTGAAGGTGATCTCCTTGTCGCGCCCTTCGATGCGGCGCTGCAGCCAGGCCTTCTCGCGCGGATCGGTGATGTGCATATACTGCACGCCCACCGCGCCGCAGTACGTTCGCTTCAAGATCGCCAGGATATCCCGCAACGTGGCGGTCTCCAGCCCCAGGACATAGTCCAGGAAGATGGG
>CAIXWN010000252.1 GCA_903923135.1 uncultured Caulobacteraceae bacterium | reverse complement strand
TGGACGCCATCCGCCGCGGCACCGACGTGATGCTGTCGGGCAAGGTCGCCGTGGTCTGCGGCTATGGCGACGTGGGCAAGGGGTCCTCCGCCTCGCTGCGCCAGGGCGGCGCGCGGGTGATCGTCACCGAGGTCGATCCGATCTGCGCCCTGCAGGCGGCCATGGAAGGCTATGAGGTCCAGACGATCGAGGACACCCTCGGCCGCGCCGACATCTATGTGACCGCCACCGGCAACAAGGACGTGATCACCGTCGAGCACATGCGGGGGATGAAGAACAACGCCATCGTCTGCAACATCGGCCACTTCGACTCCGAGATTCAGGTCTCCGGCCTGCGCAACTACAAGTGGGACGAGATCAAGCCGCAGGTCCACCACGTGGAATTCCCGGACGGCAAGAAGCTGATCATCCTGTCGGAAGGCCGCCTGGTGAACCTCGGCAACGCCACCGGCCACCCCAGCTTCGTGATGATCGCCAGCTTCACCAACCATACCCTGGCGCATATCGAACTGTGGTCGAATGGCGCGGCCTATGACACCAAGGTCTACACCCTGCCCAAGCACCTCGACGAGAAGGTGGCCATGCTGCACCTGGCCAAGCTGGGCGCCAAGCTGACCCAGCTGTCGAAGGACCAGGCCGACTATATCAGCGTGCCCCAGGCCGGCCCGTTCAAGCCGGATCATTACCGGTACTAGGACACAGGCCTCGCTGGGCCGGGGGCGCCTCGCTGCCGGTCCGGACCGAAAATGACCGTAGAGACGGTGCGTCCGGCAGGGGCGCGCCACGGGAGAGACCGCGGCGCTGGCGGGGCGCTCGCGGGCAGCCCGCGGGGCGATCGATGGGCGCTGGCGGGGCGCTGAAGGGGAGCTGGCGGGGCGGCGGCGGGCGCCCCGGCGGGCGGCAGAGGGCGCTCCATTGGCCTCTTCCTCTGAATTAAGTTATTGAAATTATTACTGCTCTGTCCACTCCCGAAAGCCTGTTGGCGCATCAGCTCGGCCCGCGGGCGGGAGGCGTCAATCAGCAGCACCCCCTGGGCGCGGGCCTGGGCGAAGGCTTTGTAGCGAGACTTGTCGAGCGTTGGCATGGGGCGGGGTCTCGGGAGCGTGCGTGAGTGCCTAAACCAATAGTTGCAATATGCGACCGCCCGTGAAAAATGTCAATTTGCAAAGTTGAGCTGCGCCCCAAGCCGGCGCAACCCTGAGGAATGCCCATAGGCGGCGCTAAAGGAACCTCAAGGACAATCGTTCCCGCCACCTTCCCGGCTAGGCAGAGAGCGCGGACTCCGCCGCCTCGGGGTTCTTTTCGATCACGGTGAGAAGGACGCGCGCGGCGACATCGATCGACCGGCCCTGCTCCTCGCCCTTGACCGTACGGGCGGGCACGCCAAAGCGCCGCTCGAAATCCTTCGTGGTTTTCGCCACCGATTAGGGTCATCGCCCACGACCTGCTGGAGGGACTGCGCAGGAACGCCACGGTCGACTGGCGCCACAAGGAGAGCGCCCGGGCGCGGATGCGGATTCTGGTGAAGCGCATCCTGAAGAAATACGGCTACCCGCCCGATCTGGCCGACGAGGCCGTGCAGACCGTTCTGGCGCAGGCGGAGATTCTGCTCCGGGAGATTTGACCAGCCTCATCGCGGCGAGACGCCCCGTGCTCAGCTGACGTCGAAACGGACCCACGGATGGCGGTGTTCGGCGAACACCGCCTGGGTCGGCGGGGGAAAGGCCGGGTCGGCGAAGGCGCCGACGGCGACACCGATGAGATCCGGCAGGCGGGCAGGCTCCCACCACACCGTCGAACCGCAGGTGGGGCAGAAGTGGAAGACCACCGCCAGGCCGCTGTCGGAGGCGCGTTCGTAGACGCGGTCCTCGCCCGATGGCCGGACGTCGGCGCGCGGAAAGAAGGCCACCACCCCGAACGGACCGCCCGTGCGCCTCTGGCACTGCAGGCAGTGGCAGAGCGAGACCTTCACAGGCTCGCCCGCGCAGCGAACGCTCAGGGCCCCGCAGGCGCAGGCGGCGTGTCTGATCCTGGACATGGCGCGAAAGTGCGGCAAGCGCGGCGCGTTGAGAAGCCCCGTCGACCGAGGCGATAACCAGGCATGGCGTCGACGCGCAGGCCTGCTACGCTGTTGTCTCCCCCCCTCCGGAGCCACGCCATGACCTGGACCGCCGCCACAGCCCGGGCCCTGGCCCTCGGTCTCTCGATCCTGGCCCTGCCGGCGGCGGTCCGCGCCACCGACGCGCCGGCCACGCCCGCCCCGGCCAGCGCCGAGGCGCCGCTCGCGGACGCGGCGACCCTGGACGGCGACGAGAAGGTCGTCGAGGCGGCCCTGGCGGCCGGACACGCGGGCGGACCCGGGGCGCTGAAGGCGCACATCGAGGCCCTGCGCCTGGTGCTGGCCCACACCCCCGATCCCTACAACAAGGTCGAGAAGCGACCGGGCGTGGTCTACTATCGCACAGGCAGCGCCGGGGACGCCGACGCCTTCACCCTGAGAATCGTGGCGGAGGCGGCGCAGGCGAAGACCAGCGTACGGGTCGTGCGCCTGGCCGATCCCTATCCCACCGCGGCGGCGCTCATCGGCTCCTACAACGACGAGACCGGCCACTTCGACGAGGCCCTGGCGGCGCTGGACAAGGGCCACGCCATCGCCCCCTCCGACGCCAATGTCACCATCGAGCGTGGCGCGGCCCTGTCGGCGCTGCACCGCTGGGCCGACGCCCTGGCCGACTACAGCGACGGCCTCGCGGCGCTGGGGCCGGACGGCCCGCCGACCCTGCGGGGTTTCCTGCTGCGCGGCCAGGGCTTCACCCTCACGGAACTGAAGCGCTACGACGAGGCGGAGGCGGCCTATCGCGAGTCGCTCAAGGTCGACCCGAACCACGGCGTGGCGACCCAGGAGCTGGCCTATATCGCCCGCGTCCGCGGCGGCGGCGCGCCCACGGCGACCGGCCTCTTCGTCAACAAGCCCAAGCCCTGAGCCGGCGGCGCCATGAACGCCGACGACGTCAGACGCATCAACCAGCAAGGCTGGGACAAACGCGTCGGCGAGGGCGACGTCTGGACCCTGCCCGTCCCGCCGGAAGACATCGCCCGCGCCCGGCGGGGCGACTGGTCGGTGGTGCTGACCCCCAACAGGCCGGTTCCGCGGACGTGGTTCGGGCCGGTGACCGGGCGCGACATCCTCTGCCTGGCCTCGGGCGGCGGACAGCAGGGGCCGATCCTGGCGGCGGCCGGGGCGCGGGTGACGGTGCTGGACGCCTCGCCGGCGCAACTGGCCCAGGACGAGAGCGTGGCCCGCCGGGAGGGCCTGCGCCTGATCACCCGCCAGGGCTTCATGCACGATCTGTCGGCCTTCGCGGACGAGGCGTTCGACCTGATCTTTCACCCGGTTTCGAACACCTACGCCCCCGAGGTCGAACCGGTCTGGCGCGAGTGCTTCCGGGTCCTGCGGCCGGGCGGCGTCCTGCTGGCGGGGTTCATGAACCCCATGGTCTATGTTTTCGATGAAGAGGCCGAGGAACGCGGCGAGTTGATCGCCCGCCGGGCCCTGCCCTGGGCCGACGTCGTCGACCGCTCCGCCGGGGAACTCGAACGGCTGATCGCGCGCGACCACACGGTGGAGTTCAGCCACACCCTGGAGAGCCAGATCGGCGGCCAGCTGGCGGCCGGCTTCGTGCTGACGGGGTTCTTCGAGGACACCGACCGGGGCTCGCCGGCCACCGGCCGGTCGGTGCTGTTTCCAACCTGCATGGCGACCCGCGCCGTGAAGCCCTGACGCGGCGGGGCGCCCCGGATCCGCCGGTCCGGGGGAATGGCCTTGCGCCGATCCTCCCGCGCCATAAAGGGGAAGCATGATCCTCATCCTCTCCAGCTTCGTGGCCTCCAGTCCGGTGGGCGGCGGCGCCCAGGTCATGGCTCTGGCGGCCCTGGAGGTGGAGAGCGTGCTGGCGCCGACCGTGCTGTTCGGCCGCCACCCGGGGCTGGGCCCGCCCGGCGGCGGGGCGGTGGACCCGGCGCTGTTCGAAGGCGTGCTGGCCGGCATCGAGGCCAACGGAGCGTTCGCCCGCGCCGAGGGGGTGATCACCGGCTATTTCGCCCATCAGGACCAGGTGGCGGTAGCGGCGCGGACGATCGACGCGGTGCGGGCGGCGCGGCCCGGCGCCCTGATCGTGGTCGACCCCATCCTGGGCGACTCCGGCAAGGGGCTCTATGTGAAGGCCGAGGTGGCGCGGGCGATCGCCGATGAGCTGATCCCGCGCGCCGATCTGATCACGCCCAACGTCTGGGAACTGGGGTATCTGACCGGACGGCCCGTCACCGACGCCGGCGGCGCCCTGGGCGCGGCGCGGTCGCTGGGCCGGCCGGCGCTGGTGTCGTCGATCCCGGTGGGGCGGGCGATCGGGGTGCTTTGGGCCGATGCGCGGGAGGCCTGGCTGGCCAGCCACAAGCGCGCGCCGTTCGCCCCCAACGGCACGGGCGACCTGCTGACCTGCCTGTTCGCCGCGGCCCTGCTGGGCGGCGCGGCCGGCGCCGACGCCCTGGAGACGGCCGTGGGCGACGTGGCCGCCCTGGTGATGCCCGGTGCGGTGGCGATCACCCTGGAGGCCCTGGC
The DNA here is from genome assembly GCA_903923135.1 of uncultured Caulobacteraceae bacterium. Taxonomy (GTDB): domain Bacteria; phylum Pseudomonadota; class Alphaproteobacteria; order Caulobacterales; family Caulobacteraceae; genus Acaudatibacter; species Acaudatibacter lapponiensis. The sequence goes on along the minus strand of CAIXWN010000252.1, from coordinate 6,907 downwards.
GTGAACGGGATCGAGGGCGTGTGCCCGCCCAGGTTCGCCGCCGTGCGCGAGGCCTTCGCCGGCAATTTCAGCGAGGGCCTGGAACTGGGCGCGGCCTTCGCCCTGGCCGTCGACGGCGCGGTGGTGGTCGACCTGACGGGCGGCTGGTCCGACCGGGCGATGACGCGGCCCTTCGGCCCCGACACCCTGACGCCGGTGTTCTCGACCACCAAGGCCGTGACCAGCCTGATGCTGGCGCGGCTGGTCGGCGCCGGCCGGCTGGACTGGACCACCCGGGTCAGCGACCTGTGGCCGCGGTTCGCCGAGGCGGGGGAGGCGGGGATCACCGTCGAGCAGGTCCTCTCGCACCAGGCCGGGCTGTGCGGCCTGGCCGGGCCGATGACGCCGGCGGACTGGCTGGACTGGGACGGGATCTGCGCGCGGCTGGCGGCGATGACGCCCCTGTGGCCGTCCGGGACGGCCAGCGGCTATCATCCGGTGACCTTCGGCTATCTGGCCGGCGAGATCTTCCGGCGGGTGGACGGCCGCACCCTGGGCGCGGCGCTGCGCGAGGATCTCGCCCGGCCCCTGGGCCTGGACCTGTGGATCGGCCTGCCCGACAGCGAGCATCCCCGCTGCGCCCAGATGCGCCGGCCGACGGCCCTGCCCAACCTGGGCGAGATCACCGAGACCAAGCGCCTGGCGTTCCTGACCCGATGGTCCTCGCCCGGGGCGATCGACGAGACGCTGTGGCGGCGCGCCGAGATCCCCTCGGCCAACGGCCACGCCACCGCGCTGGCCCTGGCCCGGCTGATGGCGGCCCTGGCCTGCGACGGGATGGCCGACGGCCTGCGGGTGCTGCCCCCCGGCCTGGCGGCGCAGGCGGGCCACGAGCGGATCGCCGGCGCCGATCTGGTGCTGCCCTACGAGATCAGCTGGGGCGCCGGGTTCATGCGCAACGCCGGCCTGAACCTCTATGGCCCGGGCGAGGCGACCTTCGGCCATTCCGGCTGGGGCGGCAGCTGCGTCTTCGCCGATCCGCAACGGGGCCTGTCGGGGGCCTATGTGATGAACCGCCAGAGCGCCGGGCTGATCGGCGATCCGCGCGCCCGACGGCTGATCGAGGCGGTCTACGCGGCGCTCTGACGGCCCTCACGCGACACGACGCCGGACCGGGGGACGGCGCGAAGGGCGCCGCCCAGGGCGGCGAAGCCCGCCAGCATCAGCGTCCACGCGGCCGGTTCTGGGACAGGCGACCCGGCCGGCGTCACGTCCGCCAGGGTGGCGCCGACACGGACGTCGCCATAGGTCCAGCCCCAGCTGTCCGACCAGTAGAGACCCGTCGCGCCCCCTGGCGTGATCGCCGTGGCGATGGTCGCCTGGGGCGCGCCCAGCGCCTGACCCACGGCGGGATCGACGTACAGATAGGCCTGGCCGTTGTCGCGGATGTCGACCACCAGCAGCGTGGTCGCCCCGGACGCCGCCGTGGCGCTCTGGGCGGCGCCGGCGCCGGTCTGAAGGCTGTAGTTGGCGGTGGAATCGGGCTGCAGGCCGGGCACGCCGGCATAGAGGAAGTCTCCGCCGGCGTCCTCGATGGCGAAACCGCCGTAGTTGGGATAGGCGCTGAAGTCCTTGGGAGTGACGCCCTTTTCCCGGATCAGGAAGCTGACCCAGAGTTCCGTGGTGGCGGTGTTGCCGGAGAACGTACGCAAGGCCGTGGAGTTCACGCAATAGGTGCAGGCCACATAGGCCGGGCTGGCGGCGCTGAAGCGCGAGGTCGCCAGGCCGGCGTAGGACAGCCCCCGCACGACCGTCCGGGTGGCGGTGTAGTAGGGGTTCGACCAGCCGCTGGTGAAGCCCGTCCCGTCATTGGGCCCGACGCCGGCCCCGTAGCCGATGTCCTGGTTGCTGTCGGGATAGATGGCGCCGCCCAGGCTGTAGCCCGGGTCGTCGAAGAGGTCGGCGGCGATCACCGTGGCGTGGGCCGCAGACGCCCCCAGGGCCAGACCGGCGAGGACGATGGAAAGACGCTTCATGGTCATCAAGCTCATCTCCGCTGGCGGCGAGCTCCGCCGGCGCCGTCGGACGCGAGGCGCCGCCGGGAGGCTGTCAGGGTTCACGCGTGAGGCGAGAATGCGTGCCAAATAAGGCCAATTGTCGGCGCACCCGAAGGAATCCGGATCGCCGACGCGCCCGTCAGGTCATCGCGCGCTTCGACGCCCGCCAGGCGCCGTAGGCGAAGGCCAGGGCGCCGGCCCAGATGAAGGCGAAGGACAGCAGGCGCAGGGGGGTGAGCGGCTCGCCCATATAGGCGCCCAGGGCGAAGCCCACGGTCGGGCTGAGAAACTGCAGGAAGCCCAGGATGGCGAAGGGCAGGCGCCGGGCGGTCCATGAGAACAGGGCCAGCGGCACGACCGTGACCGGGCCCACCAGGGTCATCAGCAGCGAGACGCCCAGGCCATGGCCGAAGACGCCGCCGCCGGAGAGATAGAGCCAGATCACATAGGCCAGGCCCGGGCCGGCCATGAACAGGCACTCGACGAGCAGGCCCGACTGGGCGTCGACGGCCACCTGGCGGCGGATGAGGCCATAGACCCAGAAGGTGGTGGCCAGAACCAGGGAGATCAGCGGCAGCCGCCCCAGGGCCAGGGTCTGCACCGCCACGCCCATCACCGCCAGGGCGATGGCGGCCCAGCCGATGCGGCCGATGCGCTCGCGGAACAACACCGCCCCGGCGGCCATGTTCATCAGGGGGTTGATATAATAGCCGAGGCTGGATTCGAGGATGTGGCCGTTGTTGACCGACCACACATAGAGCCCCCAGCCGGTGGCGATGGAGGCGGCCGAGAGCAGCAGCAGGGCCAGGGTGCGGGGCTGGCGCAGCACGCCCAGGGCCTGACGCCCCTGCCCCGCCGCCAGCACCAGGGCGAGGGCCCACGGCGCCGACCACATGGCGCGCTGGCCGACAATCTCCCAGGGGGTGGCGCCGGCCCGGCCGAGGGCCATGAACAGCAGCGGCGCCCCGCCCCAGAGCAGGTTGCACAGGATGCCCGCCCACAGCGCCTGGCGGGTGGCGGCGAACGCCCCCTCGCCGGACGCCGGGGCGGTCAAGCCAGGACCTTGCGTCCGATCAGGCCGCGTTCGGCCAGCAGCTGGGCGATCTGCACCGCGTTGAGGGCCGCGCCCTTGCGCAGATTGTCGGACACCACCCACATCGACAGGCCGTTCCTGACGGTCCGGTCGTTGCGGATGCGCGAGACATAGACCGCATGCTCGCCCTGGGCCTCCTTGGGCGTGATGTAGCCGGTGGGCTCGCGCTTATCGATGACCAGCACGCCGGGCGAGTCGCGCAGGATGTCGCGCGCGTCGTCCTCGTCGAGGGGGTTGTGGAACTCGATGTTCACCGCCTCGGAGTGGCCCACCATCACCGGCACCCGCACGCAGGTGACGGTCAGGGCGATGTCGGGGTCGATCATCTTGTGGGTCTCGTTCCACATCTTGGCCTCCTCATCGGTGTAGCCGTCGTCGCGGAACTCGCCGATGTAGGGGATGACATTGAAGGCGATCTGCTTGGGGAACACCGACGGCGGCGAGGCGCCCAGGACGAAGACGCCCTTGGTCTGGTTCCACAGCTCGTCCATGCCCTCGGCGCCGGCGCCGGAGACCGACTGGTAGGTCGAGACCACCACCCGCTTGATGCGGGCGGCGTCATGCAGCGGCTTGAGCGCCACCACCAGCTGGGCGGTGGAGCAGTTGGGGTTGGCGATGATGTTCTTGCGGCGGGCCAGGCTGACGGCGTCCGGGTTCACCTCCGGCACGATCAGCGGCACGTCCGGGTCCATCCGCCAGGCCGAGGAGTTGTCGATGACGATCGGGCCGGCGGCGCCGATCTTCGGCGCCCACTCCTTCGAGAACGCGCCCGAGACGCTCATCAGCACCACGTCGACGGTGGAGAAGTCGAACTGGGCGACGTCCTCACATTTGATGACGCCGGCCTTCCAGCCCACTTCCATGCCAATGGATTTTCGCGAGGCGATGGCGTGAATCTCGTCCACGGGGAACTCCAGTTCCTCGAGGATGTTCAGCATCTCGCGCCCGACAGCGCCTGTGGCGCCGACCACGGCTACGCGGTAGCCCATGGGAAACTCTCCTGAAAGAAAGGGGAGGGCGTGACTACGCTCCCCGGGCCGTCGTGGCAAGGGCGGGCGCCCTGCCTCGGGCCCCGGCCGGCCTCAGGGCTCGGGCGAGACGCGCAGGAGCAGCTTGCCGTCGTGATCGCCGGTGAACAGCCGCCCGACCGCCTCCACGGCGTTCTCCAGGCCGTCCTCGACGTGGGCCTTCCACTTCAGCTGGCCCGACGCGACCAGGGGGCCGAGTTCGGCGAAGGCCTCGGCGGCGCGGGGCAGATAGTCGATGATGATGAAGCCCTTGATCATCAGGCGGTGCATGAGGATGCGGCCGAAATCGCTGGGCCCCTTGATCGCGCCGTCGAGATTGTAGGTCGAGATCATGCCGCACAGGGCCATGCGGCCGAAGTTATTCATGCGCGAGAACACCGCGTCCATGATCTCGCCGCCGACGTTCTCGAAATTGACGTCGACGCCGTTGGGGCAGAGCCGGTCGAGGGCCGCGCCGACATCCTCGTTCTTGTAGTCGATGGCCCCGTCGAAGCCGAGCTCGTCGACCAGCCAGTCGCACTTGGCCTTGCCGCCGGCGATGCCGATGACGCGCGCGCCGCGCAGTCTGGCCAGCTGGCCGGCGATGGAGCCCACGGCGCCGGCGGCGGCGGAGACCACCACGGTCTCGCCGGCCTGGGGCCTGCCGATATCGAGCATGCCGAACCAGGCGGTCAGGCCGGTGGCCCCCAGCACGCTCATGAAGGCGGTCAGCGGCACGCCCGGCATGGCCGGCACGTGGTGGACCCCGGATTCATGGGCGATGGTGTGGGTGGACCAGCCGGACAGGCCCGGATTGACGACCTCGCCCTGGCGGAAGCGGTCGGAGCGCGAGCGTTCGACCACGCCGACGCCGCCGCCGCGCATGGTCTCGCCGATCTGGACCGGTGGCAGATACTGGTCCTGGTCGCTCATCCACAGGCGGTTGGTGGGGTCGAGCGAGAGGTAGACGGTGCGGATCAGCACCTCGCCCGCCTCCAGGTCGCGGACGGGTTCCTCCACCAGGGCCAGGTCGCCCGGCTGGATATCGCCTGTCGGCCGGCGTTGCAGCACCCATCGTCTGGACATGGTCATGCGCGTTCAAGCTCCCCCGAGATACGCAGATTGAATGGAAAGGTCAGATGAAGACGCCGCCCGGCAGCAGGCTGTGCAGGAAGGCGAAGAAGGCCGGGACCAGGAATCGCTGCACCCCGCCGATGATCAGGAACAGCAGGATCGGCGAGAAATCCATGCCGCCCATGGGCGGCAGCAGGCGCTGGAACGGGCGCAGCAGCGGGCGGACCACCGCCTCGAGGAAGCGGGAAATCTGCCAGACGGCGTTGTTGCGCAGATTGACCACATTGAAGGCGATCAGCCAGCTGAGGATCGCATAGGCGATCACCACCCAGATGATCAGCCCGAGCAGGCCCTGGACGATATACTCGGCGAAGTTGAGGATGGCGTGCATGCGGGGCCCGTGGCGGTCAGAGCGCCCTTACGTATCGACCGGCCCCGCGCCGCGCAAGACGAAGGCGAAATGGACGCGGCCGGCATTCTTGACTTCACCACCCCTGACCCTTTATCTCCGCGCTCCTCCTCCCTGAGGGAAGGGGCCGTAGCTCAGATGGTAGAGCGCCTCGTTCGCAATGAGGAGGTCTGGGGTTCGATTCCCCACGGCTCCACCAATTCCGGTGTAATAACAAGCGCTTAGGCGCTTCGCTCGACGGCCGATCCGGCCTCGTCTGGCCTCTGGTAAGCAACTGGTAAGCAGCGCGAACTTGGCCGGCCGTCTGGCGCGGGCTCAGTTGGCCATGGCTATGCCTCTATCGACCGCCCCGGTGGGGGCTGGGTAGGGCCACACGCGCGCGCGAATCCGCGCGGCCGATAGGTCAACCGATCGGGCCGGCGTCGACCTCGGCGCTCCTGCGGCGGTCCTGGCCGGCTCGGCGGGCGTCAACCGGCGCGCGTGTGGCCCTCGCCCCGGCGATCCTAGCGGTCGAGGTCGACCGGACCGCCGGTCGGCCCGCACGGTTGCGGAGTGGCAAGGCAGGTAGGGGGGTCAATTCCCCAGATCGCGCCTTCGCAAACACCGGCGGCCAGCAAACGCTTTTTGGGCGCAGGTTTTTCGAGCCGAAGGGTTTTTCGGGGTCGACCGCGGGCGGTCACGTATTGCGGATTGCGAAGGGATAGGGGGGTCAACTCCCCAGATCGCGCCTTCGCGAACACCGGCCCCACGCCACGCGCAAATGGTCGCGATATTCCCGCGATCTTTTTTCCTGGCCTTGTGAGGCGTGAAGGCCAGCGCCCTCAAAAGTAGTGGGAACCGTGGGAACCGTGGGAACCGGAGGGCGAGGCCGTTGAATTCGCAAGGTTAAGGGCGGTCCCGGCGGTTCCCAGTCTCTCTATCTACTTTGGGAACTGTGGGAACTGTGGGAACCGTCGCGGCGAACGCCGTTCGCCAGGGCGTCGCGGTCGAGCCCCTCGGCCTGGCGCTGCGCCTGACACCGACCGACCGCCAGGACCGCCACGGCCGCCAGCAGCTCGGCCGGCGCCGGCGTCGCCAGCTGGCGCGCGTGTGGCCCTCGTCCCTGCCGATCGGCGCGGCGGGTCGAGGCCTCGGCCTGGCGCTGCGGCCGACACCGACCGACCGTCAGGATCGCCACGGCCGCCGGCAGCTCGGCCCCGGCCGAGGTCGAGGCGTCGGCCTGGTGGTCGACCGCCGGCCGAACGGACGCCGCCAGCTGGCGCGCGTGTGGCCCTCGTCCCTGCCGATC
>CAIXWN010000251.1 GCA_903923135.1 uncultured Caulobacteraceae bacterium | reverse complement strand
GCCGCGCCGCCGGCGCCGCGTGGCTATGTGGGGCGGGCCTGGGCGGAAGCCTTCCGGAAGGACGCCGCCGATGTGGCGCGAGGGCTCTATCCGGCCATGGACGACGCTCCGGACAGTCTTCGGGCTGCCTGGCGCGACGCGGCCGATTTCCTTTCCGACGCCCGCCAGGTTGAGGCCCGCCGCCGCCGGGGCGGCGTGGTGGAGGCCCGGGCCGACTCGCCGGATGGCGGGGCCTATCCGGTCTACTATCAGCAGAATTTTCACTTCCAGACCGGCGGGTGGTTCACCCAGGACAGCGCCCGCCGCTACGAGACCCAGGTCGAGGCCCTGTTCGCCGGAACGGCCGGGGCCATGCGTCGCCGCGCGCTTTCCCTTCTGGCGGACGCCTGGAAGGATCGCGACCAGCGCGGCCTGTCCGTGGTCGACGTGGCCTGCGGCGCCGGGGCCTTTCTGCGGGACCTCACCCGCACATTCCCCCGCGCCTGCATCGCCGGGGTTGACCTCTCCCGGCCCTATCTGGAGGAGGCCCGTCGCCGGTCGGGGGCCCAGGCCGTGGTTCAGGCCAACGCCGAACGCCTGCCCTTCGCCGACGCCAGCCTGGAGGCCGTGACCTGCGTCTACCTGTTCCACGAACTGCCGCCGCGCATCCGCCCGGTTGTCGCCGCCGAGATCGCCCGGGTGCTGAAACCGGGCGGGCTGCTCGCCTTCGCCGATTCGGTTCAGCCGGCGGATGAGCCCCGGCTGGGCCGGCTTCTTGAGGCCTTCCCCGCCTATTTCCACGAGCCCTACTACGCTGGCTACGGCCAGACCGACCTTGCGGCCCTGTTCGGCGGGGCGGGTCTGACCGAGCGGGCGCGCGACCAGGCCTTCCTGACCAAGGCCGTGCTTTACGAGAAAGCCCCCTGCGTCAGCCGAACAGATCCATCTGCTCTCCCGGCGCTGGCGGGACCCGAAACCGGCTGACGTCCAGGGGCGGCAGCACGCGGTCCAGGCCGAGGCGGCGGCGCGCGACCTTGAACCTCTGGCCGATCATCTCGGCGATGGGACCCTCGCCCTTCATGCGTTTGCCCCATTCGGCGTCATAGTCCTTGCCCCCGCGCATCTGTCGCGCAAGAGACATCACCCGCTCGGCCCGGTCCGGCCGCCGGGCCGCCAGCCATTGGGCGAACAGATCCTTTATCTCCCGCGGCAGACGCAAGGCCACATAGCCGGCGCCGATCGCCCCGGCCGCCGCCGCCTGTTCCAGAACACCCTCAAGTTCATGATCGTTGAGGCCCGGAATCACCGGGGCGAACATGACGACGGTCGGAACGCCAGCGTCGCTGAGTTGACGGACCGCGTCCACACGTCTCTGCGGCGTCGCGGCGCGCGGCTCCATGGCCCGCGCCAGCGACCGGTCGAGAGTGGTGATCGACACGGCGGCGCGCGCGAGCCCGGCCCGGCCCATCGGGCCAAGGATGTCGATGTCCCGGGCGATCAGCGCCGACTTCGTGATGATCGACAGCGGATGCTGGAACCGCGACATCACGTCCAGCACCTGCCGGGTCACCCGAAGGCGGCGTTCCTGGGGCTGGTAAGGGTCGGTGTTGCCGCCGATGTGGATCACACCCGGCGCATAGGCGGGCCTGGCGAGTTCGCGCTCCAGCAGCCGCGCGGCCTCGGGCTTGAAGAACAGACGGCTCTCGAAATCGAGACCGGGCGAGAGACCCAGGTAGGCGTGGGCCGGACGCGCGTAGCAATAGACGCAGCCGTGCTCGCAACCCCGATAGGGATTGATGGAGCGATCGAACCCGACGTCGGGGCTGTCGTTCCGGGTGATGATCACGCGCGCCCGCTCGGCGGTGACGGTGGTGCGCAGCGGTGCGGGCCGCTCGTCCGTCTCGCCCCAGCCGTCGTCGAAGTCCTCGCGCCGAAAGGTCTCGAAACGGCCCGAGGCGTTCGATTCGGCGCCGCGTCCGCGGGCGGTCGTCGGCGTTGCGGTCATTCGACGACGCTAATGTCGTGCAAGGAACAAAACAAGAACATTCATCGCGTCACCGGCGCCGTGCGGTCAGACCGCCGCCCGCCGTCAGACTGTGGACATGGGCGCCGCCTGTGGCGGGGTCACTTCGGCGCCGGGGCTCCGATCCTGGCGCAGGCCTTGGCGTTGCCGCCATCGCAGGCCTTGTGGAAAAGCCCCTCCGCCCGGGGCTTGTCGGCCGTCACGCCCGTGCCTTCGTCATAGTCGATCGCCAGATTGGTGCACGACGAGGCGTGGCCGCCGTCGCAGGCCTTGGCGTACAGCGTCGCCGCATGGGCCTCGTCCCGCGCGACGCCCGTGCCCTCATCGTAGTCGATGCCCAGGTTGAAACAGCCGTTGAAGTTGCCGCCGTCGCAGGCCTTGGCGTACAGGCCCGCCGCGCGGGCCTCGTCCTTCGCCACCCCTTCGCCGTTGTCATAGGCGACCGCCAGATTGTTGCAGCCGTTGGCGTCCTGGCCGTCGCAGGCCTTGGCGTAGAGGTTCGCCGCCCGCGTCAGATCCTTGGCGACACCAGCGCCGGTCCCATAGTCGATGCCCAGATTGTAACAGGCCTTGAAGTCGCCGCCGTCGCAGCCCTTGCCGTAGAGGCCCGCCGCGCGGGACTCGTCCTTCCGCACGCCCGTGCCGAAATCGTAGTCGATCGCCAGGTTGGTGCACGCCGCGGCGTGGCCCCCGTCACACGCCTTTGTATAGAGGACCGCCCCGCGGGCCTCATCCTTGGCCACGCCTGTGCCGCCGTCGTAGTCGATGGCGAGGTTGTAGCAGGCCTTGGCGCTGCCCCCGTCACAGGCCTTGGCGTAGAACTCGGCCCCTTTCGCCTCGTCCTTGGGCACGCCGTCACCGTCATCGTAGTCGACGCCAAGATTGTAGCAGCCGTTGGCCTTTCCGGCGCTGCACTCAGCCCTGTCCCGCGCCGCGGTGGCGGCGCTGTCTTCGGCCGCGGCCGGCGGTCCGACAGCGAGCAATAGAAAAAGGGCTAACGCGGCGGCGAGAATGCGCATGACGACGTCTCCGGGGCGGTGACGATCACCCGCCGGCCGCAGGGTCCGGCGCCGTGTGACCGTCGGGGCTAATGCAGACGCCGTCGCCTGGGAGGGCCGTGCCGAAGCATCCTCGGACTCCACGACGGCGGGACGCCTACGGGCGAGGTTCGCGCAGATCGCCGGCCTGTTCAAGCGCCTCGGCGTGGGACGACGGGGCCGGGTGCGGCCGCCCTTCGCCGAGGCCCGGCACGGTCTCTCACTCGGGCCGGTGCGGCCGATCGAGGCGCTCGGCCAGGATCAGCAGATCCTCCCAGCTCTTACGCTTCGCGGCGGGCTGGCGGAGCAGAAACGAGGGGTGCAGGGTCGGCAGGGCCGGGAGTTCCAGCGCTCCGTCCTCTGACTTCCACTCGAACCAGCGGCCGCGCAGCGACAGGATGCCCTCGCTGCGTTTCAGCATGGACTTGGCCGAGGCGCCCCCGACCAGCAGCAGGACGCGCGGCTTCACTAGGCGGATCGCCCGTTCGAGAAACGGCGCGCAGAGCGCCTGTTCGGCAGGGGTCGGCGTGCGGTTGCCGGGCGGTCGCCAGAACACCGTGTTGGTGATGAAGACCTTGTCGGTGAGGCCGGCGGCTGCGAGCATCCTGTCGAGCAACTGGCCCGCTCGGCCGACGAACGGCGCACCCTGGGCGTCCTCATCAGCGCCCGGCGCTTCGCCGATGATCAGCAGCGGGGCGTCCGCGCGGCCGCGGGAAAACACCGCCTGCCGGGCGCCGGCCTTGAGCGCGCAACCGTCGAACGCGGCGATCGCCGCCCTGAGCGCCTCCAGGTCGGCGGCGGCCGCGGCGGCCCGACGCGCCTCGTCCAGGGCGAGGGTTTCGGCGGCCGGTGCTTCCAACGCGGGCGTGGCGGCCGGCGCCTCCCGGCGCGGCGTCGGGGCGGCCGCGGCCGGGGCCGGCCGTGAAGCGGTCGCCCATGGCGCGGCGGTGACCGTTCGATCGACGGCGGTTTCGCCATAGAGCGCCTCAACCCCGGAATCACTCCAGAAGGCGAGCAGGCTCTCGATGGCGCGGGCTTCCACGGTCATTGCCGTGACCCTACACCGCGTCGGCGTCCGGGGGGAGGCGCCCCCGGCCCGGCGGTTTCTCCTTGACCGGCCCGGCGCAGGCTTCGATTAAGGCCCGCAAGTGGCGAACCTCCAAGAGGATCAGACGATGAGCTCAGGCGTCGAACGCGAGACGATGGACTACGACGTGGTCATCGTCGGGGCCGGGCCGGCCGGCCTGTCGGCGGCGATCCGGCTCAAACAGCTTGCGGAATCGGCGGGAACCGAGATTTCCGTGGCCGTGCTCGAGAAGGGCTCCGAGGTTGGCGCCCACATACTCTCCGGCGCGGTCATCGACCCCAAGGCGCTCAATGAACTCATCCCCGACTGGAAGGCCCTGGGTGCGCCGCTGGAGACACCAGTCAGCAAGGACAAGTTCCTTTGGCTTGGCCCCATGGGCGAATTCGACTTCAGCTTCCTGGCCCCGTTCATGCCGCCCTTCATGAACAACCACGGCGCCTACATCGCCTCGCTGGGCAACGTCTGCCGCTGGCTGGCGGAACAGGCGGAGGCCATGGGGGTCGAGATCTATCCCGGCATGGCCGCATCCGATGTGGTCTGGGGCGACGACGGCGCCGTCGCCGGCGTGGTGGCCGGCGTGTTCGGCATCGGCAAGGACGGGGCGGAGAAGGGCGACTACCAGCCCGGCCTCGAACTTCGCGCCAAATACACCTTCATCGCCGAGGGTGTGCGGGGGTCTCTGGCCAAGCAGATCCAGGCGAAATACGGGTTGGCCGAAGGCCGCGACCCGCAGAAGTACGGCATCGGGGTGAAGGAACTCTGGCAGGTCAAGGCAGAGAACTTTCGCCCGGGTGTCGTGCAGCACACCTTCGGCTGGCCGCTAAGCAATGACACCGGGGGCGGCACCTTCCTCTATCATTTCGGCGACCGCTATGTGTCGCTCGGCCTGGTCCTGCACCTCAACTACAAGAATCCGTGGCTCTCACCCTTCGATGAGTTCCAGCGTTTCAAGCAGCACCCTTCGATCCGCTCGATTCTGGAAGGCGGCAATCGCATCGCCTACGGCGCGCGGGCGATCTCCGAGGGCGGCTGGCAGTCCGTGCCGAAACTGGCGTTTCCGGGCGGCGTGCTGATCGGCTGCTCGGCCGGTTTCGTCAACGTGCCCCGCATCAAGGGCAGCCACAACGCCATGAAGAGCGCCATGCTGGCGGCAGAACAGGCCTTCGCCGCCATCGCCGCCGGTCGCGGCGGCGACGAACTGACCGAGTACGAGGCCGCCTACCGCACATCCTGGGTGGCCAAAGAACTGAAGCTGGTGCGCAATGTGAAGCCTCTGTGGACCCGCTTCGGCACGCTTGTCGGCGTGGGACTGGGCGGCGCGGACATGTGGATCAACCTGCTGACCGGCGGCTGGTCGCCCTTCGGCACCCTGCGGCACACCAAGACAGACGCGGCGTCCACGGGCCTGGCCAAGGACTATGCGCCGATCACCTATCCCAAACCCGATGGCGTGATCAGTTTCGACAAGCTCTCGTCCGTCTTCCTCTCGGCGACAAATCACGAGGAGGACCAGCCCGCCCACCTCAAGCTCAAGGACCCGTCGATCCCTATCTCGGTGAATCTGGCCAAATACGGCGAACCCGCCCGGCTCTACTGTCCGGCGGGCGTCTATGAGGTGCTCTACGACGAGGCCGGCGCCAACCCGAAATTCCAGATCAACGCCCAGAACTGCGTCCACTGCAAAACCTGCGACATCAAGGATCCGTCGCAGAACATCACCTGGACCACGCCCGAGGGCGGCGGCGGACCCAACTATCCCAACATGTGACCCCCGCGCCCGGCGCCGCTTGCCGCCGGCGCGTTTGCACGCCAAGACTGTGACCATGCGTGCAGTATTTCTCGTTCTGAGTGGCCTTGGATGTCTGGCGATGAGCGGCTGCGCCACGCCGCGCGGCGCACCGGTCGGGCCATCGCCCGAGGCGGTGGCCGATCGGGACCCTGACGCCTCGGCCTATGGACAATTCCTGGCCGGACAGGCGGCGGTGAACCACGGCGAGAGCGCCGCGGCGGAGGTCTACTTCGACCGCGCGGCGACCCTCGAGCCCGGCGCCGATCGTGACCTTCTGGTCTCGCGCACCTTCAGTTCGGCGTTGCTGGCGGGGGACATCACCCAGGCGGCGGCGGCGGCTCCGACCGGACCGGACAGCGACAGCGCCATGCGCCACCTGGGCGCCCTGGTGCGCGGCGTGGAGGCCTTGTCCAGCGGCAAGGCCCGGCAGGCGCGGGCCATCCTCACCGGCCCGGACTCCGGCGCGCCCAACGAGCCGGCGGCCGCCCTTCTGACCCCCTTCGCCGCCGCGGCCGCCGGCGATTCCGACGCCTCCATCGTCCAGCCGGTGATCAAGGGCGAGCCGATCGCGCAGTTCTTCGCCAATCTTGACCAGGGCATGCTGTTCGAGCGAGCCAGACGCTATGACGAAGCCGAGACGGCCTTCCGGGCGCTGATCGCCAAGGGCGACCCAGGCGGCATCGCCAGCCTCAATCTGGGCGAGATGCTCGAACGGCGTGGGCGGGCGGCTGACGCTGTGGCGATCTACGACTCGGCCATAGCCGCCAAGAAGGGCGAGGCCCGGCTGGTCGCCGCCCGCGACCGGGCCGCCGGCCACAAGGCTCCGCCGCCGATGCCGGCGTTGCGAACCTCCGCGGCCGAGGCGCTTATCGCTCCGGCCACTGCCCTGCTCATCGACAAGCAGGACGAGATCGCCCTGGCCTATCTGCGCCTCGCCCTGCGTCTCGACCCCACCCGGGACGAAGCCTGGATGCTGGTGGGCGACGTGCTGGCGTCCGGTCACGACGCGGCCGGTGCGCGCGCCGCTTACATGCGCCTGCGGCCCGCCGCCGATCAGTATGTCGCCGCGCGCGCCAAGCTGGCCTGGAGCTATCAGGACGCCAAGGACAAGGACGCCGCGCTCGCCACCGCCCGAGAGACCGCGGCGCTGAAGCCCGAGGATCAGGACGCCGCCGTCACCCTGGCGGATCTGCTCCGCGCCGACGAGCGCTACGCCGAATCGGCCGAGGTCCTCGACCGGCTGATCGCGGCGCGGCCGGACTCGCCGGATTGGAAGCTCCTCTACATGCGGGCTGTGGACCTGCAGGAGAGCGGTCATTCGCTTGAGGCCGAGCGCGATCTGCAGGCGGCGCTGAAACAGCAGCCCGACGAGGCCCAGTTGCTCAATTTTCTCGGTTACACCTGGATCGATCGCGGCGTCCGGCTCCCGGAGGCCCTCGCCATGGTCCAGCGGGCGGTGAACCTTGAACCACAGTCCGGGGCGATCATCGACTCCTTGGGCTGGGGGTACTACCGGATGGGCGCATACGCCCTGGCGGTGGAAAAGCTCGAGGCGGCCGTGGTGCTGGAGCCGGGCGACCCCGACGTCAACAACCACCTGGGCGACGCCTACTGGCGGGTGGACCGCAAGACCGAGGCCGCGTTTCAGTGGCGGCGCGTCCTAACTCTCGATCCGCCTGACAAGCTCAAGGCCGAGGCCGAGGCCAAGCTCGCCAATGGTCTGGATCCGGCGCCCGCGGCGCCGGTGATCGCCGTCCGATAGCGGAGCCGCCCCGTGTGGACCGAGCGCTTCGCCGCCGCAAAGGTGAACCTGTTCCTGCACGTCGGACCGGTCGCGGCCGACGGCTATCATCCGGTTTGCAGCCTGATGGTGTTCGCCGACGTCGGCGATATCGTGCGGTTGCGCGCCGCCCCGGCCATGGACTTCCGGGTGGATGGCCCCTTCGCCGACGTCCTGGGGACTGAGGCCGACAATCTGGTGACCCTGGCCCGCGACCGGCTCGTCGCGGACCTCGTTTCGACGCCGACGCCGTTCGAGCTGGTTCTCGACAAGCGGCTGCCCATCGCCGCCGGCCTCGGGGGCGGTTCGGCCGACGCCGCGGCTGCCCTGCGCCTGATCGCCGACCGTCTGACGGCCGCTGGCCGGCCGCCAGAACCCGGGCGCGTGGCGGCCATCGCCCGCGCCCTGGGGGCTGATGTCACCGCCTGTCTGGCGTCCGCCAGCGTCATCGGGCGAGGCCGAGGTGACGAGATGGCGCCGGCCCCGGCCATGCCGCCGCTCGATGCGGTGCTGGTCAATCCGCGGGCGGCGTCGCCCACCGGCGCGGTCTACCGCGCCTTCGACGCCCTGCCGCCAGGTCCGGGCGCGGATGAGCCGCCCACTTGGTCCGATCTGGCGGATCTGTCGTCCGTCGTCGCCTTTCTCGGCGAGACCCGCAACGATCTGGAGGCTCCGGCGGTGGCGCTGCAACCCCGGATCGGCGAGGTGCTGACCGCACTGCGCGATGCGCCTCAGGCGCGGTTCACACGGATGTCGGGATCGGGCGCCACCTGCTTCGCCCTCTGCGAATCCTCTGGGGACGCGGTGGCGCTCGCCGCCCGTGTCAGCGCCGGACATCCCGGTTGGTGGGTGCGCGCCTGCCGTTTCGCCGTTGGCCCTGCCGGCTGATCCCTGCGAGCGGGGCAAGGCTCCCCGCGCGCCTGCGTCGGGCGTCTCTACGGCGCGCACAAAAAAACGGGGGCCCCGAAGGACCCCCGCTCTCTTGGCAGGATTTGAAAAGTCCGGCGGCGATCAGCCGTGAACGATTTCGCCGTGCAGGTTGATGTCGAGACCTTCGACCTCGACCTCGTCGCTGACGCGGATCCCGATGGTGTACTTCAGCACCGCCAGGATGATGAAGGTGACGATGCCGCAGTAGAGGAAGGTGGCGCCGACATCTTCGAACTGAAGGATCATCTGGCCGAAGTTGCCTTCCAGCCAGCCGCCCTTGGCCGCGGCGGTGGGATTGATTTCCTTCAGGGCGAACACGCCCGTAAGGATCGCGCCCAGAGCCCCGCCCACGCCATGCACGCCCCAGCAGTCGAGCGCGTCGTCGTAGCCGAAGATCTTCTTCACGTGGACGGCGCTGATGTAGCAGACCACGCCGGCCGCGAGCCCGATGAGCAGAGCGCCCTTGGCGTCGACGAAGCCGGAAGCCGGAGTGATGGCCACGAGGCCGGCGACGGCGCCGGAGATCATGCCCAGGACCGAGGGCTTCTTGGAGATCAGCCATTCCGCCACCATCCAGGCCATTGAGGCCGCGGCGGTGGCGATCTGGGTGGCCGCCATCGCCATGCCGGCGTTGACGTTGGAGGTGACCGCGGAGCCGGCGTTGAAGCCGAACCAGCCCACCCACAGCAGCGAGGCGCCGATGACGCTGTAGGCGAGGTTGTGCGGCGCCATGTTGTCGACACCCAGGCCCTTGCGCTTGCCCAGCATCAGGGCGGTGACCAGGCCGGCGGTGCCGGCGTTCAGGTGCACGACGGTGCCGCCGGCGTAGTCGAGAGCGCCCGCCGCGCCGAGCCACCCGCCACCCCACACCCAGTGAGCCACCGGGCAATAAACGAGGAGAAGCCAGGCGCCCATGAACAGCATGAAGGCCGAGAACTTCATCCGGTCGGCCAGCGCGCCGGCGATCAGGGCCGGGGTGATGATCGCGAAGGTCATCTGGAACATCATGTAGACGGATTCAGGGATTGTCGGCGCGAGCGAACTCGTTGCGTTCAAGCCCATCGGCGCCAGCAGGAAGTACTTGAAACCCCCTATGTAGGCGTTGTTCGCTCCGCCGTCGGTGAAGGCGATCGAATAGCCGATGATCATCCAGAGAACGGTGATCAGGCCGGTTGCTGCGAAGCTCTGGGCCAGGGTGGCCAGGATGTTCTTCTTGCGCACCATGCCGCCGTAGAACAGGGCCAGGCCGGGGATGGTCATCATCAGCACCAGGGCGCTGGAGGTGAGCATCCACGCCGTATCCCCGGAGTTGATCTGGGCGTTGGTGATGGCCGAG
>CAIXWN010000250.1 GCA_903923135.1 uncultured Caulobacteraceae bacterium | reverse complement strand
GGCTCTAAACTTTTGATTCTAGAGCAAAATCCGACCAGATGTCCCCATCTGGTCGGATTTTGCGCTAGAGGCCGCACCGTCCGCGCGGAACGGACGCGGACGGTGAATCGCGTTCTCCAGGACGGAATCCAGGGCAAGATATCTGCGCCCAGAGGATTCCATCCGGTCGGAGTTCGCCCCGGCCGACCCCCTTTTCGTCAGCTCTGATCGGAGCCGCCGCCGTCGGCGTTTCCCCTGGTCCGCTTGGATTCACGTTCCTTCTGCTGGGTCCAGTAGGCTGCGCCGTCGCGGGGCTTGAACATCGTCCGCGGCGCTCCGGTCTTGGCGACAACGGCGAAGATGTTGCCGCCGGGATCGTAGAGCAGCCTGTCCCCGTTGGGTCGGTCGATCGTCTCCACGCCGCGCGGCGGCTTTTCGATGAACGCGTGGACCTTGGTGACATAGTCGGTCTCGGTCTTGGCGTTGAAGTCGCCGCCGTTCTTGCCGAACTGATACTGAGCGTTTTCCTCCGCCGTGTGTTTGCGATTGGCCGCCCACAACGGCTTGCCGTCGATCTGCGGCACCGGAAGATCCCGCGGGTCCTGGGCGCGGGATAGACCTCCGCCCGCGGTGGATGAGGACGCCGCCGAAACGGAGTCCCGGGACGCCACAGCCGACGACTTGCCATCGCAGCCGGCCAGCGCGAGGGCGAGAACGGCGACCCCGCCGACAAACGCAACTGGTTTCATGATCCACTCCCTGGATGATGTCCAAAACGTCAACGGAACAAACAAAGAACATTTTCGGCCCTTTGTCCAGAGGGGGCGAACGGTTTATGAGCAGGGCGTCCTGAAATAAGAGGCCCCGCCGTTGAACACCAAGCGTGTGCTGCTGATCGTCGGCGGAGGCGTCGCGGCCTATAAGGCGCTGGAACTGGTCCGGCGGCTGCGCAAGGCGGGCGTCGCGGTCCGGCCGGTCCTGACCGCCGCCGGCGCGCGCTTCGTGACGCCTCTGAGCCTCGCCGCTCTGGCCGAGGACGCGGTGCGGACCGATCTGTTCTCGCTGGAGGACGAGGCTGGCATGGGTCACATCCAGCTCAGCCGCGCCGCCGACCTGGTGCTGGTCGCGCCGGCGACGGCGGATCTGATGGCCCGGGCGGCCCACGGCCTGGCCGACGACCTGGCGACGACCGCCCTGCTGGCGACGGACAAGCCCGTCATGATGGCCCCGGCGATGAACGTCCGCATGTGGCGACATCCGGCCACCCAGCGGAATCTGGCCACCCTGGCCGCCGACGGCGTCGCCTTTGTCGGACCTGACGAGGGGGCGATGGCCTGCGGGGAGTTCGGACCCGGGCGCATGGCCGAGCCCGAAGCCATTTTCCGGGCGGTTATGCAGGCCCTGGAGGGCCCGAGGGCGCGGCCCCTGGCCGGCCGGCGGATCCTCGTCACGGCGGGGCCCACCGCCGAACCCATCGATCCGGTAAGAGTGCTCACCAACCGGTCCAGCGGCAAGCAGGGCTACGCCATCGCCGCGGCGCTGGCCGACCTGGGCGCCCAGGTGACCCTGGTGTCGGGGCCGACCGCCCTGGACGTACCACCGGGGGTGGTGCGGGCGTCCGTGGAGACGGCGCGAGAGATGGAGGCGGCCTGCCAGGCCGCCCTGCCGGTCGACGCCGCGATCTGTGTGGCGGCGGTGTCAGACTGGCGTCCCGATGCGGTCTTCCGGGTCAAGCTCAAGAAGGGCCACGCCGGCCCTCCGGCGGTCACCCTGGTGGAGAATCCCGACATCCTCGCCGGTCTTTCCGCCGCCGGGCCCAACCGGCCGAAGCTCGTGGTCGGGTTCGCCGCCGAGACCAACGACCTGGAGGACAACGCCCGCGCCAAGCTGGCGCGCAAGGGCTGCGACTGGATCGTGGCCAATGACGTCGCGGCTGACGCGGCCGGAGAGACGGTGATGGGAGGCGACCAGAACGAGGTGATGGTGATCGATGCGCAAGGCGTAGAGCGCTGGCCGCGCGCCGGGAAGGCGGAGGTGGCGCGGCGTCTGGCCGCCCGTATCGCCACGGCCCTGGCCGCAGGCGTGGGCGCCTGATGGATCCTGTTCGCATCATGCGCCTGGAACACGGGCGCGATCTGCCGTTGCCGGCCTATGAGACGGCCGACGCGGCGGGCATGGATCTGCGCGCCGCGGTGCCGCCCGACAGGCCGTTCGTCCTTCAGCCCGGCGCCCGGGCGGCGATACCGACCGGGCTGGCCATCGCTCTGCCCGGCGGTTTCGAGGCCCAGGTGCGACCGCGGTCAGGTCTGGCCCTGAAGAACGGAGTCACCGCGCTGAACTCGCCAGGAACGATCGACGCGGACTACCGTGGAGAGATCAAGGTGATCCTGATCAACCACGGGGCTGAGACCGTCACGATCCGCCGCGGCGACCGCATCGCACAGATGGTGATTGCGCCGGTGACCCGGGCGAGCTGGGCCGAGACCGATAGCCTGGACGAAACCGCGCGGGGCGCGGGCGGTTTCGGATCGACGGGCGGGCGGTAGCCACGCTCTCTATCGGGCGGGGCGCTTCATGTCGGCTCCGGCCCTCTCCAGAGCGTCGCCCGTGGCGTTTCTCGCTCTGGCCGCGCCGCGTCGGGCGTCTGCGGTGGCGGTCCTGGCGTCGCTCGACGCCGCATCGCCCAGGTGGCCGGCGGCGTCACGGGTGGACTCCCCGGCGGCTCTCAGGTCAGCGCCCGCTTCGTTGACCTTGGGCTCGGAGGAGCGGCTGCATCCGCCCAGCGCCGCGGCGGCGGCCAGGGCCATGATGGCGGACAGGGCGAAGGCGTTGCGCATGGTGGGACTCCGGACGGTGGGGCCTGACGGCCGCATGGTAGGAATTCCCCGAACCGCGGATCGATCCCCACTCCGACGACAAACCTGACAGTCGCGCGACCCCATGCTACCCCGACGACCTGCCCGAGGAGACGCCGCAATGATCGATGGACCCCGAATCCCGCCGGCATCCGGCGGCGCGGCGCGGTCGCTGGTGATCCTGCTGCACAGCTACGGCTCCAACGGCGACGACCTCATCGGCCTTGCGCCCTATTGGCGCGACGCCCTGCCCGACACGGCTTTCGTGGCCCCCAATGCGCCGGAAATTTGTCCCGGAGCGCCGGACGGCTATCAGTGGTGGGCGATCAGCAACCTGGACCGCGCCGCCAGGGCGGCGGGAGCGGCCAGGGCGGCGCCGGTCCTCAACGCGTTCATCGACGCCGAACTGGCGAGCCGGGGTCTCACCGAATCCCAACTCGCCCTGGTCGGATTCAGTCAGGGGACGATGATGGCCCTGCATGTCGGTCCCCGTCGGCCGCGGCCCCTCGCCGGAATTGTCGGCTATTCGGGGATGGTGGCCGACGCAGAGGGGCTTTCCGGTGACGGCGCGAGGACACGGCCGCCCATTCTGTTGATCCACGGCGATGCCGACCCGATGATCCCGTCGGTCGCCTTCCATCAGTCCCGGGAGGCGCTGGTCCGGCACGGCTTCGACGTGGAAACCCACCTCTCTCCAGGCCTCGGTCACAGCATTGACATGGCCGGCCTGCAGCTGGGCGGCGCCTTTCTTGTCCGGGTGCTCGGCCACGCGCGGGCAGGCCCGGCGTGAACCCTTGTTCAGTCGCGGAAGCCCAGCACGTCGATCATATCGTAGAGGCCGGCCGGCTTGCCGGCCACCCAGACCGCGGCCTCCACGGCGCCCCGGGCGAACAGGGCGCGGTCGCGCGCCGAGTGCGACAGGGTGATGATCTCTTCCTCGGCGGCGAAGATTACACTGTGCTCGCCGACAATGCCGCCGCCGCGCACGGCGGCCAGTCCAATGCCTCCCACGGACCGCGGGCCGGTGATGCCGTCGTGGGGCGACAGCTTCAGCGCCGCCAGATCCTGGCCGCGCCCGCGGGCCGCTGCAGCGGCGAGCAGTAGGGCTGTGCCGGAGGGCGCGTCGACCTTGCGCCGATGGTGGGCCTCGATCACCTCTACGTCCCAGATTTCCGGGCCCAGACGCCGGGCGGCCTGCTCCACCAGCCCGGCCAGGACGTTCACGCCGACCGAATAGTTGCCGGACTTGACGATGGCGATCCGCTCGGCCGCCCTGGCGATCGCCGCCTCCTCCTCGACCGTCAGACCCGTGGCTCCAATGACCAGGGCGGGCGAGCCGTGTATCGCGGCGATGCGGGCCAGGGCGGCCGTGGCCTGCCCTGTCGAGAAATCGACGATCACGTCGCTCGCGGCCAGGATCTGTTCCCGGGACCCCAGAGGCGCGGCCCCGGGCGCCTCGTCGGCTATGTCGGGACGGTCGAACCCGCCCGCCAGAACCACGCCCTCGCGGCTGCGGGCGATGCTGGCCACCGCCCGGCCCATGCGGCCCAGTGCGCCGCCCACGCCGATTTTCAAAGCTTTCGTCATGCCCGATCAGTCTCCCGCCGCGGCAGGCCCGGTCAAGCGTCATCTCGCCGAAGGTTAGGTGTCGCCCATATCGTCGTGGTGGGCTATGAAATGCCTACAGCCGGCTTGAGGGGGGTGCGTCACGGCGCCCAGGGGGCGGGCGACGCGGGAGAGGGCGAAAGACGATGAGCGAAAACCTGAGCGACGACAAGAAGCCGACATTCACGGCGCAGGAAGCCTTGGACTTCCACCGTTTCCCGACGCCGGGCAAGATCGCCATCGCCGCGACGAAACCCATGGCCACCCAGCGTGACCTCTCTCTGGCCTATTCCCCCGGTGTCGCCGTGCCGGTTCTGGCCATCGCCGCCGACCCTGACCTTGCCTATGAATACACATCAAAGGGCAATCTCGTCGCCGTGATCACCAACGGCACGGCCATCCTCGGCCTCGGCAATCTGGGGGCGCTCGCCTCGAAGCCGGTCATGGAGGGCAAGTCGGTGCTCTTCAAGCGGTTTGCCGACGTGGATTCGGTGGACGTGGAAATCTCCAGCCGCGACGAAGACGAAATCATCACGGTGGTGAAGAACATCGGCGTCACCTACGGCGGGATCAATCTGGAAGACATCAAGAGCCCGGAATGCTTCCGGATCGA
This sequence comes from uncultured Caulobacteraceae bacterium, assembly GCA_903923135.1. Lineage (GTDB taxonomy): Bacteria > Pseudomonadota > Alphaproteobacteria > Caulobacterales > Caulobacteraceae > Acaudatibacter > Acaudatibacter lapponiensis. The sequence goes on along the minus strand of CAIXWN010000250.1, from coordinate 5,773 downwards.
GACCGAGCTTCAGGAACTGCTCGACATTCCGGTCTTTCACGATGACCAGCATGGCACGGCGATCATTTCGTCGGCCGGGCTGATCAACGCCTGCCATGTGACGGGCCGCAAGCTCGAGGACATAAGGCTGGTGCTCTGCGGTTCAGGCGCGGCGGGCATCTCCTCCGTCGAGTTGGCCAAGGCCATGGGTGTGCGGCCAGAAAACTGCATCGCCGTCGACAGCGTAGGGGTCATCTATCGCGGTCGCGAAAAGGGCATGAACCAATGGAAGTCGGCCCTGGCGGTCGACACCGACAAGCGCACCCTGGCCGACGCGGTCAGGGGCGCGGACGTTTTTCTGGGCATGTCGGCCAAGGGATTGCTGACCCAGGAGATGGTGATGACCATGGCCGACAGGCCGATCATCTTCGCCATGGCCAACCCCGATCCGGAAATCACGCCGGAGGAGGTCCTGGCTGTGCGCCCCGACGCCATCGTCGCCACCGGCCGTTCGGACTATCCCAATCAGGTCAACAACGTCCTGTGCTTTCCCTACATCTTCCGGGGCGCCCTGGACGTGCGCGCCCGGCGGGTGAACCTGCAGATGAAGATCGCCTGCGCCCGGGCTCTCGCCGCCCTGGCGCGCGAGGACGTGCCCGACGAGGTCGCCTCGGCGTATCAGGGCATCAAGCTGAAGTTCGGACCGCAGTACATCATCCCCACCCCGTTCGATCCGCGCCTGATCTATTCCATCCCGCCCGCCGTCGCCCAGGCGGCGATGGACAGCGGCGTCGCCCGCAAGCCGATCACCGACATGGCCGCCTATCGCGACAGCCTCGCCCGCCGGCTCGATCCGGCGGCCGGCTTCCTGCAGCGGATATCCGGCACCCTGCAGGCCGCGGCGCCCAAGCGCATCGTCTTTGCCGAGGGCGAGGAGCTTTCGGTGATCCGCGCCGCCGCGGCCTTCCAGTCGCAGGGCTTCGGCAAGGCCGTTCTGGTGGGCCGGGAGGAACTGGTGCGGGAGAACATGATCCGCGCCGGAATGGACCCGGAAGAGAGCGACCTGGAAATCGTCAACGCGCGCATTTCCAAGCACAACGACGAGTTCCTGGAATACCTCTATGAGCGTCTGCAACGCTCGGGCTTCCTCAAGCGCGACGTGCTGCGGCTGATCAACCAGGACCGCAACTCCTTCGCCGCCTGCATGGTCGCCCTGGGCTATGCTGACGGCATGGTGACGGGCGTCACCCGCAACTTCGGTCAGGCGCTGGAAGAGGTGCTGCAGGCCATCGACCCGGCGGCGGGCGGACGGGTCATGGGCATGTCCATCGTGCTCACCAAGGGCCGCACCCTGTTCATCGCCGACACCAACGTCACCGAGATGCCCGAGGCCGACGATCTGGTGGAGATCGCCATCGAGGCGGCGACCACCGTGAAGAGACTGGGCCATCAACCCCGGGTCGCCTTCCTCTCCTATTCCTCCTTTGGCAATCCCATGGGCGAGCGCTCCGAAAAGGTTCGCGACGCGGTGTTGACCCTGGATGAGATGGGCGACTTGGGCTTCGAGTACGAGGGCGAGATGCCGCCGGAACTGGCCCTGGAGCCTGAGTTGCGTGACAGCTATCCCTTCATGCGGCTCACCGGCCCGGCCAATGTGCTGATCATGCCGGCGATCCACTCGGCGTCGATCTCCACCAAACTCCTCGCCTCCCTGGGCGCGGCGACGGTGGTCGGCCCGATTCTCCTGGGCCTGTCGCATCCGGTGCAGATCTGTCCGCTCGGCGCATCGGTCTCCAAGATCCTGATGATGGCGCAGATGGCCGCCTATGAAGAGGGTCTGGCGCTGGAGTCCCAGCCGGGGTGAAGTCGCCGGGCAGCCCCCGCCGCGGGGCCGGCGTCATCGGGATCGATTTCGGCACGACCAACACGGTGATCTCCACCCTGGGCGAGGATGGCCAGGCCGGGCTGATCCACTTCGCCGTCCCCGGGGAGGAGATCGTCGCCTTCCGTTCGGCGCTGAGCTTTCACGCCGCCGAGGGCGAACCATCGCGCCGGGTGATTGAGGCCGGACCCTGGGCCATTGAGGCCTATGTGGAGGAGCCGCTGGAGACCCGGTTCATCCAGTCGTTCAAGAGCTACGCCGCCAGCCCGCTGTTTCAGGAAACCCGGATTCTCGGCCGGCGCTACGAGTTTCCCGACCTGCTGTCGGCCTTCCTCCTGCGCCTTCGGGCGCACGCGGGCGACGCCTGGCCCCACGGCGGACCCACGTGCATCATCGGCCGGCCTGTAACCTTCGCCGGCCTAAGGCCCGACCCCGATCTGGCCCTGGCGCGCTATCAGACGGCCTTCGCGCGCCTGGGGTTCGCCGACATCCGCTACGCCTATGAGCCCGTCGCCGCGGCCTTCTTCTTCGCCCGCACCCTGAAGGCGGACGCCACGGTGCTCGTGGGCGACTTCGGCGGCGGCACCAGCGACTTTTCGATCGTGCGCTTCCATCGCGAGGACGGTGAGATCCGCTCGACCGCCCTGGCCAACGCCGGCGTGGGGGTGGCCGGAGACGCCTTCGACTACCGGATCATCGATCATCTGGTGTCACCGGAACTGGGCAAGGGCTCGTCCTACAAGGCGTTCGACAATGTCCTGCCCATCCCCAACCGCTACTTCACCGCCTTCGCCCGCTGGGAGCAGCTCGCCCTGCTGCGCGCCTCCAGGGACATGCGCGACATCCGCGGCCTGGTGCGCACGGCCCTCGAGCCGGCCCGGCTCGCCGCGTTGGTCGAGGTGCTCGACGACAACCACGGCTACCGGCTCTACCAGGCGGTCTCCCGTCTGAAGGAGGCCCTGTCCGTCGCCGACGAGGCGACGTTCCTGTTCGAGGCCGGCGGCGTCCGCATCGAGAAGCAGGTGCGGCGGACCGAGTTCGAAGGCTGGATCGTCCCGGAACTGACCGTCATGGAGCAGGCGGTGGACGCGGCGCTCGCCCGGGCCGGACTGGGGCCGGAGGGGCTGGACCGGGTCTTCCTCACCGGTGGCTCCTCGTTCGTGCCTGCCGTGCGGCGGCTGTTCGCCCGGCGCTTCGGCGAGGCGAAGCTGGAAGGGGGTGGGGAACTGGTCTCCATCGCCTCCGGTCTGGCCTATATGGGCGCCGAGCGTGACCTGGATCAGTGGAGCGAAAGGGTGAAGACCTGATCGCCGCGGCGCACGTCAGCTGGCCTTGACGCTAGGTGACACTTTTGGCGGCGGCGGGTTGGGTCTAAAGCGGCGCCTAACGCGCATCGGCGCGATCATGAAGGGACAAGACGCATGAAACTCGACTCCTCCATCGCCGCGGTGGTTACCGGCGGCGCTTCCGGCCTGGGCGAAGCCACGGTCCGGGCCCTCGCCGCCCAGGGCGTGAAGGTCGCCATCTTCGATATGAACGACGCCAAGGGAGAGGTGGTGGCCAAGGAGGTCGGCGGGGTGTTCTGCAAGTGCAACGTCACCTCTGACGAGGAAGTGGACGCCGCCTTCGCCAAGGCCCGGGCCGCCCATGGCCAGGAACGCATCCTGATCAACTGCGCCGGCACAGGCAACGCCGCCAAGACCGCCGGCCGAGACCGAAAGACCGGAGAAATCAAACACTTCCCGCTCGACGCCTTCAACTGGATCATCCAGATCAACCTGGTGGGCACGTTCCGCTGCATCGCCAAGAGCGCCGCAGGCATGCTGACCCTCGATCCGCTGGAAGACGGCGACCGGGGCGCAATCGTCAACACCGCCTCGGTGGCGGCGGAGGACGGCCAGATGGGTCAGGCGGCCTATTCGGCGTCGAAGGGCGGCGTGGTCGGCATGACCCTCCCCATAGCCCGCGACCTGGCCAGCGAAGGCATCCGCGTCAACACCATCCTGCCGGGCATCTTCGAGACGCCCCTGATGAACGGCGCCCCGCCCCAGGTGAAGGAAGCCCTGGCCGCCTCGGTTCCGTTCCCGAAGCGTCTGGGCCTGCCCCAGGAATACGCCCAGCTGGCCCTGACCATGGTGACCAACGGCTATTTCAACGGCGAGGATGTCCGTCTGGACGGCGCCATCCGGATGGCGCCCCGCTAGGGCAAGACCCGGCCGGATGGAAACATCTGGTCGGATATAATTCGCTCTAGAATCAAAAGTTTAGAGCCTTTCTGATCCGATCTGATGGTTTCAATCGGATCGGGAAAATCTCCAGGGCGACATCCGACCAGACGCACCCGTCCGATCGGACTAGAGTCGCCCCGGACTGAATAGCCCGGAGCCATCGGATCCGATCCGGCCCGTTCGATCAGCTCGGATCCCGATGGCTCCCGCCATCCCGCGAGGCGCGCGGCCCTTCGACTACGGCCGGAAGGCCGGTGCCTGGGTCCTACTTGGACGTCGGTCGCTGGATCTTCGGACCGAGGTTGGCCAGAACCTCGCGCGCGTCGAGCCCCCTGGACTCGCCCTGGGGTTTTGGCCCGTGGTGCATGGCGATGTCGGCCGAGGCCTCGAACTTCTCCACGGTCTGGACGCTGTAACCGGCCCCCCAGGAGGGACCCCAGCCGCGCCAGCCGTACGGGCGCCCATAGAAGCTGTAGTAGGGCCTGAAATAGCCCCACCTGTATCCCGGCCCATAGAAGGGATCGGGATCTACGTAGCTCTCCTGGTGGCTTTGGGTGTGGCGATCGACGGTTTCGAACCAGTCGTAGCCCTGGGCGACGGTCAGCTCCGCGGCGCGATACAGCAGATAGGATTCCACCGTCGCCCGGGAGGTGTCGGTGTTGCCCTTGAACGCAACGCGGAAGTGATCCGCGTCGAGCTTCTGGTCGGAGAACCCGCCGTAAACGCGCGAGCCCCGTTCCAGGGGCTGGTAGGGCGTGGCCGTCTCGCAGGCGGCCAGCCCCAGGCTGAGTCCAAGCGCCGCGATGATCGCGGCCGTGGTCTTGGTCATGACATTCCAGTTCCTTGCGCCCGGAACGCGGGCGACGTCCCTCGCCGTTGGCGAGTGTCTCACGCGGCGAGCCGGCGCGTAAAGCCCGCCCGGCCTAGACGCCGTTCTGCACCGCCACCCAGATGATCTTTCCGAGAGCGCCGAAGAGCAGGACGCCGGTCGCCAGGGCCTGGATGCCGAAACCCGCGCTCCGCGCGCTGGCTTCTTTGGCGTAGCCGGTCATGTAGAGATAGCGCCCAACGATCCAGACCAGTCCAACGCCGGCGGCGACGCGGTCGTTCCAGTAGAGGCCGAACAGCCACAGCGCCGGCAGGAAGATCGGCAGCCATTCGAGGGTGTTGGCCTGCACCCGGAACAGCCGCTCGAAATCCGGATTGCCGGTGATGGCGGGAGCCGGAACGCCATATTTGGCGCGCGCCTGACCGACGCGAAGGCCCATGCTGAAGTACAGCAGCAGCGCCAGGATCGTGACTATGGCCACAAGAGTATGAGTCTGCATGATAGAGTTCCTCCCCGGAATCGATGGTGTCGACCCTGACATGCCCGGTCGGGCGAGGGAAGGCGGCGTGATACGCGGGCCGTCGGGCGTCAACACAGCGGAGGAGGCCCGGTGAGTCCCCAGAATGCGACCCTGGCCGTGTTCTGCGCCGCCGTCGGCCTCGCCGCGGGCGCGGCGATGGCGCTCGTCGCCATGGCGATGCGGGGCGGGCGCGCCGCCGGCTCCGCGGGCGCCGCGGAAGAGGCGGGGCTCCGAGCGGGCGTCGAGGCCTTCGATCGCGCCCTGCTGCTTCTGACTGAGGAGCACGCCATCCTCCTTGGGGGCGAGGCCGCCCTGGCGGCCTGCGCCGGCGCTCT
>CAIXWN010000249.1 GCA_903923135.1 uncultured Caulobacteraceae bacterium | reverse complement strand
GATCCGCGCCCCTATCAGGCCCTGCTCGACCAGGCCAAGGGCCAGGAGGCCCGCGCCCAGGCCACCCTGACCAACGCCCGCGCCCAGGCGGCGCGCGGCCAGACGCTGCTGGCCGCCCGGGCGATCAGCCAGCAGGCCTATGACGCCCTGGTGGCCGCCCAGGGCCAGGCCGCCGCGGACGTGGTCTCGGCCCAGGCCACGGTGCGCGCCACCGCCCTGAACCTCTCCTTCACCCAAGTGGCCGCCCCGATCAGCGGGCGGGTGTCCGACCGGCGGGTCGCGCCCGGCAATCTGGTCACCGCCGACTCCACCATCCTGACCAATATCGTCAATCTCGACCCCATCCGCTTCGCCTTCAGCGGCTCGGAGGCGCTGTATCTGAAATACCAGCGCGAGAACGCCGCCGGGACCCGCGCCTCGTCGCGCCAGAGGGCCAATCCGGTGGAGATCCGCCTGCAGGACGAGCCGACCTATCGCTGGAAGGGCCGGATGGACTTCGTCGACAACGCCCTGGACAGCGGCTCGGGGACGATCCGCGGCCGCGCCGTGATCGACAATCCCGACCACTTCCTCACCCCGGGCATGTTCGGCCACATGCGCCTGCTGGGCTCTGGATCCTATCCCGCCCTGCTGATTCCCGACCGGGCGGTGGTCACCGACCAGGAGCGGCAGGTGGTCTTCGTGGTGGGTCCGGACAATGTGGCGCGGATGCGGCCGGTCGACCTTGGCCCTCTCACCGACGGCCTGCGGGTGGTGCGCACGGGCCTGGGCCCCGATGACCGGGTGGTGATCGACGGGGTGCAGCACGCCCAGGGCGGCCACAAGCTGCGGACCACGCCCGGCCGCATCGTCGCGGTTCCGGCCACGCCGCGCCCCCTGGACCCCGGCCCGCCGGCCTCGACGGCGACATCCGCCGACGCGGCGCAGTGACGGCGGGCGCCGCCGATGCCCCTTTCCCACTTCTTCATCGAGCGGCCGGTGTTCGCCGCGGTGATCGCCATCCTGATCACCCTGGTGGGCGCCATCGCCTTCCCGAACCTGCCGGTCGCCCAGTACCCTGACATCACCCCGCCGACGGTGAGCATCAGCGCCAACTATCCGGGCGCCTCGGCCGAGACCCTGGCCGACAGCGTCGCCGCGCCGATCGAGGAGCAGATCAACGGCGTGGAGAACATGCTCTACATGTCCTCCCAGGCGACCGGCGACGGCCACCTGAACATCACGGTGACCTTCAAGCTGGGCACCGATCCGAACCAGGCCCAGGTGCTGGTGCAGAACCGGGTGTCGGCGGCGACGCCGCGCCTGCCGCCCGAGGTCAACGCCGCCGGCGTCACCGTGCGCAAGGCCTCGACCGATTTCCTGATGGCGGTCCACACCTTCTCGCCCGACGGGTCGCTGGACCAGAAATACATCGCCAACTACGTCGGGTTGCACATCCGCGACGCCCTGCTGCGCGTGCCCGGCGTGGGCGACGTGAACAGCCGGGCGGCGCGCGACTACGCCATGCGCATCTGGATCGACCCGGACCGGGCGGCCGCGCGAAACCTCACCGTCGAGGACATCGTCGCCGCCCTGAAGGGCCAGAACGTCCAGGTCGCCGCCGGCACCATCGGCCAGCCGCCGGACGCCTCGGTGGCGAGCGCCTATCAGCTGAACGTCCAGGCCCTGGGCCGGCTGAGCACGGTGCAGCAGTTCACCGACATCATCGTCAAGACCGACGCCCAGGGCCGGGTGACCCGGATCGGCGACATCGCGCGGGTGGAGCTGGGGGCGCAGGACTACAGCACCAACGCCTATATGAACGAGAAGAACGCCGTGGCGCTGGGGGTCCTGCAACAGCCCGGGTCGAACGCCCTGCAGACGGTGGACGCCATCAAGGCGGCCATGGAGACGCTCAAGCAGAGCTTCCCGCCCGGCCTCGACTACCGGGTGATCTTCAACCCCACCCAGTATGTCCGGGACTCGATCAACGAGGTCGACAAGACGCTGTTTCTGGCCGTGGGCCTGGTGGTCCTGGTGGTGCTGTTCTTCCTGCAGTCGTGGCGGGCCGCCCTGATCCCGATCATCGCCATTCCGGTGTCGCTCATCGGCGCCTTCGCGGTTCTGGGCGCCTTCGGCTATTCCCTCAACAGCCTCTCCCTTTTCGGTCTCGTGCTGGCCATCGGCATCGTGGTCGACGACGCCATCGTCGTGGTGGAGAACATCGACCGCCACCTTCGCGAGGGCCTGACGCCCCGCGACGCCGCCCACAAGACCATGGACGAGGTCGGCGGGGCCCTGGTCGCCATCGCCCTGGTCCTGCTGGCGGTGTTCATCCCCACCGCCTTCATCCCGGGCATTTCCGGGCAGTTCTACCGCCAGTTCGCCCTGACCATCGCCTCGACCACGGTGATCTCGCTGATCGTCTCCCTGACCCTCTCGCCGGCGCTGGCGGCGATCCTCATGCGGCCGCACGTCGGCCAGGGAACGGCGCCGCGCGGACGCTTCAAGCGCCTGCGGGGCATGGCCGACCGCTTCAACGCCGGCTTCGACCGCCTGGCCGGCGCCTATTCCCGGCTGATCCGGCGCGTCCTGCGGATGGCGACGGTGATGCTGGCGCTCTACGCGGGTCTGGTGACCCTGGCCGGCTGGGAATTCGCCACCACGCCGCGAGGCTTCATCCCCGCCCAGGACCAGGGCAACCTGCTGGTGGCCGTGACCTTGCCGCCCGGCGCCTCCCTGGGCCGCACCGACGCGGTCATGCGCGACGTGGCGCACCGGTTGCTGGCGGCACCGACCGTGGAGGCGGCGTCGATCTATGCCGGCGTCGACGCCACCAGCGGCACCACCGCCTCGAACAGCGGCCAGATGTATCTGATCCTCAAGTCGTTCGACCTGCGCCGGTCCATGGGCGTCACGCCCAAACAGGTGATCGCCGATCTGCAGAAACGCGTGGCCAGCGTGGCCAGCGCCGACATCAAGATCATCCAGCCGCCGCCCGTGCGCGGCATCGGCAGCACCGGCGGCTTCAAGATGATCATCCAGGACCAGGGCGGCCACGGCGCCAAGGCGCTGGAGGCGGCGACCCGGCAACTGGCGGCGGCGGCGGCCCACTCGCCGGACATCGGCTCCGCCTTCGTCACCTTCAATACCCAGACCCCGAGACTGTTCGTCGACATCGACCGGGCCAAGGCGCAGATCCTGGGCGTGCCGAACACCAATGTCTTCGACACCCTGCAGACCTATCTTGGGTCGACATTCGTCAACAATTTTAACCTGTTCGGCCATACGTTCCAGGTCCTGGCGCAGGCCGACACAAGCTTCCGGGACGACGAGAGCCGGCTGACGGAGCTGAAGACGCGGTCCAACACCGGGGCGATGGTGCCGCTGGGCAGCCTGGTCACCCTGCGCCACATCACCGGCCCCTACCGCGTGCTGCGCTACAACCTGTTCCCCTCGGCCGAGATCAACGGCGACGCCGCCCCCGGCCATTCCACCGGCCAGGCCCTGGATACGATGGAAAAGCTGGCCCGGGCCAACCTGCCGCCGGGCTATGGGTTCGAGTGGACCGAGCTGGCCTATCAGGAGCGCCTGGCCGGCAACACCGGTCTGATGGTGTTCGGCGCGGCCGTGGTGTTCGTCTTCCTGCTGCTGGCGGCGCTGTACGAGAGCGTCAGCCTGCCCTTCGCGGTGATCCTGATCGTGCCGATGTGCCTTCTGGCGGCCATGGTGGGCGTCAATCTGCGCGGACTGGACAACAACATTCTCACCCAGGTGGGGCTGGTGGTGCTCATCGGCCTGGCGTCGAAGAACGCCATCCTGATCGTCGATTTCGCCCGCCAGGGCGAGATGGACCAGGGAATGACCCGACCGGAGGCGGCCATGGAGGCCGGTCGCACGCGTCTGCGGCCGATCCTGATGACATCGTTCGCCTTCATCCTCGGCGTGGCGCCCCTGGCCTTCGCTTCCGGCGCCGGCGCCGAGATGCGCCAGGCCCTGGGCGTGGCGGTGTTCTTCGGCATGATCGGGGTAACGGGCTTCGGCCTGCTGTTCACGCCGGTGTTCTACATCGTCTTCCGCGGTCTCTCCGACCGGCTGCCCAAACCGAAACTCCGGGATATCCTCAAGCGCGCCGTGACCCGGCCGGAGGCCGGGGAGTGACGCGCGCGGCGGGCGCGGGCGTTCTGGCGCTCGGGCTGCTGCTGGCCGGCTGCGCGGTCGGGCCCCGGCCGTCGCCGCCGTCGATGCCCGCCTCGGCGCAGGGCCCCTTCCTGTCGGCCGCCGCGCCGGCCGCGACGAGCGAGGCTCCCCTGCCGGCGCGCTGGTGGCGACTCTACCAGGACCCGGTTCTGGATTCCCTGGTCGGCGAGGCCCTGACCCACAACCAGGACCTGCAGGTCGCCGCCGCGAACCTCGCCTACGCCCAGGGGCTGCTGGCCGAGGCCCAGGCCGGCCGTTTTCCCTCGACGAGCCTGGCCGCCGGCGGGCCGACCTATGGCAAGGGCGCTCTGGCCGTGCTCGCCGGCGCGGCCGCCTCGACAAGCTATTCGGCCGGACTGACCGCGTCCTATCAGCTGGACCTTTTCGGACGCATCCGCCGCGGGATCCAGGCGGCGCGCGCCAACGCCGAGGCCACAATGGCCGCCGAGGACGTCGTGCGGGTGACCGTGGCCGGCCAGACGGCCAGCGCCTACGCCAACCTCTGCGGCTATGGCGAACAGATCGACGTGGCGCGCCGCTCGCTGGACCTGGTGCAGCAGTCGTATGACCTCACCGTCACCGAGCGAAACCTGGGGGCCCTGTCGGATTTCGACGTGGCCCGCGAAGGGGTGATCCTGGCCCAGGCCAGGGCGGCGATCGCGCCGCTGGAAGGCCAGAGGCGGGCCAGCCTGTTCACCCTGGCGGCGCTGATC
>CAIXWN010000248.1 GCA_903923135.1 uncultured Caulobacteraceae bacterium | reverse complement strand
GGCTCGATCCGACGCATCTGCGCCGCCGAAAGCCAGAACAAATCACTCATGGCAGCGCCTCCTCGCACCGCCAGTGAATCAATCTGTCGCGCCCCGCGCAAACAATTTAATAGGTCCTGAGCCTAATTGACACCTCATACCCTGCCGTCGGATGAAGACGGACTGCGCCGCGCCCTGGCCCGCACCCACGGACGCTACGCCGGACGTATCCATGCGCGGGAGAACCCTCCACTCACCTCCCCTTGCGGGCGTCGCTCCGGCTAGAGCCGTCTTGCCACATAGAGCTGTGACTCCAGCCGCGCGCGATAGACCCCGCCGGCCCTTTCCATCGCCCCGGTGAGCCGGTCGAAGACCGCGAACCTCTCCGCCTCGGGCAGCAGGTGATAGCCCGCGCTGGTGCGCAGGAAGCGGCCGAACCGCTCCGGCGACATCTCCACGTCGACGCCGAAGGTGCGATGCTCCACCCCCCCGAACAGGCCGCTGGCGGCGAACAGGCCGGGCAACGGCCCCGAGGACCTGTACCCCGCCGAGGGATGGGGCCGCTCCCACGCGCCGGGCAGAGTCTCCTTGACCATCGGCGCCATCGCCCCGGGCAGGGCTTCGGCGAGCGAGGGCCAGGCATGGCCGAACACCGCCAGACAGCCTCCGGGGCGCAGCAGGCGGGCCGCCTTGGGAAAGCCGACTTCGGCCGGGATCCAGTGCCAGGCCTGGGCGCTGGCCACCAGGTCGAAGACGCCCGGCGGCGAAACGTAGTCCTCGAAGCGCGCGACGACGAACTCGACGTTCAGCCCCGTGACGCGAGCGCGCGCTTCCTCCACCAGCCTGGGGCCGGGATCGAGGGCGACGAGGTCGCCGGCGCGCCGCGCCAGATCGGTGGTGGCCTGGCCCGCCCCGCACCCCACCTCCAGCGCGCGCGTCGCCTGTCCCAGCACGCCCAGTTCGCCAAGCGCGTCGTAGAGCGCCGCCGGATAGCCCGGTCGCACGGCGGCGTAATGTTCGGCCGCTCCGTCGAAGGTGTCGCGCTGGTCCATGGAAGGCTCGGGCCGGAGAAGGGGCGATGTCAGACTAGGGTCATGTCGACAGCGCGTCGATACCCTGGCGCCGCGGATGCGTTCCGGCCCCGGCATAGGTATCTTCCGGGGCTGACCGGCCGCCGCCGCAGGGTCCATCGTCCGCGGCGGGTGAGCGGAGGACGACACGACCATGAAGGCGATGGTGCTCAACCGGCCGGGGACGCCCCTGGTGATGACCGAACTGCCCGACCGCACGCCGGGACCGGGACAGATCCGGGTGAAGGTGCTGGCCTGCGGCGTCTGCCGCACCGACCTGCATGTGCTGGACGGCGACCTGCCGCCCGGGCCCTATCCCATCATTCCCGGCCACGAGATCGTCGGCCGCATCGACCTGGTCGGCGAGGGCGTCACCGGCCTGAACCTTGGCGAGCGGGTGGGCATTCCGTGGCTGGGCCACACCTGCGGCGTCTGCCCCTATTGCGAGGCCCACCGCGAGAACCTGTGCGACGCGCCGCTGTTCACCGGCTACACCCGCGACGGCGGTTACGCCACGGCGGCCATCGCCGACGCCCGGTTCGCCTTTCCCCTCGGCGAGAGCGGCTCTGACGTCTCCCTGGCGCCGCTGCTGTGCGCCGGACTGATCGGCTGGCGCTCGCTGGTGATGGCGGGGGACGCCAGGACCCTGGGCATCTACGGCTTCGGCGCCGCCGGCCACATCGTCGCCCAGGTGGCCCGCTGGCAGGGGCGCCGGGTGCTGGCCTTCACCCGTGCGGGCGACACGGCCACCCAGGCCTTCGCCCTCGGCCTGGGCGCCGAGTGGGCCGGCGATTCCGATGAGCCGCCGCCCGAGCCGCTGGACGCGGCGATCATCTTCGCCAGCGCCGGCGAGCTGGCGCCCCTGGCCCTGAAGGCGGTGCGCAAGGGGGGCACGGTGGTCTGCGCCGGCATCCACATGAGCGACATTCCCGGCTTTCCCTATTCGCTGCTGTGGGAGGAGCGCCGGCTGGTGTCGGTGGCCAATCTGACGCGGAAGGACGGGCTGGACTTCCTCGGCCTCGCCCCGAAGGTCGGCGTGGTCACCCAGACGACGACCTATCGCCTGGACCAGGCCAATCTGGCCCTGGAAGACCTGCGCGCCGGCCGCTTCGAGGGCGCCGCGGTGCTGGTCCCTTGACCGCCAGACCGGCGGCGGGATCACTTTTGGGAGACGCCGGCCCTTCCCGCCCTTGTCTTACGCGCCGCCGTCGCTAGGTTCGCCGCCATGGCCAAGGATGACAAACCCCGGGATCTGATGGGCTATGAAGCCCTGCAGCAGGAGGCCCTGCGCGGCGTGATCCGCGTGGCGCTGGAACGGGCGGCGAGCCCGCGCGGCCTGCCCGGCGACCACCACTTCTACATCAGCTTCCGCACCCAGGCGGCCAATGTGGCCATCCCGGATGACCTGAAGGCCCGCTACCCCGACGAAATGACCATCGTGCTGCAGAACCAGTACTGGGACCTGGCGCCGGGCGAGGCGGCCTTCTCAGTCACCCTGCAGTTCAACGGCCAGCCCAAGAGCCTGTCGATCCCCTATGCGGCGGTGACGCGGTTCTATGATCCCAGCGTGCAGTACCTGCT
>CAIXWN010000247.1 GCA_903923135.1 uncultured Caulobacteraceae bacterium | reverse complement strand
GGGGGGCGGCGGCGGCGGCGGCTGAGGTGGGGGCGGGGCGGGCTGGGGCGGCGGAGGCGGCGGCGCGGTGACCACTGGCGCGGGCTGCGGCTTGCTGGCGCAGGCGACCAGGGATGTGGTGGCCAGCAGGACCATCGCCACCATGCCGGCGCGGCTACGGAAAGAACTCATCAGGGCCTCCTTGCGGGTTCGGTGGGTCGCGGTTCGCATCGTCAGGATGATGTGCGCACAAATAACACCAATTCCAATGTTCTACGAGACTTTGACCCTCGCGAGGCGATCGTGGCGACGCGATTGCAACAGTCGGCGAACGCCGCGGCCCGGCGGCGGTTGCAGTGGGTCGCGGCCGGCCGGACTTGATTTGTCGCGGCGTTGCGTCTTCGACAGACCCGTGCCGCCCGCGTGCGGGAAACAGGGAGACGATGATGGGCAGACTGACGGGCAGAACCGCCCTGGTGACCGGCGCCGGCCGGGGGATCGGGCGGGCCATCGCTCTCAAGCTGGCCGCCGAGGGCGCCGATCTGGTGATCAACGACCTGGACGAGGGGCCGGCCGCCGAAACTCTCGGCGTGCTGGAGGGACTTGGCGCGGGCGCCCGGGCGGTGGTCGGCGACGTCGCCGATCCGGCCTTCGCGGACGTGATGACCGACGAGGCCGTGTCGACCTTCGGGGGCATCGACATCATCGTCAACAACGCCGGCTACATCTGGAACACCACCATCCAGAACACGACCGACGAACAGTGGGAAGCGATGCTGGCCGTGCACGCCACCGCGCCGTTCCGTCTGCTGCGCGCCGCCACGCCGTTCATCCGCGAGGCGGCCCGCCGCGAGATCGAGGCCCACGGCCGGGCGCGGGCGCGCAAGGTGGTCAACATCTCCTCCGTCTCGGGGCTGCACGGCGCGGCCACCCAGATCGCCTATGCCGCCGGCAAGGCGGCCCTGTTCGGCGTCACCAAGTCGCTGGCCAAGGAATGGGGGCGTTACAATGTGACCGTGAACTGTGTCGCCTTCGGCCACATCGAGACGCGCCTGACCCAGCCCCTCGAAGATGGTCCGCGCACCATCGACGTCAACGGCCGGGCGTTGCGGGTCGGCCTCGACGCCGACACCCTCGAGCGGATCCGCACCATGACCGCCCTGCAGCGGCCGGGCTCGCCCGAGGACGCGGCCGGCGCGGTCTTCCTCTTCTGCATCCCGGAATCGGACTTCATCACCGGTCAGGTCGTGGAGTGCAGTGGCGGCGCCGCCGGCTGAGGCCGGTCCGGCCGCGCCTCGCGAACGACCCCTGCGCGAACCACGGTCGGGCGCGGTCCGCACCGACTGAAGTTGCCGGCAGCGCTACCCGGCTCCCGAGCAACACGACGTTCAGGGGCATCTCAAACCCGCTGATCCGGGCCGGGCGGTGATGTCCGCCAGACAATGTCTCTATACCGGAACTGATCCCAGGGCGTCGCCTGCCCGCGGAGTTGCGGCTGGTCCCTCGCCGACGGCGGCCAGCACATAGCCGACGCGGATCGCCTCGAAGCCTGATGCCTGCAAAGTCGAGATCAGCGCGGCGGCATCGGACACGGCCACAAGAAACCGCTCGGACCGGACGTCGAACATGTCCCAGAGCCCGTTGGTTCGACCGTGGGGTTCGAGCACGAGACTGGCGTCGGAGGCGGCGGACATGCGCGCCGCCGCCGCCGTGAGCCCACCGGTCGGGACCGGCTGGAACGCACCGATGGTTCCCGTTTCCAATCCCTGACGCAACATCTGGCCGAGCTGGAAATGCTGCCGGCTCTTCGCGCGCGGCGAAACGGCGATGATCTGATGGCCCGCGAGGGCGCGGCCAACGAGTCCGGCCGACGAAATGTCCCGACCGGGCTGCCCGGCGTGCCGGCGACGACTGTCGACCACCAGAGCGCCGTCTGGTGTCATCGGGCGAACGCCTGCGTGAGGATCGCTGACCATGCCGGCTTCTAGGCCGACTGCGGGCGCCTTGGTTAGGCGCGGTTTAACCACTGGGGAGAGTGGATTTTTCGGCCGTCCGGTACGCAATAATACGCTCTTTCGGACTGTAACATTCTGGCAGATACAGGTTGCACAAGCTTGGCTAGTCACCTTGCCAGGGTATGGCGGGACCGGTTGTTCCGGTCAGACAGAGTGACGGCGATCCGCGGCAGCGGGGACCGTCGAAACGAGACGGGGGGATCGCGAGGCTGAACACTCATGGACTGGGACAATTATCGCGCTTTCCTTGAGGTGGCCCGAATGGGCAGCCTGGCGGCTGCTGCTGCAGGATTGGATACCTCGGTCGCCAAGCTTCGCCGCCAGCTTGACGCGCTGGAACAGCGGCTGGGCCTCGAACTTCTCGAACGGTCCGCCCAGGGAATCAGACCGACGCCGGTTGGCGCGAGGCTGATCGCGGCGCTTCAGCCGATGGCGCAGGCGGCGGGCGCCGCCGCTCTGGTCGGGGAGCCTGCGGGATCGGTGTCGGTGGCCGCCCTGGAGATTTTCACCACCCATTTGCTGCCATCCGTGTTCGCCAAACTTCGCCAGACCCACCCGCACCTCAGCATCGAGTTGATCGCCAAACGGTGGCGGGACGACCTGAGCGACTGCAAGGCCGACGTGGTGGTGCTGGCGACACCCCCGGCGGCGGCGGGCCTCGAGGTGCGCTGTTTCGGCGGCCTGGAGGCGGGACTCTACGCCCATCGTGACTATATCGACGCCGCCGGCGCGCCCGCGGAAGTGGCCGACCTGCCTCGCTTTTCCCTCATCGGGCCGGAGTCGGACCTGACGTTGAGGCGAGTCTCCGACGAGATGGGCCTCGCCCTGAACCCGTCGGACCTGAATTTCCGCACCGACAGCATCAACGGCCAGTTCAGCGCCGTCATGGCCGGTGTCGGCATCGGCCGGCTGTTCGTCGCCCAGGCGAAAGCGCATCCCGAACTTGTGCGCGTCCTGCCTGCGGCGGGAAACATCCTGCCGGGCTGGGTGGCCGCTTCGACCGCGGCTCTGGCTTCGCCGCTTGTGCGGTTGGTCTTCGAAACAGTGGCCGCGGCAATGGCCCGGCACGCCGTGCGGCCGGGCGACGATTCTCCGGCCAGCCGCGCGCGGCAGGCCCGCATTCCGGCGATCGCGGACCGGGCGGTGCCTCCGTCGTGGGTTCGGACGATGGCGTGAGGCCCGTCCGACCGTGAACTGGGACGTCATTGAGACCTTCCTGGCGGTCCTGAAAGCCGAGCGGGTGTCTCGCGCCGCCCGCGAACTGGGGGTTTCCGTTGGCACCGTGCGACGGCGGATCCAGGGTCTGGAAGCAATCAGCGGCTGTCCTCTGTTCATCGCCGACGGCCCGGCGCTGTCGCCGACGGCCACCGGGTTGAAGCTCGGCGAGGTCGCCCGGCGCATGGCAATGGAATTCTGCAGCGTCTCCCCGCGCGCTCAGCGACCGGTCGACCAGATCGGAGGCGAGGTTCGAATCACCGGCGGCGAACTCGTCGCGTTGTCGCTGTTGCCGCCGGTCTATCTGGCGCTGAAAACGCGACTGCCCAATCTGGTGCTCAAGCTCGGCGTGACGAACCGGGCCGAGGACCTGCTGCGCGGTGAGGCGGACATCGCGGTGCGGCTCTTCCGGCCCACCCAGCGCGCACTCGTGGCCCGTTCGGCCGGCCATGCCCGCCTGGGCCTCTTCGCGCATCGCCGCTACATCGAGGCCGCCGGCGCGCCGGCGAACCTCGAGGATCTCCAGCGGTTCGACATGATCGGATCGGGTGAGGATACACCCACCATGCGGGCGCTTCGCGATGCCGGCGTAACCTGGCCGCAACGGAAGTTCTCGATCCTGATGGACAGTTCCATGGGGCAGGTCATCGCCATGCGGGAGGGCCTGGGGATTGGCGTCGACCTTACCGCCCTGGCCGAGCGCGACGAAAATCTGGTCCGGGTGCTGCCGGACATCGGCGTGGACGTGTCGTTCTGGATATCCATGCACGAGGACCTGCGGGAGGTGCCGCGGATGCGCCGTGTGTTCGACGCCCTGGTGCAGTTTTTCGAGTCCTGGCCAACGCTGGCGTTGTCGCCTTGACCGCCGCAGATCCGACCCCCGGATACCGCCCGCAAACATCGATACGTCCCTGAACTGAAGAAAGACATTGAGGATGGACTGGGAAGACTATCGCGTGTTCCTCACCGTGCTTCGCAAGGGCAGCTACGCCGCCGCCGCGCCGGCGCTGGACATGGTGGCGGCGACCGCGCGCAGGCATGTCGAGCGCCTGGAGGCGGGGATGGGCGAGGCGCTTTTTACCGGCAAGGGTCGCGACCTGGCCCCGACCCACGCCGCCCTGGCCCTGCGTCCGGTGGCCGAATCCATGGAACGGGCGGCCCGCGGTTTCACCGAAGCCGCTCTGGCGGAGCGCGATGATCCCCGCGGCCTGGTTCGGGTGCGCACGCCGGAGGTGATCGGTGAGAATGTCGTCACCCCGACGGTGGCCCGACTGCGGGTGAGCCACCCGGACATCCGTATCGAGACCGCCTACACCAACGGTCCCCTGGCGTTCGACGCCGAGGCGGCGGACATCGCCATCATGCTTGCGCCGCCCAACCCCGCGGGGCTGTGGGTGGAGGATGTCGGCGAGTTTCGCTTCGGCCTGTTCGGGCGTCGCGACCTTCTCGACCGCGTCGGCCGGCCCGAATCCCTGGCGGACCTGCGACGGCTGCCTCTGGTCGGATCGGAGAGCGAGGCGTCCAGCCGGCTGCTGTTCAGCCATCTCAGAATCCCCTTTTCCGACCGCGCCTACAAGGTCCGCACGGACAATTTCGCCGGCCAGTTTATCGCCATCACTCAGGGCCTCGGTCTGGGCGTGTGCCAGGTCGCCCTCGCCGCCCGGCATGACGAACTCGAACGCCTCCTGCCGGAATTTACCGTCACGTCGCGTCTGTTCGTCGTCCTGCACCAGAGCCAGGCCGCCATAAGCCGCATGCGCGTGGTCCAGGCTGCCCTGTTGCAGGCCCTCAAGGCGTTCATTGGCCCGGACGCGGCGGCGCCCGCGGCCACCCCGCCAAAGGCAGCCTGATGGCCTGGGAAGACTATCGCGTGTTCCGCGCCGTGCTGGCCACCGGCGGACTGGGTAGCGCCGGGTCGGCTCTGGGACTTTCACACGCCACGGTTCGGCGGCATGTCGAGCGGCTGGAGTACCGCCTGGAGTCGGCGCTGTTCACCCACTCGCCCCAGGGCCTCACGCCCACCGCCGCCGCCCTGGCCCTGGCGCCGGCGATAGAGCGTGCGGCCGGCGCCGCGAGCGCCTTTGAACGGCTCGCCACCGCCGCTGTGGACGAGGTGCGGGGCGCTGTCCGCGTGGTGGCCGAACCCCTGGTCGCCATGCACTTTCTCCCTCCGCTTTGGGAGACTCTTGGCCAGTCCTTTCCTGACCTGAACCTTCAGATCGGCCTGAACCCCCTCTGGGAGGAACTTTTGACCGGCGGGGCCGACATCGCCGTGACTACCCTTGATCCGACCGCGGAGGACCTCGACTGTCGACGGGCGACGGGCATGCGGGCCGGGCTCTTCGCGCATCGCAGCCTGGTGGAGCGTCATGGTGCGCCGGCCTCCCTGCGTGATCTGCCGGATTTTCCCATGGTCGGGCCCTATGAGCGCGCCAGAGTGCAGCCTCTGCTCGATCCCGTGGGACTGAGCGCCGACGATCTCGACATCGTCTATCGGTCCTCGGACCGTCCGGCGCGGGTCACGGCCGTCCGGGCTGGTGTGGGTATCGGCTTCATCCCGCTGTTCATGGCCCTTCGCGATCGCGAACTGGTGAGAATCCTGCCCGAAGCGTCGGTGGACTTCGAGGTCTGGGTGGCGATGCGACGGGAACTCATCGGGGTGCGCCGGATGACCGTGGTCCGCGACGCCCTTGTCGGCCACCTGCACGGGCTGGCTGTGGAGGACACGTCATCGGATCGCCTCGACCCGGCGCCCTGATCTCAGGCCCGCAGGTCGAGTCGCTCCAGGCCGCGGAAGAAGGGCAGGGTGCGCCACACCGCCGCCTCGTCGGGATTGGCGAGGCGCAGGTTCGGGAATCGGTCAAAGAGTCTGGGCAGGGCCACCTGAGCCTCCAGTCGCGCCAGAGGCGCGCCGATGCAGATGTGGGCGCCGCCGCCGAAGGCCACGTGCGGATGGCGCGCGCGGGTGATGTCGAAACTGTGCGGGTCGTCGAAGCGTTCCGGATCGCGGTTGGCGGCGCGCAGGAAGAACGTGAAGGCCTGGCTTGTCGTCACCGCGCAGCCGCCCACGGTCATGTCGCGCGAGGCGATGCGGCCCGTCGCGTCCACGGGCGGTTCATAGCGGAGGGTCTCCTCCACGGCCGCGGCGATCAGGGCGGGGTCGGCGCGAAGCTTGGCCAGTTCGCCGGGGTTGAGCAGCAGCAGGCGTACGGCGTTGCCGATCAGGTCAGTGGTGGTCAGGTTGCCGCCCACCAGCAGGGCGGTCAGATTTATGCGCAGTTCAGTGTCGCTGATCGGCTCGCCCTGGGCCTGCAGGCAGGTCATGTCCGAGATCAGGTCGTCACGCGGCGCGGTCCGCCGGTCGGCGATCGCCAGGGTGAAATAGTCGGTCAGCGCCGTGTTCGCCCGTTCCATATGCTCGGTCTGTTCGGGCGTGCGGAACGGATTGAGGCCCTGGATCAGGCCCTCTGACCAGTCGCGGAATTCGCCGAGCCGCGAGTGGTCCACGCCCAGGATCGAGGCGATGGCGTCGATGGGCACCGGCACACAGAAGGCATCCATCAGGTCGAACGGCGCGGTGGTGTCGATCCGGTCCAGGGCCTCGTCGACGATACGCTCCACCTCCGGCCGGAATCTGGCGATGCGCGCGTAGAAGGCCTGGGTCAGCGGCTGACGGATGCGCGCGTGATCGGGATCGTCCAGGGTCAGGATGCTGCTGGCCTCGCTGCGCGGCACGCCCTCCGGGATCGCCTCCATCCCGCGCCCCATGCGCGACGCGGGTTCGGCCTTGATCGGGTCTCGCCAGAGGCTGCGGTCCGAGACCATCGAGCGGACGTCCTCGTAGCGCGTCAGGATGAAGCTCCCGGCCAGTTCGTCGCGGTGCACCGGGCATCGGGCGCGAAGATCGTCCAGCACGACGTGCGGGTCGGCCCGATAGGTCGGGTCCAGCGGCGTAAGTTGCAGAATGGTCGGCAGCGGGGCGGGTGTCATGGGCGAGGCGGATCCGGTCGGGCGCGGGCGTGATGGCCTTGCAGAGCAGATTAGAGGCTCATCGACGGCGGGCGAAGCCCCAAAACCACGCCAGCGGCGCGGAACCGGCGGCTCACCCAGCCGGGCTAAGGCGAAACCGGCGATTTCGTTTGAATTGTAATCAATTGTTACAAACCGAAATCCGCCCGCGTGAATCCGGGAATCTTCGATATACCGGAATCGGGCAAGGAACCGATCGGGCTCTATGGGGTCGGATCCTGGCCGAGCCGGGTTTCCCGCCAGTTCGGGCGCGATCCTGACCGGTTCTTGGCGACGGAGGGAAGTTGTCGTGGAAAAGATCGCGGATCAGAGCGAATTTCTTGACGTGTTCGTTCTGGCGGAGCGCTTGCATCGACAATTCCTCGAGACGATCCAGCTTGAACTTGATATGCGAAATATTCGCGATATCAACAACGTCCGGGCGCTCATGCTGATGAACATCGGCGACGCGGAGATGACGGTCAGCGAGCTGTTGTGGCGGGGCTGTTATCTCGGCTCGAACGTGTCCTACAATCTGAAAAAACTGACCGAAGCGGGTTATGTGACCCAGGAACGCTCCAGTCACGACAAGCGGGTGATCATGGTCCGCAGTTCGGCCAAGGGCGCGGAACTCTGCGAGATTCTTCAGGACATGAACGCCAGACACATAGACGCTCTGGCCAATGGCGACTTCAGCGCCGACGATCTTAACAGCTGCCGTCAGATGCTGCGCACCCTGCAGCGGGCCTGGAGCCGCGCCGTAGACTCCGATGCTGTCGGCGCCCTGGCCTATCTGCCCGCCAATACCGCGTCGGCCATCGGCGAAGGTTCCGCCTTTCTGGCTGAACAGGCCAGGGATCGCCGCGCCGCCCGCGCCCACGCCCGCGCCGGAGCGGCGCCCCGTGCCTGGGCGGCCGCCGAGTAAGGCGCGGAGCCTTCCCGCCTACGATCCGATCTATCGGATCAGGGCGACAACGCTTCAGATCCTGCGCCCGGAGCGCTTCCGGATCGCCGGCCCGCGCCCGCCGAAGGACGCCGGCACCGGCCAGCTAGGCCGCCAACATGCCCTCAAGACGGCTGCGGATGATCTTCGTGGCGTCGCCCATGATCGTGTCCATAAGCTGCTGGCAGGTGGGGATGTCGTGGATCAGCCCGGCCACCATGCCGCAGGACCAGGCCCCGGCGTCCATCTCGCCGCGTTGCATGACCGAAGGATACACCCCGGCCACCTCGCCGATGATGTCCTCGAACTTCAGACCCGCGCCCAGGGTGCGTTCCTTTTCCAGCAGCCGCTCGACCCCGGCGTTGACCATCACCCGTTCGGTGTTGCGCAGCGAGCGCATCACCAGACGGGTGTCCAACTCGCTGGCGTTGACGATCGCCTGCTTGACGTTCTGGTGGATTGGGGCCTCGACGGTGGCCATGAAGCGGGTGCCCATGTTCATGCCGTCGGCGCCCAGGGCCAGGGCGGCCACCAGGGAGCGGGCGTCCGCCATGCCGCCAGAGGCCACGAAGGGCACCTTCAGCTCCTCGGCCGCGCGCGGCAGCAGGATGAAGTTGGGCACGTCGTCCTCGCCCGGGTGGCCGCCGCACTCGAAACCATCGACGCTGATGGCGTCGCAGCCGATGGCCTCGGCCTTGAGGGCGTGGCGGACGGAGGTGCATTTGTGGATCACCTTGACCCCGGCCTCTTTCAGGGCCGGCAGCCACTTCACCGGATTGTTGCCGGCGGTCTCGACGATCTTCACCCCGCCGTCGATGATCGCCTTCACATAGCCGGGGTAGTCCGGCGGGGTCACCGACGGCAGGAAGGTCAGGTTCACGCCGAAGGGCTTGTCGGTCATCGTCCGGCAGCGGGCGATCTCCCTGGCCAGATCCTCGGGTGTGCGCTGGGTCAGGGCGGTGATCAGGCCCAGGCCTCCGGCGTTGGAGACCGCCGCGGCCAGATCGGCCAGCCCGACAAAATGCATGCCGCCCTGGATGATCGGATGCTGGATGCCAAACAATTCGGTGATGCGGGTTTTCATGGGGCTCTCATCCTGGTGGGCCGGCCCCTCCGTTATGAAGGTGGCCAAAGCGGCGTGGGCGCGTTTCGCCGGCCACGTTAACGGCCCGCCCGACGTCCGGGCAAGATTGCCGTAGCGGCGCCGATTCCCTTCGCCGTCGATTTCCGCTAACGGCGAACGATCACATCCGGAGACCTGCACCCATGGCCGAGCCCGTCATCGCCCAGAAGGCCCCCTACGCCGTCGAGGTGGAGGCCGGTAAGGCCTACTTCTGGTGCTCCTGCGGCCAGTCTGCGAACCAGCCCTTCTGCGACGGCAGCCATGCCGGCACCGAGTTCACGCCGACCCCGTTCAAGGCCCGGGCTGACGGCACGGTGTGGTTCTGCGGCTGCAAGCGCACCGGCAAGAAGCCGCTGTGCGACGGCGCACACAACCAGCTCTGAGCGCCTCCCCGGGTTCAGGAACCGAGCCCGCTCCGGCTCAGGCCGTGGACGAGAACGCCTTCGTCAGCCGCGCGCCCATCAGCATCATCAGCACGCCGCCCAGTCCCACCAGGGCGGCGTGCAGCGTCCAGAACTGGCTGGCGGTCAGGGTCTCGTAAAGTCCGCCCAGGCGACCGCTGATCACGCTGCCGAGGAAGACCGACAGGGTGTTGCAGCCCATCAGCGTGGCGTTCACCGTCGGCGGGGCCAGACGCGAGTAGAGCGCGCCCAGGGTCGGGGTGAAGAACAGCCATCCGGCGTTGGACGCCAGGTGAAACACCACCGCCCAAAGCAGCGGCGTGCGGCCCGCCGCGTCTGCGGCCAGGGGCGCGGCGGCCAGCCAGAGAGTCGAGGCGGCGAAGATGAAGCAGCCGATGGCGATCTTGGTCGTCTCGCGCGGCTCGCGGCCGCGGCTGGCCTGCCAGCGCCACAGCAGCAGCGCCGGTGGCAGCAGCAGGAACGGGGCCAGGCCGTCCAGCGACTGCAGCCAGGGCACTGGCATGGTCCAGTCGCCGAACCTCAGCTGAACATGGTCGCGAACCCAGAGGTTGTAGGTGTTCCAGACCTGCGACTGGGCGATCCAGAACAGGGCGGAGACCGGGATCATCGCCAGCAGGTGGGCCGCCACGCGCCAGTCGGCCGCGCTCAGCTTCGCCGGCGGAGCGGTCGCACGGGCCCGTCG
The DNA here is from genome assembly GCA_903923135.1 of uncultured Caulobacteraceae bacterium. GTDB lineage: Bacteria > Pseudomonadota > Alphaproteobacteria > Caulobacterales > Caulobacteraceae > Acaudatibacter > Acaudatibacter lapponiensis. Next base: position 9,208 of record CAIXWN010000247.1, on the reverse strand, counting down.
CGCCGGCGCCGTCGCCCGCAGGCCCGCCTTCCGCCCGCCGACCAGATAGATCAGCAGTCCCAGCAGCATGCCGAAACCGGCGAAGGCGAAGCCGGCGTGCCAGCCATAGGCCTGGCCCAGCGCGCCCGTGGCCAGGGGGGCGATGAAGGCGCCCAGGTTCACCGACGCGCCGTACAGCTGGAAGGCGGCGTCCCGCCTCCGGTCGTTCTGGCCGTACTGCTCGCCCAGCTGCGGCGAGAGATTGCCCCTCAGGCAGCCGGCGCCCAGGATCAGCAGCAGCAGGGCCGGCAGGAAGGCGGCGTCGAAGGCCATGCAGAAATGGCCGGCCGTCATCAGCAGCGCGCCCAGGCTCACTGCCCATGTGCGCCCCAGAACCTGGTCGCCCAGCCAGCCGCCGAACACCGGGGTGAAATAGACCAGCCCGACGTAGAGGCCGAAGATCTGGGTGGCCAGGGCCTGGGTCGACAGCGGGCCGGTCACGTCCTCGATCGCGGCGCGGAAGGTCCCGAAGCCGGCGATGTGCTCCACGTGACCTGGCAGAAGCAGGGCGCCGACCATGTAGAGCACCAGCAAGGCCTGCATGCCGTGAAAGCTGATGCGGTCCCAGAGCTCGGTTCCGGCGAGCACCCACAGGGCGCGCGGATGGCCGAACAGATCGGGCGGCGGCGCTGCTGCGGCGGTGTGCGCCGGGGCGGGAGGTCTCAATACCGCCAGCTGGTCAGGTCAGCCCCCTTCGGCGCGGTCTTTTCCATCCGCTCGATCATCCTGGGCAGGTACTGGAAGTCGTAGTGCAGGCGCGAGAGGGCGTTGGGCAGGGTCGGATCGCCGTTCCAGCAGTGCTCGGCCCGGTCGCCATAGGCGATCTCGCCCTGATAGGGCGGTTTCAGGGCCTCCAGCCGCGCCTGGGCGAAATAGACCGCGTCGGTGAGGTAGTAGGTGTCGGCCGAGCCCACATAGATGTGGATCTTGCCCTGCAGCTTCGGCGCCAGCGCTGCCCAGTCGCGTTCGAGGATGTGCGAGAGGTCATAGTGCTCGCGCCAGTAGGCGGCCACGGCCGGATCGATTCGCCCGCTCAGCTTGTCGAAGATCGGCGCCGGATAGCCGTTGGCGCCTGCCGGCCCGAACACCGCCTGCCAGATGTCATACTGTCCGCCCGACCGGCCGAGGTCGCCCTGGGCCAGCTCCGCATAGTTGGAATCGCGCTGGGTCGCCGAGATCTCGCCCAGATAGTCGCGCTGGGCCGGTCGCTCGATGACCACGGCCTCGCCCTGACGCATATAGGCGTTGGCGTCGGCGTAGAGGTTGACCAGGGTGTAGGCGCGGAAGTCGATGGGGTCCGGACAGGCGGCGAAGGCGCCGTTGTACAGGTCCGGATAAAACACCTGGGTGGCCAGCGCCTCCCACCCGCCCGTGGATCCGCCATAGGTGAACCGCGCCCAGCCCTGGCCCAGGCCGCGGAAGCGCCGCTCGACCTCGGGGATCAGTTCGGTGTTGATGGCGTCGCCATACGGACCGAGGTTGGCCGAGTTCACCGCATAGCTGTCGTCGTAGTAGGGATTGGCATGCTCGATCTCGACCACCAGGAATCGCGGGAACTTCGGCGAGATCCACTTGTGATAGAACGCCCACGCCTCCCGCTGCTGGATGCGGTTGTAGCCGGCCAGGTGGAAGCGCTCGGAATAGTCGGGTTTCAGGTCGGCTTCGGGGGGCTCGGGGCGGAACTCCGAGATGTCTTCCGGATAGTGGCCGTGGAACACCATCAGCGGATAGTGGGCTTCAGGATGGGCGTCGAAGTCCCGCGGCACCAGGACGTGCGCCCCAAGATAGACGTCCCGGCCCCAGAACCTCGACAGCAGGGCGCTGCGGATGCGGATGTGGCGGACGAACGCCGTGTCGGTCTTGCGCGCGATCGGCGGGATCGTCTGGTCGAGGCTGAGCGCCCAGGCGGTCGGCCGCGCCGGATCGATGTGGACCTTCAGCGGGGTCGAATAGAGGTTGCCGGGTTTGCGCGTCCACTGCTGGCCCTCGCCCTGGTCCGGCGGCAGCATCAGCACCCGCCCGTCCGCCAGGTGAAAGGTCTCGTAGCGGTTGAGCACCGCCTGGACGAGGTAGTCGCCCTCGGGCAGGGCGGACAGCCGGCGGGCCGGCCAGCCGAAGGCGGCGTCGTCCAGCAGCGCCTTGTCGCCCGGCTTCAGGGCCTCGACGTTCAGCCCGAACAGGAAAGGAGAATCCAGCAGCGCGTCGGGGCTGACATGGCTGCGCGGTTCGCGGGTCAGGTCGCGGCTGACCAGCAGGATCACCCGCCCGTCCAGGGCCGTCGCGCCCGCCGCCACTGGATAGCTCACCGCGAAGGCCGGCCCGGCGGCGGCGGCGGCGGCCGTTCTCGCCAGCAGGGCGCACAGGCCCACGATCACCGCCGTCCAGACGCTTCGCCGCATTGTCGCCCCTCGCTGTTCATCGGCGACCTTACGGGCCGCGCCGGCCCAAGCAAGGGCGGATGGCGGGGCGGGGCCCGCCAGGTCCCCCGGCGACGGGAAATTGACGTGCGACCTTTCCGCGCCGAAGAGGGGCCGGACGCGCGCTTGGCGCGCCGAAGTCCCGGTGATCCCCTGTGAGCTACCTGCTGTTCAATGGCGACATGATCTTCCCGCTGGGATTCATGGCGGCGGTGATGGGCCTGTGCCTGTGGTCGAAACGCTGCCGGCCCTGGTTCGCCGACCGCCGCACCCTGGCGCTGTTCCTGGCCGTTCCGGGCCTGTGGGTGGGGCTGACCCTGTGGGCGGCGCTGTTCGTGAGGACCGGCTTTGGCGGTCACAATCCGTCCTGGGCGCACTGGCCGGTGATGGTCGCCCTGGCGGCCTTTCCGATCGCCGCGGCGCTGTTCATCCGCCGCGCCCGCGGCGCCCGCGGGCTGGCCGCCGGCTATGTGCTGCTCAACATCCCCTGCGGCCTGTTCGCCGCCGCCGTCGCCGCCATGGCGATCAGCGGGGCCTGGATCTGACCTCCGCGCCCTCTGGCGATAGGGGGCCTTTCCACCTTATGTTACAGGCGGGAAACAGGGGGACTTGATGCGCGGAGTGCTTCGTCTGGCGGGCTGGATCCTGGCCGCGGCCGTCGCCCTGGCGGCGGCTGGCTATATCGCCCTGCTTCGTCCCGACATCCCCTATGACAGGCTGGAGTCGAAATACGCCGGCCCGACCTCGCGGTTCATGGACCTGCCGGGCGGCCTGCGCGTGCACTACCGCGACCAGGGGCTGCGCGGTGGTCCGGTGCTGGTGATGGTGCACGGCTTCTCCGCCTCCCTGAACGCCTGGGAGCCCTGGGTGGCCCGCCTGGGCGACCGCTATCGCATCGTCACCCTCGACCTGCCCGGACATGGCCTGACCCGCGCCCCGTCCGGCTATCGGCCGAACACGATCGTCTACGCCGACCTGGTCGACACCCTGGCCCGCCGGCTCAGGCTCGGCCCCTATGTGGTGATCGGCAATTCCATGGGCGGCGCCGTTGCCTGGGAGGACGCCCTGCGCCACCCCGACCAGGTACGCGCCCTGGTGCTGGTCGACGCCGCCGGATGGCCCGAGGAGCGACGCCCGCATGGCGACGGTCCCCTGGTCTTCAAGGTGCTCGGCTCGCCCGTGGGCCGCCTGCTGATCCGGGGCGTCGACACCCGCGCCATGGCCGCCGACGGCCTTCGGGACGCCTACATCGATCCGGCCCTGGTCACCCCCGCCCTGGTCGATCGCTATGTCGAACTTTCCCGCGCCCCGGGCCATCGCGACATCCTGCTGGCCATCGTCACGGGTCGGCCGGGGCCCGAGACGCGCGCCACCTTCCACACCCTCCGCACTCCCACCCTGGTGATGCACGGCATGGAGGACAGGCTGATCCCCTACACCGATGGTCAGGCCTTCGCCGCCGCCATCCCCGGCGCCCGCATGGTCGGCTACTCCGGCGTCGGACATGTGCCCATGGAGCAGATTCCCGACCGCTCGGCCGCCGACCTGCGCGCGTTCCTGGTCAGTCTCGACCCTCCGCCGACGTAAGGGGGGCGGGTGACGGATCTGGTCGAGACCACCGACGGCGATTTCTCGTGGATGCTCGGCGGGCCGCCCAGCCGGTCGGACCTCGTCCTGCCGCCCGGGGGCGTCGACGCCCCCGCCACCCTGGTCATCGTCCGCGCCATTCACGCCGCCGCCCGTGAGGCCGGCCGGCCGGGCGCCTGGATGATGGTCGCCGGCGGAGAGATCGTCGGCCTCTGCGGCGCCGTGCGCCCGCCGGACGAGCCGGGCGTGATGGAAATCGGCTATGGGGTCGCTCCGGCGCGCCGCCGTCGGGGACACGCCGCCCGCGCCGTGGCCGCCATGGTCGCTGCCGCCCGCGCCGATCCGGCCATGACCGCCGTCACCGCCGTCACGGCCGAGGACAACGCCGCCTCCCACGGCGTGCTGGTCCGCAACGGGTTCTCCCGGACCGGCCGCGACGTCCATGACGAGGACGGGCGGGTCATCCTGTGGCGGCTCGATCTGGCCTGAAGGCCGGCGGCCGCTGTCAGGCCCCGCTCGCCAGCCGGGCCCGGTCGAGGATCAGGATCCTGGCTGCGCGGCCCTCGAACGCGGGCGTCAGGAACGGGCAGGCGGCCGCCCCGCGCCACGGCCCGTCCAGCAGGACGTGGGTTACCGGATAGGCGACAGCCAGATCGCGCAACGCCGCGCAGTTCAGGCGCGCCGGCCCGGCGGGCCCCGGGAGAACGTAGACCACAAGGGCCATCCGCGTCCGTCGTCGCCACTCCAGCACTTCCAAATCGCGGTAGGGGTGGGTCTTGAGGTTGATGACCTGGGCGGTCATCGCCTGCAGCCGGAATCGGTAATCGTGCGGTTCCGTCAGATAAAGGTCCGATGGCGCATGGTGGGCGAGGACGAAGACCGCCGCTTCGCGTGTCCGACCCGGGTCGAAATCCCGCGCCTTGCGAAGGGCGCCGTGGGCCGCGCCGAGGGCGCCCGCAATCGCCGCGGCGGCGCAGGCCGCGGTCTGCCAGCGGCGGCCCTGCGGTAACCGCCCCAGCCGGTCGAACAGCCAGCCGGCCGCGACCACGACCGAAAGCGGCGTCAGGACCACTGACGTCCGCCAGGGCGCCAGCAGGGCCAGCGCGGCGCTGCCGGTGACCAGGGCCAGAACCGCGCCGCCGACGGCGAACGCCAGCAGCGCCGCCATCGCCCGGCGCACCACCCCTGGCGGCGCAAGCCCCACGGCCGTCACCGCCAGCAGCAGCCGGGCCAGGGCCCCCGCCCGGAACCACAGGGCGGGCCGCGAGTGGAAGGGAATGATGTCGAAGGCGATCACCCGCGTCGCCTCGTGCGCCAGGGCCGGCGACGTCGGCGGGAACCTCAGGGCCAGGTCGGTCTGCGGCCCGATCAGGCAGGCCAGCACCGACAGGGTCAGCAGCCACGGCGGGCGCACGCCGTCATCGCGCCAGCGCGACAGCATCAGGGTTCCGGCCAGGATGGCGGCGGTGGGAATGTAGGCGGGCAACACCAGGGCGGGGGCCGCGGCCGCCAGGGTCGCCAGGGTCTTTCGTCCCTCGCCCCACAGCGCCAGGGCCAGGAAGAACAGCACCGCGAATTCCGACGGCTGCAGATAGCCGCCGACGGCGTACTGCCCGGCGACCCCGTCCAGCGCCCGCAGTGTCTGCGGCGCCGCCAGCGCCGCCAGCACCCCGCCAAGGAACAGCCGCAACCGCGCCGGGGGCGTCGACGGATCGGCTAGCCGCCCGCCGATCGACAGCATCGACAGCACGAAAGCGACCAGCAGCGCCGCCTCGATCAGCAGGAACGCCGCCGGATGGCCGAGCCGCGCGACCTGACAGACCAGGGCGGAAAACACCGGCAGGCCGTCGACCGTCCCCGCCGTCCAGTCCGCTCCCAGGCGATCGGGAAAGGCCCGCGCCAGGCCGTGCAGGAACTTGGTGTTCTGGTTGGAGTAGTAGAGAGGCGGAACGAAGTGGGAAAGAATGAAGAGGACCACCGAAGCGGCCATGGCCCCGGTCGCCCAGGGCAGGCGCGGAACGGTCCCGGGCGGGTCTGGACGGTCTCCCGACAGTGACAAGATGCGCTCTCCGGCGCCGAAGATCGCCCGCGCCCCCGGTTTCCTGCATGCGGAGGCGTCCGACGCCCTGTCAACCGCCCGCCCAACCCTGCGGGCCGAACGGGTCAATCGGTCACTCCCTTCTTGCCCTCCCCAAATTCGCCCATACCTGCTATCCGCAAACGAGTCGCAACGTGTCATACTGCGGCGCAGCACCGGCCCTGCGGGGCCTTACCCCCAACGCGGAGCCATCCATGCGTGTGATCCTGGCCCAGCCCCGCGGCTTCTGCGCCGGCGTCGTGCGGGCCATCGAGATCGTCGAGAAGGCGCTCGATAAGTATCAGGCTCCCGTCTATGTGCGTCACGAGATCGTCCACAACCGCCATGTGGTGGACAGCCTCAAGGCCAAGGGCGCGGTGTTCATCGAGGAGGTGGACCAGGCCCCCGACGGCGCCCACCTGGTGTTCAGCGCCCACGGCGTGGCCAAGTCGGTGTTCAACGCCGCCGCCGCGCGCGGCCTGCCGGTGCTCGACGCCACCTGCCCGCTGGTGTCCAAGGTGCATACCCAGGCCAAGCGCTATGTCCGCCATGGCCGCGCCATGATCCTGATCGGCCACGCCGGCCACCCGGAGGTCGAGGGCACCATCGGCCAGATCGACGCACCCGTACACCTGATCTCCACCGTGGCCGACGTGGCGGCGCTGGATCTTCCTTCCGACCAGCCCCTGGCCTACGTCACCCAGACCACCCTCAGTGTCGACGACACCAAGGCGGTGATCGTCGCCCTCAAGGCCCGCTTCACCGACATCGTCGGGCCTGACACCACCGACATCTGCTACGCCACCCAGCACCGCCAGACCGCCGTGCGCGACATGTGCCGCATGGCCGACGTCATCCTGGTGGTGGGCGCCCAGAACAGCTCCAACTCCAACCGCCTGCGCGAGATCGGGCTGGAGGAGGGCATCCCCAGCTACCTGATCGCCGACGCCTCCGATCTCGACCCATCCTGGGTCGCCGGAAAGGAAAGGGTGGGCCTTACCGCCGGCGCCTCGGCGCCCGAGGAACTGATCCTCGAGGTCATCGAAGCCCTGCGCAAGCTCGGCCCGGTCACCGTCGAGCCGATGGACGGCGTGAAGGAAGACATCGAGTTCCGCCTGCCGGCGGAGCTGCGCACATGATCGCGCGACAGCGCGTCTGATTTCGCCACGAAGGGACGAAGGACACGAAGGCGACACTTCAGGCTTGCAGGAGCCTCCCCGCGCCCTTTGTGGTCTTTGCGTCTTTGTGGTTCAGGACTACGCCGGCCCGGCCCCCTCATCCCGGGGGTCTGGCCGACGGCGACGATTGAAGCGTTTTTGGATTTAAGGAGCCCCGAGTGGCGATACCCATGACGGCGGTGGCGCGGATCGGCGCCTATATCGCGAAGAACCACTTCAGCGGCGTCAAGCGCTATCCGCTGGTGCTGATGCTCGAACCGCTGTTCCGCTGCAACTTGGCCTGCGCCGGTTGCGGCAAGATCGACTATCCCGACGAGATCCTCAACCAGCGCCTCAGCTATGACCAGTGCATGGAGGCGATCGACGAGTGCGGCGCGCCAGTGGTCTCCATCGCCGGGGGCGAGCCCCTGCTGCACCGCGACCTGCCGAAGATCGTCGAGGGTTTCCTGGCGAAGAAGAAGTTCGTCATCCTCTGCACCAACGCCCTGTTGCTGACCAAGAAGATCGATCAGTACAAGCCCGACCCGATGTTCACCTGGTCCATCCACCTCGATGGCGACAAGGTCATGCACGACAAGTCGGTGTGCCTCGACGGGGTCTATGACACCGCCGTGGCGGCGATCAAGCTGGCCAAGTCCAAGGGCTTCCAGGTGTCGATCAACTGCACGCTCTTCCAGGGCGCCGATCCCCAGCGGGTGGCCGATTTCCTCGACGAGATGAAGGTGGTGGGCGTCAACGGCGTCACCATCTCGCCCGGCTACGCCTATGAGCGCGCGCCCGACCAGGATCACTTCCTCGGCCGCACCAAGACCAAGCAGCTGTTCCGCGACATCTTCGCCCGCGGCCAGGGCGGCAAGGCCTGGAGCTTCACCCAGTCGACCATGTTCCTCGACTTCCTGGCCGGCAACCAGTCCTACGCCTGCACCCCCTGGGGCAATCCCACCCGCACCGTCTTCGGCTGGCAGCGGCCCTGCTATCTGCTCGGCGAAGGCTACGCCAAGACCTTCCGCGAGCTGATGGACGACACCGCCTGGGACGACTACGGCGTGGGGAATTACGAGAAGTGCAAGGACTGCATGGTCCATTCCGGCTTCGAGGCCAGCGCCGTCACCGACATCATGAAGCACCCGCTCAAGGCGATGATGGTCAATCTGCGTGGCGTGCGCACAACCGGCCCCATGGCCCCCGACATCTCCCGCGCCAACGAGCGGCCGGCCAAATACGTCTTCTCCACCCACGTGGAAAAGATGCTCGCCGAGGTGAAGGCCAGGAACCCCAACGCCCGCAAGGTCCAGCGCGAACCGGCCGAATAGGGCGCCGCTCAGGCCGCGGCTGCCGGGGCGGCCTGCGCCGTCGCCGGCCGTTCGCGCCAGCGCCAGGCCAGGGTCGCATAGGCCGCCACCGAGACCACCCCCAGCGCCGCCTCGGTCAGCAGCATGCCATCCGGGCCGCTGCGCCGCTCGGCCTGGCCCAGCATCAGGGTCACCGCCAGCAGGGGCGCATTGGACAGGCTCGACAGGGCCCCGTTGATCGTCGCGGCGCTGCCGTCGCCCAGGCAGTCGTAGATCACCGAGGTCAGGGCCCCGAACGCCACCCCCAGGATCAGTCCGTTGAGGATGATGAAGGCGGCGAAGCCGAACGGCGTGTGCGGCCCCAGCGCCATGGCCGCCTGGCCGCCGGCATAGGCCAGGGCGCCCCAGATATAGACCGTGCGCGGCCGGTATCGCCGGCACAGATAGCCGCCCAGGATACAGCCGGGGATCGTCGTCAGCCCGCCCAGCGCCCCGCGCACCAGGGCCACGAGGTCGGACGAGGCGTGCCATGCCCCGGCCGCCGCCGACAGCAGGCCCGACGAGGCGCCCAGCGCCGCCGGCAGGGTCATCACCATCACCGCCAGCACGCCCTTGCGG
>CAIXWN010000246.1 GCA_903923135.1 uncultured Caulobacteraceae bacterium | reverse complement strand
GTGGTTAGCGTCATCGCCAGGACACCGCCGCCTGCGTTTCTCTTTCCAATTCAACGATGTCAAAGACCAGATCGGCTCGCGCCAACCCCACCGGTACGCCCGGCGGCGGCGAGGAGGAGCGTCTCTAACGCCCGCCCTGCAGGAGTCAACCGCCTTACGAACTTTCCCAGAATTCTCTGGTTTAGGGCGCAAGGAACACCCTGGGGCCGCCGGGGGCTTGCCCCATCAGTCCATCGGTGAGTCGTTTGAAGGCGCGGAAGATATGACGGGAGCTTCCGGAAAGCAAGAACTTTTTGGGCTCTTCTGGTCTTTCCGAAGGCCCGTGTTGGCTTCCGAACCGCGAGGGCGGCGTATAGCCCCCCCCTAACAGTCATGCAAGCGTCACACGCCGGAACCTGTGCATAAACCAGGCTCCCGCCATCGGATATCGCCACCTCGTCAGGCTCAATAGCGGTGAATTCGGCGGCTGATCGGCCGAAATCGCCCGTTCAGGCCGCGTGAATGTAGGCGCGAAGGCCCTCGGCTTCGGCGACGGTTTCGGCGATCTTGCTCTTTACGAGGTCGCCTATGGAAACGATGCCGACGAGACGCCCGTCCTCGCAGACCGGCAGATGTCGGAAGCGGCGGTCGGTCATGCGCTCAAGAAGGGTGTCGACGGTTTCATGCAGCCCGGCGAAGATCACATCTCGGGTCATGCAATGGGACACGGGCCGTGTCAGCCCCGTCCCACCTTCCTCAGCCACCACCCGCACCACATCGCGCTCGGCCACGATTCCGACGACCTCCCGGTCGCCATCGACAACCACAAGGGCGCCGACCCGCCGCGCGAACAGCATGGCGGCAACTGCGCCGACGGTCTCTGTGGGCGCTGCGGTGAATACGAGGTCGCCCTTGGCCTTCAGCACCTCGGAAATGAACATGACGGCCTCCCTTTTCGCTATTGAGAGGCAGGTTGTGCCCTCAGGAATCGAAAATCAAAGCGCGTTATCGTGATCGGCCGGGCCGCCGTGAAGTTTCGCGCCCGCCAGCCACCCAAGCGGCCCGACCAGCAACAGACCGCAAAGGTAGCCGAAAATGTGAGCCTGCCACGCCACCGGGACGCCAGCCGCCCCCGGCGTAAGGCCCGATACGCCCAGAACCAGATTTATTGCGAACCAGCTGATCGACATGCCCATCACCGTGCGCCCGAAGATCGATCCCAGGCGTCCTCGGCCTTCAATGAGGCGCGCCGCAGCCGCCATCAGCCCCGACGCGGCCCCGGACGCTCCCACCAGGGCCCACGGGCCGCCTCCGGGGGCGTCGGGGCCCGGGCCGCCGATCAGTCCAGCATAAGCCGCATAGGCCAAGGCGGCCCCGGCGCCGCAAAGCAGGAAAAAGGCGAAGAAGGCGAGACCGCCCCGCAGGCCTCGCCCGAGGTAGCGCGCCACCGGGGCCCCGAAAGCCAGGATGAATGCGGCGTTCATCATCAGGTGGGTCCAGCCGCCATGGACGAATTGGTGGGTGACCACGCCGGCGTAACGGCCAGCGTCCAGGTCGAACGACGTCAGGGCGTAGCGATCCGGATCACCGCCGGTGACCACCCGCGCCGCATGGGCGGCTATGAGCGCCAGGATCAACAGGGCCACGGGCCACGGCAGATTGATCGCCGGCTCGCGGCCGGTCGTATCGCTGCGCATGCGCTCCTGGTCGGTCATCCTGTCTCCTCCGGCGGCGGCCCGGGGTCGGGCCGCGTCCGTCCGCGCGCTGAAGACCCCTAGCAGGCTGTTGAAAAAGTCGCCCTGGCGGGTCGAAATTGGCCATTTTGAGCCATCCGGGGCATTTCGCTCAAGCAGCGCCGATTGAAATCATTAACGTATTTTCTTAGGGCGGGGCGGGAATTGGCGGCCACGAGGGG
>CAIXWN010000245.1 GCA_903923135.1 uncultured Caulobacteraceae bacterium | reverse complement strand
GCCACCCTGCCCGTGGCCGGCGAATACAAGCAGCAGGAGGTGCGCTATTTCTTCCACCGGTTCGGCGACGACCCCGTGCTGGGGAAGTTCATCGACGCCGACCGGTGCGTCTCGCCCGACAGCTATCTGACGTTCCTGTTCGTCGGGGGGCGGCTGTTCCGCATCTCGTTCCGCTTCCTCAAGACGCCGCAGTGCGGGGACTATGCGGAGACCCTGAGCCGGCTGGCGCGGCGGGTGGAGGGCCAGACCTCGGCCGCCGGACACACGGTGACCATCCAGCAGACGGACTGGGCCTATCTGGAGATCCTCGACAGCACCGTCACGACGCCCGATTTGCCATCGTAGGACGGCAGGGGAGACGGCCCGGGCGATGGGGTTCGATGGGCTTCCGCCGACCCTGCAGGCCAAACTGAAGGTCGGACGTCCCAGGGCCGTCGACCCCAAGACGGTGGTGACCCTGCGGCTGCGCGCCAGTGTGCTGGCCGCCTACGAGGCGCAGGGGGAGGACTGGCGGGCGCGGATGGAGACGGTTCTGGTCGAAGCGCTGGGGAGCAAGGGCCAGGGCAAACATCCAGAGCCAGATTCACCGCCCGCATCTGTTCCGCGCGAAAGGATCTGATTCTGGCTACCCCGAGATCGAACCTCCGGACGGCGACACCGACAGCGGTCGATGGCCGTCCTGGCCGCAACGGCGCAGATAGATCTCCAGCGACTCCCCGTCGTCGATGTCGAGGGCCAGGCCCGGCCGCTCGACGGGCACGGCGGGCACGCCCAGGCGGCGGGCCTCGTCCTGGAAGCGGCGGAAGCTGTCCGGACCGAAGCGGAAGGCGAGGTCGAGGGGCTGGCGCAGGCCGACGGCGTTGGTGCCGACGCCCAGCCGGTCCGGGGCCAGGGCCAGGCCGCGGGCGGAGGCGGCGATCAGGTCGCGCACCTCGTCGGCGGCGAGCAGCGGCAGGTCGGCGAAGACGACGAGGAGGCCGTCGCCCGGGCGGGCGTCCAGCGCGGCCGCCGCGCAGGCCAGGCTGGCGTTGAGGTCGGCGCCCGCGTCGATCATCACGCGCAGACCGGCGAATTCGGCCATGGGCTCGCTGACCAGCAGGATGGTCTCGTCGACCCGGGCGGAGACCACGTCGACGACATGCCGGGCCATGGCCAGGGCCAGGGCGCGCCGGTCGCCGGCGGAGACGGCCGGGGCCAGCCGGCTCTTGGCCGCGCCCAGAGCCTTGAGCGGGATGAGAGCCCGAAGGGTCATCGGCGGGCGAGGTCGAGGGCGGCGCGGGCGACGCGGATGCGGTCGTCCAGGGTGATCATCAGGGTGTCGCAGCGGGCGTGGGGCGAGGCGACGGGCGGGTCGGCGTCGTCGAGCAGGAAGGCGTCGGCGACGCCGCGATAGTGGTCCTCGATGCTGGCGATGGAGAGGGTGAGGCCCAGCTCGCCCATGATCTTGGCCGTCGGCCCCTTGACCGCCCGCCCGCCCGGCAGGGGCGTGACCACCACCACCGGCGCGCGGGCGTCGCGCAGCAGGCCGGCGAGCCCCGGAACGCTCAGGATGGGATCGATGCTGAGCCAGGGGTTGGAGGGGGCGATCAGCACGGCCTCGAGGTCGGGGTCGGCCAGGGCCTGGACGACGCCGGGCGCCGGGCGGGCGTCTTCCGCGCCGGCGAAGCGCACGGCCCGGACGCGCGGCGCGCAGCGGCGGCGCACGAAATAGTCCTGGAAGGCCAGGTCGCCGGCGTCGGTGATCACCCGGGTGGCGACCGGATCGTCGCTCATCGGAACCACGCGCACGCCGGCTCCCAGCCGGGCGGCGAAATCGGCGGTGATGTGGCTGAGGCTCTCGCCGGCGGCGAGACGGCGGCTGCGCTCGACATGCAGGGCCAGGTCGTGGTCGCCGAGGTTGAACCAGTCCTCGCCGCCGATGGCCCGCAGGGCCTCCATGAAGCCCCAGGTCTCGTTCGCCCGGCCCCAGCCCCGCCCGGGATCGACCAGGCCTGAGAGGGTGTAGATCAGGGTGTCGATGTCGGGGCTGACGTGCAGGCCCAGGTGGCGGCTGTCGTCGCCGGTGTTGACGATGGCGCTCAGCCGGCCCGGGGCGACCACATGGCTGAGGCCGAGGGCCAGCTTGGCGCCGCCGACGCCGCCGGTGAGCACCACCACCGAGCCGCCGCTGGTCACTGGAACAGGTCCTGGTCGAGCGGCCGGACGAGAGCCGTGGCGTCGGTGTCGGGCGCCGTCCAGGTCAGGCCGCGCACGATGGCGGCGGGAATCCCCTCGGCGGCCTCGCCCATGACCAGGCCGGCGGCGGCGGCGATGGCGTCGGCGAAGGCGACGACGCTGGCCCGCAGGATGCGGCCGTCGCGGTCGGGCTGGCCGCGCAGGTCGATCAGGCTGGGCAGGCCGGCGGCGCCGATGGCCATGTTGACCGTGCCCATGCGCCAGGGGCGGCCGAAACTGTCGGAAATGACCACGGCGGGGGCGCCGCCGAAGCGCGCGGCCAGGCCGGCCGCCAGCCGCGCGGCCGAAGCGTCCGGATCGACCGGCAGCAGCAGGGCCCGGTCGTCCTCGCCGGGCAGGTTCGACTGGTCGACGCCGGCGTTGGCCATCACCAGTCCCAGCCGGTGGCGGACGATCAGCAGATTGGGGGCGGTGCGCACGATCGCCGTCGATTCCGACAGGATCAGCTGGACCAGGCGGGGATCCTTGCCGATGCGGGCCGCGAGCGCCGCGGCTTCGGCCGTCACCGACACCCCGGCGAGGCGCACGGCCCGGCCCTCGGCCTTGGAGACGATCTTCTGGGCCACCACCAGCACGTCGCCGGGGCCGAGGGGGCCGGGAATGGCCGCGCCGAGCAGCCCGGCGAGGTCGTCGCCGGCGCGCACCTCCCCGACGCCGGGGACCGGCTCGATGCGCAGGCCGCCAGACATCATGCGCGGATCGGCGCCGTCAGACTGCCGGTGATGGCGATCCCCGAGCCCACCACCTGGTAGGTGCGGTTGATGAAGATCAGCACCGAGGTCAGCGCCTCGGCGGCGGCGGAGTTGGCCAGGGCGCCGGCCTCGAGGCCGCGCAGCCCCACATCGGCGACCAGACCGACGACGATCGCCCGCGCCGCCTGGTCGTCGGAGAACACCAGCACGTCGCAGTCGATGGGCCCGTCGCCGGCCAGCTTCTCGGCGGCGACATTGTGGAAGGCCGAGACCAGGCGGACATCCGGCCCCAGCAGGGCCTGGGCGCGCAGGGCGGCCGAGCCCTCGGCCGGCAGCTGCACGCGCATCACCTTGGGCGGCATGAGCGGGACGGTGGTCTCCACCACGATCTTGCCCCGGACCGCGTCGCGGATCTCGGCGAGGCGCTCCTGCTGGGCGGCGAAGGGCACGGTGGCGACGACGATGTCGGCGCGGCGGGCGGCGTCGAGATTGGCGCAGCCTTCCAGGTCAGCCCCGACGCGCCGACCGAGATCGGCGGCGAAGGCGGCGGCGGCCCCGGCGTCGCGCGAGCCGATCAGCACGCGGTGACCGGCCCTGGCCCAGCGCCCCGCCAGCGCGCCGCCGAGCCTGCCCGTGCCGCCGACGATTCCGATGACGTTCATTGGGGGGCCCCTTCGGCCGGTTCGCGCCGTTGATGGAATAGAACGCCCGGGGTGGCAAGGATCGTCTGGCGGTCAGTCGACGGTGTACCGCGGCGTCACGCCCTCGCGGCGCAGCAGCTCGACCGAGCCCTGCATGGCCTCGCCGCGCCACCAGTCCGGGCGCGCCACGCCCAGGTCGTCGATGACCTGGCAGGCGGCGATGTAGCCGGCGGCCAGGGAGGTGTAGTTCCCCGCGCCGGTCGACTGGCAGATGTAGAAGCGGTCGAAGGGCGTGCGCGGGGCGTCGCAGCCGGGGAAGGGCTTCCAGCTGCCCATCTGCGCCTCGTGGGTGGCGCCGCTGGGGTGCATGTTGCCGCCGCAGTGGGGGTTGCGCCGCACATAGTCGTGCGGGGTGTTCACATAGCGGGCGATCTTGGCCGACTTCAGGTTGGGCAGGTACCGGGCGAAGACGTCCTCGACCTTGTCGGCGTAGGATTCGCGGATGTCGTCCCACGCTTCCGGGCCGCCGAGCGGGCGGATCTCATAGGGCACATTGGCCCAGGTGAGCAGGGTGTACTGGCCCGGCGGGGCCTGGGTGGGATCGGCGATGCAGTAGTTGAACGCCGCGCCCCAGACCACCGGCGGGTCGGGCGGCACGTCGCGCAGCAGCACCGATTCGAGCAGGCGGCCGCCGTCGGCCAGGGTCTCGGCGCCGAAGTTGAAGACGAAGGTGTTGTTGACCTCCGGGAACTTCGCCGAGGCGGCGAAGTCCGGCCGCTCGTTGAGCACATAGTAGTTGGTGAACAGGGCGCCGCCGCGATAGTCGAAGCGCTTGAGGGCCAGGCGGGTGGCGACCGGCAGATGCTCCTCGCCGATCAGGTCGCAGAAGGTCGGCCGGGCGCTGACGTCGCTGATCACCGCCCGCGAGGCGGTGAACGGGGCGTCGGGATAGCTGGCCAGGCTGGAGAGCACCACGCCGGTGGCCTGGCCGGCCTCGAGGGTCACCTTCTCCACCGGGCAGTTGTAGAAGATCCTGCCGCCGTGGTGGACGAAGCAGCGCACGAGCGAGTGGACCAGATCGTGGCTGCCGCCGCGGGCGGTCAGCCCGCCCTCGACCGAGAAGTTGGTCAGGCAGCCCAGCACGGTCATCGGCCCCACCAGCCGGCTGTTGAGCGTCTCCACCCCGCCCAGGCCCGAGACGGTGAGCGCCGCCACCTTGATCTGCTCGTTCTCGAACAGGCAGTCGACGAACTCGAACCCGGTCATCCACACCCAGTCCTTCGGGAAGATCGGGATGGAATTGCTCGACTCGAGGAAGGCCAGGAAGGCTTCCTCGCTGTCGCGGCCGAACATGCCGGCCTGGAGTCGCTGGACGAGCGTGGGCCCGAAAAAATTGAGGATGCCGCGCAGGGTCTCGGCGTCCCTCGGCGAGATCCGCTTCCACATCTCATAGGTCTCGCGGGCGTCGCGCCCGGAGAACATCACCGCGTTGCCGTCAAGGAAGGGGTAGAAATACCAGTATTTCGCGCCGGGCGGGCGAAGCAGCTCGAGGCCGAACGTCTCCAGTTCGAGATCGACGTAGGGGGGGCCCCAGTGGGGATAGATCAGCGAGGCGTGGACGTTGAGCTTGACGCCGGGGTGGAGCAGCTCCTCGGTCGAGCAGAAGGTTCCGGACTCGTCGCGGCGCTCGAAGATCGCCGTGCGCAGCCCGGCCTTCTGCAGATAGGCGCCTGTCGCCAGGCCGTTGACGCCGCCGCCGATGACGATGACATCATAGTCGTGTCTGGGAGCCGCCACGGTCCTGCCGCCTCTTCCTGGTCGCCCCCCTTATGAACCTGTGCTGACGGCCTATCGCGCGCCCGGTCAACTCCGGTCTTGTTCGTAGGCGCGACGGCGCGCGAGCCGAAGGACGCGCCGGAGGAGACGATCCGCCGCACGGGCGGCGCGGAAATCGCTGGCGGAGGCCGGGCCGCTCCGTCAATAACGACCGCAAAATCACCGGAGAGGAAAGGCCGAGCCATGCAGATGAACGAGCTGGGTTTCTACACCCTGGCCGGGCAGCCCAAGTCGCCGGCCGAACTGATCGACGAGGTGCGCGACGCCGAGGCGCAGGGCATCGGCGCCTGCTTCGTCTCCGAGCGCTTCAACATCAAGGAGGCGGCGACGATCTGCGGGGCCGTCGGCGCGGTCTCGAAGACGATCGGCATCGCCACGGCGGCCACCAACCACAACACCCGCCACCCGATGGTCACCGCCGCCCACGCCATGACCATGAGCAAGCTGACCGGCAACCGCTATTCCCTGGGTCTGGGCCGCGGGATCGAGGCGGCGTTCAAGGCCTATGGCCTGCCGTCGATCAAGACCGCCCAGCTGGAGGACTTCGTCGGGATCATGCGGCGGCTGTGGCGCGGCGAGCCGGTGATCGGCCACGACGGGCCCTGCGGGCGGTTCCCGGCCCTTTACCTCGGCGCGGACTACACCGCCGACATCCCGGTGACCTTCGTCGCCTTCGGCCCCAACTCGCTGGCGCTGGGCGGGCGGGCGATGGACGCGGTGGTGCTGCACACCTTCTTCACCGACGAGACCACGGCGCGCTGCGTCAAGGCGGTGAAACAGGCCGCCGAACAGGCCGGCCGCGACCCGGCGAAGGTGCGGGTGTGGTCGTGTTTCGCCACCATCGGCGACCACCTGCCCGAGCCGGTGCGGCTGAAGAAGACCGTCGGCCGGATGGCCACCTATCTGCAGGCCTATGGCGACCTGATGGTGAAGACCAACAACTGGGATCCGGCCGTCCTGGCCCGGTTCCGCGCCGACCCCCTGGTGGCGGGATTCCAGGGCGCCATCGACGCGCGTGCCACCACCGAGCAGCTCGAGCAGATCGCCGGGCTGATCCCGGAGGCGTGGCTGGCGCCGGCGGCGGCGGGCAGCGCCGCGCAATGCGTGGAGAAGATCCGCGGCCAGTTCGACCTGGGCTGCGACGGCGTCATCCTGCACGGCGCCAGCCCGGCCGACCTCGCGCCCATCGTGGACGAGTACAGGCGCACCCGGCCCGTCGGCCGCTTCGACCACCTCGCCGCCAACCCGGCCGGCTAGGGCCGGGACGCGCCATGACCCTGCCGATCGTCGCCCCCGAGGCGATCACCGCCGACTGGCTGTCCGGGGTCCTGGCGGCCGGCGGCGTTGAGGCGCGGGTGCGGGATTTCACCCTGCGCCGGGTGGGCACCGGCCAGATCGGCCAGAGCATCCGCTTCACCCTGGACTATGACGCGGCTCCGGCGGGGGCGCCCCGCTCGCTGGTGGGCAAGTTCCCCGCCCCCGAACCCGACAGCCGCAACACCGGCGTCCTGCTGGGCAACTACCGGCGCGAGGTGAATTTCTACAGGCGCCTGGCGCCGACCGCGCTGATCTCGCTGCCGAAGGTCTATTTCACCGACTTCGACGAGGAGACCCACGACTTCGTCCTGATGATGGAGGATCTGGCGCCGGCCGAGCCGGGCGACCAGCTGGCCGGCTGCACCCTGGAGCAGGCCCGCCTGGTGGTGCGCGAGGCGGCCGCCCTGCACGCCTCGCACTGGGACGACAGCCGCATCGAGGACCTGGCCTGGGTGAGCGGGACGCGGGCGGCCGGCGGCGCCGGCGGCGCGGACCCGGCCGCCCTGGCGGCGCTGTGGCAGGGGTTCTGCGCCCGCTATGGCGACCGGGTCGAGCCCGACATGCGGCGGGTGGGCGACCGCTTCGTCGCCCGTTTCGACCGCTATGAAAGCTACTATCACGGCCCCAAATCGCTGACGCACATCGACTTCCGGCCCGACAACATGATGTTCGCCACCGCCGCGGGCGGCCGGCCGGTGACCGTGCTGGACTGGCAGTCGCTGGCCTTCGGCTGCGGGGTGACCGACGTGGCCTATTTCCTGGCCGGGGCCCTGAAGCCGGAGGAGCGGCGGCTGGTCGAGCGCGAGCTGCTGGGCGAGTATCACCAGCGCCTGGGCGAACTGGGCGTGCGCTATGACTTCGGGCGGCTGTGGGACGACTATCGCAGCCGCGCCTTCGCCCTGTTCCTGGTGGCCTTCTATGCGGCGATGCTGGTCAACCAGACCCCGCGCGGCGACGAGATGTTCCTGGCCATGGTGCGCGGTTCCACCGACCAGGTGCTGGACCTGGACGCCCTGGCGTTTCTGGACTGAGGCTGGGAGCGGTCAACGCCGGGACCGCGGGCGGCGATCCGCCGGACGCCCGATTGGTCAGACGGTCCGCACGATCTCGCCATAGGCGCCGAGAGTCGCGTCCGAGGTCAGCAGGACGACGCCCTCGACGGTGGCCTGGGCCACCAGCAGCCGATCGAAGGGATCCTTGTGCAGTTTCGGCAGACCGCTGACCGCCGCGGCGTGCGCGGCGGTGATGGCGAGCTCCTCATAGCCATTGTCGAGCAGCCCCCGTCGCAGCAGATGGGGGTCCACGCGAAAATCGGGGCGGCCAAGATCGGTCTTGATCGCCACCTCCCAGATGCTGGCGGCGCTGAACATCAGCGCATGGGCGGGATCGTCGATGAGAGCGACGGCGGCGCCCGACAGTCCGCCCCCGGGATCGACCTCATCCAGCGCCCCCGCAGCCCAGAGCAGCAGATGGGTGTCGAGGAGGACCTTCATCACCCGCCGGCGAAGAGCGTCTCGATCGCCTCGCGTCCCATCTGGTCGAAATCGGACGGAACCGAGATCTGCCCCGCCATGAACCCCCGACGACGCATCCGCGAGGGTTCGGGCGCCTCGAGCGCCATGACCTTGACCATCGGCTTGCCCGCCTTGGCGATCACGAACGGCTCGCCCTTCGCGGCCTTGTCCACCAGACGGGACAGGTTTGTCTTGGCCTCATGAATGTTGAAGGTTTCCATGTCGCACCCGGCAAACTTAGTCCACTGAGTCTAGTTTATCTCAATCCGATGATCAAGGCGGCCGGGGGCGGACGGTCCGGCCCGGGTGATCGGCGCGCCCCGATAGCGCCGCCGCCACCGGTGTTCTAGGGTCCCGCCGACCGGGGCCCTTGCCGGCCCGCCGCCCAAGCCGAGGACCGACGCCGTGACCAGACCCGCTCTCGTGATGGGCGCCGTGGCCTATGCGCCCAAGGTGATCACCATCTGGGAAGGCTTCAAGGCCTGGTTCGCCGGGCAGGGCCTGGGCTTCGACTATGTGCTCTATTCCAACTACGAGGCCCAGGTGGAGGCGCAGTTCGCCGGTGAGGTGGACATCGCCTGGAACTCGCCCCTGGCCTGGGTGCGGGCCGGGCGGATGGCGCGCAGCCGCGGGGTGAGCGTGGAGGCGGTGGCCATGCGCAACACCGACCGCGACCTGCGCTCGGTGATCGTGGTGCGCGCCGACAGCCCGCTGCAGACCCTGGACGACCTGCGCGGCCGGACCCTGGGCGTCGGGGCCATCGACTCGCCGCAGGCGACGCTGATTCCCCTGCACCACCTGCGGGCGGCGGGGCTGGCCGGCGGACGGGACTTCGCCGTGCGGCGGTTCGACGTGCTCAGCGGCAAGCACGGCGACCACATCGGCGGCGAGCGCGACGCGGCCGTGGCCCTGCTGGCCGGGGAGGTGGACGCCTGCTGCATGATCGACGGCAACCACCTGGCCTTCGGCCTGGACGGAACCCTGCCGGCGGGGAGCACGCGGGTGCTGGCGACCACGGAGCCCTATGACCACTGCAACTTCACCACCAGCCCGGGGGCGCCGGCCGACGCCGTGGCGCGGTTCGTCGAGCTGCTGCTGGCCATGCGCTGGGACGACCAGGCGGTGCGGCCGCTGATGTATCTGGAGGGCGTGCGGCAGTGGAAACCGGGCCGGGTCAGCGGCTATCCGCAGCTGGAGACGGCGGTGGACGAGGCGGCCTTCTACGGGCCCGACGGCGCGATACTCGATGCCGACTATCACTATTGACGCCCTGGGGCTGGACGAGGGGGGGCTGCTGCTGGTCCGCCGGGCGCTGGCCGAGCTGCCGGCGGGCGCCGCCCTGACCGTGCGCGGCGCGGGGCCGCAGTGGGCGACGCACCTGGGGGCCTGGGCGCGCGAACAGGGCCACGAGATGGCGATGCGCGCCGGGCCGGACGGCGCCGAGGCGGTGCTCACCCGCGGGCCGTGGGCGGAGGGCCGCTGGCTGGGGGCCATGGCCACCGGTCGCTCGACCCTAGGCCCCGGCGAGGAGCCCGCCGCCCGGGCCGACCCGGCCTGGGGCCTGGCGGCGCGGGGGGCAACGGTGGAGGCCGGCAGCCCGCCCATCGCCTTTGGCCTGAGCGCTCGCGACGAGGTGTGGGCGGTCACCGCCGGCGAGCTCTACGCCCAGGCGGCGGCGGGACAGTGGGACCCGCAGACGGCGATCGACTGGGACGCGCCCTTCGACCTGCCCCCGGCGATCGAGGCGGCCGTGGCCCAGGTGATGACCTATCTGATCGAGAACGAGAACGCCGCCCTGGTCGTGCCGGCGCGGCACCTGGGCCAGGTGCATCCGCACTACCGGGAGGTGCAGCAGGCCCTGGCCCTGCAGTGCGCCGACGAGGCGCGGCATATCGAGGTGTTCACCCGGCGCCTGGGCCTGCGCGGCCACGCCCCCATGCTGTCCACCGCCGGCGGGCAGGCCTCGCTGCACAGCCTGCTGCAGGCGCCCGACTTCTCCACCGCGACGTTCCTGCTGTCGGTGCTGGGCGAGGGCAGCTTCATCACCCTGCTGACCTTCCTGCAGGCGCACGCCCCGGATCCGGTGACGCGGCGGATCTGCCGGCTGGCGGCGCGCGACGAGGCCCGCCACGTGGCCTTCGGCATGGCCCATCTGGAGCATCGGCTGGCGGCGCAGGCCGGCTATCGCACGCAACTGCAGGCGGCGGTGGAGCAGCGCCACGAGGCCCTGGCGCCGACGGCGGGGCTGAACGAGGAGGTGTTCGACGCCCTGGTGCTGCTGGCCGCCGGCGAGCTGACGCCCGAAGCGGTGGCGCGCGGCCACGCCGCCGTGCAGCAGATGAAGGCGGACATGGCCGCCGGCCGCCGGGCCCGCCTGCTGCGCCTGGGCTTCGAACACGAGGAGGCCCGGCGCCTGAGCGACCTGCACACCCGCAATTTCATGTGAGGCGCGGGCGCGTCCCCTCGGCGCCGGTCACGGCTTTCGGACGTAGCGGACGACGGCTTTCTGACCCACCTCGGCGACAAAGACCACTCCGCTCCTGTCGACCCAGATCCCCTCCCCGCCGCTGGTGGCGTTGGAATCCGGAGCCGGGTCGTCATCGGGGATGAAGGCGTCGACGCGGCCGCTGCGGGCGTCGCCGATCCGCACGCCGCGGCTCCAGCCGGGGTGATGACCGTACCCCGTCGGGCGGCGGGACTCCGAATCGGTGACGTAGAGGACATCGTGGCGATCGATATAGAGGCCGCTGGGCCGGCCGAACTGCGGCCAGACCTCCAGCAGGCGGCCGTCGGAATCGAAGATCTGCACCCGGTTGTTCCAGCGGTCAGCGACAAAGAGCCGGCCGCGACTGTCCAGGGCCAGGGCGTGGGGCACCTCCAGCTGGCCGGGCGCGTCTCCACGCACGCCCCACTGACGAACGAACCGTCCCCGGGGGTCCAGCTTGACGATCCGCGCCGGGTCCCGGCGCTCGGTGTGGCCGTCGGCGACATAGATCGTCCCGTCGCGGGCCACCACCACGGCGTTGGGCTCAGCGAAGGTGTCGGGGCCGGCCACGGCCACCCCCGGCTTGCCGAGGGTGAGCAGACGATGGCCCCGCCGGTCGAACTCGAGCACCTGGGCGCCCTTGCCGGGGCGTGACTGGGCGTCGGTGACCCAGATGTGGTCGCGGGCGTCGATGAACAGACCGTGCGGAAAGACGAACAGGCCCCGCCCGAAGGCCTTGAGGAAGTGGCCCCGGGAGTCGAACTCGAGGATCGGATCCAGGGCGCTGCCCGCGCAGCTGTTGGCCCCGCAGCGGTCGGCGACCCAGACGTGACCCCGGCTGTCGACGGCGACGCCGCTGGTGGAGCCCATGGTCCGCCCCGGAGGCAGACTGATGAACCCCGGATCGGGCGCGTAGGGCTGCGGCCAGGCGTTGGGATCGGGCGCGCTGTTCGCGGCGGCGGCTTCGGCCGCGGCGGCTGTCGGCGTCTGGGCGCGGGCGGCGGCGGGCGCCAGGGCGGCTGCGGCGAAGGCGTCGAAACGGATATCGGCGAGGGTCTCGGCGCGTCCGGGCAGTTCGCTGTCGCCGGCGGGGAAGCCGTTGAACTTCAGCACATAGGCCAGGATGTCGGCGTAGGTCTCGCGCGGCAGGGTCCTGGGGGCGTTGAAAGGCATGGTGGAGCGGACGCGGTCGAAGAGATCGCCAAGGGAGAGGCCGTTCCAGGTGGACAGGAAGGCGGCTCCGCTGAGCGGCCGGGCCTCGCCAAGGCCGGTGAGCTGGGCGCCGTGGCAGCTCTGGCAGTGGGCGCCATAGGCGATCGCGCCGCG
>CAIXWN010000244.1 GCA_903923135.1 uncultured Caulobacteraceae bacterium | reverse complement strand
GGGCGGGCAGGGCCACCGCCAAGGCCGTGGCCGCGGGCGCGGTTCAGGCCAGCGCCAGCGTCGCCGACGCCGGCGGCGACGGTGGGGCCGGGACCAACGGCGCCGGGGGCGCGGGCGGCAGCGTCACGGCGACGAACGCGGTGTCCGCGTCCAGCCAGGGCGGTTCTCTGCTGCTCAGCCAAGGGGCGATCGGCGGCGGCGGCGGCGGCAGCCAGACCGGCGCACCCGGAAACGGCGGCGCGGCCAAGTCGACCTTCACCCTGGACGACACCCTGGTGGCGCCGGCTGGCCAGAGCGCCAGCATCACCGGCTATGCGGACGCGCACGGTGGGCGCGGCGGCAACGAACAGAGCGGGCTTCTCGCCGGCGGGGCCGGCGGCTCGGCCACGGCGAGCGTCATCCTGGCCGGGACCGGCACGGTGAGGGCCGGGGCCACCGCCTACGGCGGCGCGGGCGGGATCAATGTGGCGGGCACGCCCGGGGCGGCGGCCGGCAAGGCCGGCGGCGCGGCCACCGCCCTCGCCCAGGCGACCGGCGCCTATGTCACCTCCCAGGCCAACGCCTATGGCGGCGGCGGCCAGGCGGGCGGCGGCGCGGCCATGGCCACGGCGATCGGCTCGGGAACCGGCGGAACCACCTATTCCACCGCCAGCACGAACCGCACCTCGCCCTTCCTGGTGCAGTCGCTCTACGCCGCGGCCAGCGGCTCGGTGTCCGGCCAGAGCACGGTGCTGACCCGCGCCGCCTATGGCGGCTCGCCGCTGATCTACCCGGTCCTCGACCAGGCCGTAGCGATGATCGACGGCTCGCCCACCACGGCCACCGTCAATTCCTTCCTCCTCGTCTCGCCGGCCAGCAAGGCCGCTTTCGGCGTCAAGCCCGTCTATTTCGCGCTGGAACAGCTGGGCGGCGGCCACTCCACGGGCGCCGCGGGCTCGCAGACCACCTACGCCACCACCGAGCTGACGGTGAACCTCAGCAAGCTGGCGGTGAAGCAGGACCTGATCGTCGCCCTGGCCGGGCCGCAACAATCGGGCGCCGGATTCACCAATCTCTACTTCAACATCACGGCCAACGGTGTGACCCTGGTCTCGCAGAACTTCACCAGCGTTCTGGCGGCGACCACCTATTTCATCGACCACCCCCTCGACCTGGGATCGCTGGCCTCGGGGCCGCTGAACGCCGGCGGGACCCTGGTGCTGGACATCGCCATGGACGTCACCACCGCCTCGGCCGGCGACAGTTTCTCGGTCACCCTGCTGGTCGGCGATCCGCCCCCGGTCGCGGCGGGGCCGACGGCCCTGGCCTCGGCGATGGCGGCCTTCGGAGCCCCGTCCGGCGGATCGGCCCTGGCCGCCGCCCCGGCCGCGTCGCACGCCCTGGCCAGCCTGCCGCAGCTTGCCGCGCCGGCGCTGGCCTGACCGTCAGGGCGCCAATCGCCTGAAGAACACGGTGGTGTCGCAGAGCCGGCCGTCGGGCCACAGGGCGTAGTCGGGAATGACCCCCGCGCGGGTCCAGCCCAGACGGGCGTAGAGCCGCTCGGCGTCGCCGCCGGTGACGGTGTCGAGCACCAGCAGCGTGCGGCCGGCCGCGCCGGCTGCGGTCTCGGCGGCGCGCATCAGAGCCTCTCCCAGGCCGCGGCGGCGCGCCCTGCCATGAACGAGCATCTTGGCGATGTCGGCCCGGTGGGGCTGGTTCTCCGGGCCGGCGAAGACCACCTGCACCGTGCCGACCACGGCGCCGCCCAGCCGGGCGGCAAGCAGGAGCCGGTCGCCCCGCGCCACCCCCTCGGCGACGCCGGTCCAGAACGCCTCGGCCCGCTCGCGCGCCAGCGGGGCCATGAAGCCCACCGAGGCGCCGCTTTCGACGCAGTGGATCAGCACCTCGGCCAGCCCGGGAACCGCCCCGCGGGCGGCGGCGGCGTCCAGGACGACGATGTCGACGGCTCCGCTCATGCCCGCCCCCACCTCACCGCCTAGGGTTTGCGGTCCGCCGCGGTCGCCTCGCGCGCGGCCTTGAATTCCGAGGTCGCCGGCCAGCCGGGCCAGTCGTGGGTGTCGGCCAGATGGCGGCCGAGGGCGTAGTAGACCTCCAGATCGGCGGCGGCGCCCGACAGGTCCCAGTCGGCTCGCCACTCGTCGGCCGGCTGATGATAGCGATGGGCCACGTAGTCGCGGTGCGCCGCCTCGCCGGCCGCCACGCCGCCGTTGACCAGATCGAGCCCGGCGGTGAGCGTCACCGCCGGCACGCCGGCCTTGGCCAGGGAGAAGTGGTCGGCGCGATAGAAGCTGCCCTCCTCCAAGTGGGCGTCATGGGTGTAGCGCCGTCCGGGCTGGGCGGCGACGAAGCGGGCCACCAGCAGGTCGAGGTCGGCGTCGCCCTTGCCGCGCGTCGACAGGTCCCTGGCGGCGCCACTGACGTTCATCACATCGAGATTGAGCAGGGCGGCGGTGGTGGCCAGGGGCGTCACCGGGTGGGCGGCGTAGTATTCCGAGCCCAGCAGGCCCTTCTCCTCGGCGGTGAAGCCGATGAAATAGACGCTGCGCTCCGGCGGCGGTCCGCCCGCGAAACGGCGCGCCAGTTCGATCACCCCGGCGACGCCCGAGGCGTTGTCAACCGCGCCGTTATAGATGGTGTCGCCGCGGGCGTCGGGCAGGCCGACGCCCAGATGGTCCCAGTGGGCGCCGAACAGCACCGCCTCGCCCGGGCGCTTCGTTCCCGGGATTCGGCCGATGACATTGTGGCTGACGGTGGTGGCGCTGGCCACGGCGTAGTCGGCCGAGAACGTCGCCCCGTCCAGGGCGACCGGGGTGAAGCCGGTGGTGCGGGCGCGGGCCTTTTCCGCCTCGTAGTCCAGGCCCGCGGCCTTGAACAGGTCAACAGCCGTCTGGTGCTGTATCCAGCCCTCCACCAAGGGATGCAGGTCCTCCGGATGCGGACGGATGATGTCGAACTGGGCGTTGGAGTTGGAATTCTTCACCGTGTTCCAGCCATAGGCGGCCGGCCCGGTCTCGTGGACGATCAGTACGCCCAGGGCGCCGCGACGGGCGGCCTCGGCGTATTTGTAGGTCCAGCGGCCATAGAGCGTCATCGCCTTGCCGTCGAACCGGCCATAGAGCGGATCCTTGGGATCCATCTCGCCATCGGGGTCGTTGATCAGAACGACGAGGATGCGCCCCTTCACGTCCTGGCCCTTGAAGTCGTCCCAGCCCCGTTCCGGGGCGCTGACTCCGTAGCCGACGAACAGCAGCGGCGCGGCCTTCACCGACACATGGTCGACCGGCAGCTCGGTGTGGACGACGATGTCGTCCAGTTCCGTCAGGGGACGGGCGGTTTCGCCGACGGCGAAGCTGACGGCGATCGGCCCGGGCGTCTCGAAGCGGCGCAGGGGCACGGCCTGGGTCCAGCCGCCGCCGTCGCCGGCCGGCGCCAGACCGAGGGCTTTGAACTGGCCCTCGATATAAGTCAGGGTCCTGTCCTCGCCCGGCGTGGCCGGACCGCGCCCCTCGAAGGCGTCGGAGCCGAGGACGCGGATGTGCCCGGACAGCCGGGCCGGATCGATGGCCGTCGGCGGCGAACCCGCAACGGCCGCTCCCGCCAGGCCCGCCGCCAGCGCCACCCCGACCGCAAGAACGCTTCTCATCGCATCAACCTCCAGATTTCCAGCGGCTCAGAGCCGCGCGCCCGGCGCGAACCGCTCCAGCAGCACCGTGGGCGCCCCCCGATACCGTGTCTCGGCGAAGACGGCGAAGCCCAGTTTCGCCGCCAGGGCCAGGGAGGCGCCGTTTTGCGGGTCGATCATGCACACCGTCCGCGGCGCGGCCAGAACCCGGTCGGCCCAGTCGAGGATCGCCGTGGTGGCCTCAAGGGCGTAGCCCCGGCCGTGCGCCCAGGGGGCCAGGGCCCAGCCCGCCTCCGGCGTTCCGACCAGGCTGGGGGTGACCTCGCGGCGGAACTCGCCGAAGCCCACCTCGCCAACGAAACGGCCGGTGGCGCTCTCGCGAACCTGCCAGTAGCCATAGCCCACCAGGGGCCAAAGACCCGCGTAGCGCAATTGCCGCGCCCAGGTCTCCGACGCCGTCGCGGGCGCGCCGCCGATGTGGCGCGTCACCACAGGATCTGCCCACAGGGCGACGCTGTCCTCGTAGTCGTCCAGGCCGTGCGGCCCCAGGGTCAGCCGGCCGGTGGTCAGCACCGGGCAGTCGCGCCCGCCGCGGCTCACGAGGGCGCGGCCTCGTCGTCGTCGCTGACGCTGAGCAGGAAGTGGCCGCGCAGGGCGGCCACCGGCGAGGCGCGATGGTCCTGCCAGGCCTCCACATGCACATTGGCGATCCGCCGGCCGATCTTGCGCACGTCGGCGCGGGCGTAGATCGTCTGGGCACGGCCAGGGCGCAGATATTCGATGGTCACGTCGATGGTCTTGGGCTGGCGGCGCAGGGGCTCGCGCACGGCCAGCTGGCACAGGGCCGTCATCTCCAGGAAGGCGCCGATCACCCCGCCGTGGAGGGCCGGGATCGTCACATTGCCAACCAGATGCGGCGCGAAGGGCAGGATGGCGGTCATCTCGTCGCCGGCCAGTTCGGCGGTCATGCCCAGGAAGGTCATATAGGGCGTCTGGGCCAGCATGGCGGCCAGGCGTTCCTCGCGCGTGCGGTTCATGCCGCGCCTCCGGCGACGCCCGGCGCGGCGGGTCGCGGACCGGTGAAGGCGAAGGCCGCCTGGGCCGTGGCCACCGGATTGGACTCGTCGTCCTCGAAAGCGCTGGCCCGGACGAAGGCGATGGAGCGGGTGAGCTTGTAGCAGCGGGCCAGGGCGATCACCTCGCGCCGGGGCTCGGCGGGGCGCATGTAGTCGATGCGCAGGTCCAGGGTGGCCATGCCGTATTCCATAATGCCGCCGCCGCCGGCGATCACCGCGCACGACACCGACAGGCCGCAGACGTGGTCGAGCAGGGTGGTGATGACGCCGCCGGCCATCACCCCGGTGTCGGGGTCGCCCACCAGCTCCGCCCGCCACGGCACGGCCATGGCGGCCCCCTCGGCGCCCACCGAGACCAGGCGGAAGTTGAGCGCCGCCGCCTGCGGCGTGCCCTGCGCCATGCGCGCGCCGATCTGGGCCAGGGCGTCGAGGTCAAAACTCATGGGCGCGCTTATAGGAACAAACCGGCCGCCGCGCCTATATGGCACGTGGTGATCCGCCCCGAATCCCTGCTGCATCCGCGACCGGCCGGGCTCTACTGCCCGCCCGCCGACGCCTATGTCGACCCGACCCGCCCGGTGGCGCGGGCGGTGATCACCCACGGCCACGCCGACCACGCCCGCGCTGGCCACGGCGTGGTGATCGCCACGCCCGAGACCCTGGCGATCATGGCGGCGCGCTACGGCGAGGGCTTCGCCGGGCAGGTCCACCCCCTCGCCTTCGGCCAGAGCGTCAGCCGCGACGGGGTGACCTTCAGCCTGGCACCGGCCGGTCACGTCCTGGGCTCCGCCCAGGCGGTGGTGCGCTGGAAGGGCCTGACCATGGTGGTCTCCGGCGACTACAAGCGCCGGCGCGACCCCACCTGCCGACCGTTCGAGCCCGTGCCGTGCCAGGTGTTCATCACCGAGGCCACTTTCGCCCTGCCGGTGTTCCGCCATCCGCCGGACAGCGGCGAGATCGCCCGGCTGCTGCAGTCGGTGGCGCAGTTCCCCGAACGCAGCCACGTGGTCGGCGCCTACAGCCTGGGCAAGGCCCAGAGGGTGATCGCCCTGCTGCGCGAGGCCGGCTGGGACCGGACCATCCATGTGCACGGCGCCCTGGAAAAGCTCAACGCGCTCTATGAGGCTTTCGGCGTCGACCTCGGCCCGCTGGCGCCGGCGACGGGCGCCGCGAAGGCCCAGCTGGCCGGCGCCATCGCCATCGCCCCGCCCTCGGCCCTGGCCACGCCCTGGGCGCGCCGATTCCCCGATCCGGTGGACGCCTTCGCCTCCGGCTGGATGCGCATCCGCGCCCGGGCCCGCCAGCAGGGGGTGGAGCTGCCGCTGATCCTCTCCGACCACGCCGACTGGGACGAACTGACCGCGACGATCGCCGAACTTTCGCCCGCTCAGGTGTGGATCACCCACGGCCGCGAGGAGGCCCTGGCCCGCTGGTGCGAACTGAACGGCGTCGCCGCCCGGGCCCTGGCCCTGGTCGGCTATGGCGAGGAGGGAGACTGAAGCCCGGGGGGAGGTCTCCCTGTCCAGAAATTCACGATATTGTGATCGAAACCCGTGTTAGCCCCCAGGGCCTAGGTGGAGGATCTGACCATGCGTGCCCTGGCCATGGCGGCGGCGGTCGTCGCAACCCTGCTCGTCGGCTGCTCCAAGCCGGCGGCCTATCAGAATTTCTCTGACGAGCGGACCGAGGCGCGGCTCATCAAGCCGCCGCCGCCACCCGGGGCGCCGAAAGCCGAGGACGCCACGGCGACTCCGGACGCGGCGCCCACCCCGATCGCCCAGCCGTCGGCGCCGATGCTGGCCTACGCCTACGCCTACGGCGTCGAGGCGCCGCCCGCCCGAATCGTCGACCTGGTCGCCAAACACCAGCGCGCCTGCGCCGCCGCGGGCGCGGCGGTCTGCCAGATGACCGGCTCGACCATGGAGACCCAGGGGCGCGACCAGATCCACGCCACCCTGGCCCTGCGGGCCACGCCGGCCTGGCTGGCCGGCTTCCGCGCCGGACTGGCCAGGGACGCCCAGGGCGCCGGCGGCCGGGTGATCCAGGCCAACGTCACCTCTGAAGACCTCTCGCGACAGGTGACCGACACCCAGGCGGCGATCCGCGCCAGGACCACCCTGCGGGACCGGCTGCAGGCGATCCTGGCCGGCCGGCCGGGCCGGGTCGCCGACCTGGTGGAGGCCGAGACCGCCCTGGCCCGGGTGCAGGGCGAACTGGACGCCACCCAGTCGGAAATGGCCATGATGCGACAGAGGCTCGACACCGCCGCGATCACCATCGACTACCAATCGGCCGGCGTGCTGACGCCGGACAACACCTGGTCGCCCCTGACCGCGGCGATCGACCGCTTCGTCGCCACCTTCATCGGCGCCCTGGCCATGCTGATCACCGCCGTGGCCGCGCTGGCGCCCTGGCTGGCGGTGATCGGTGGCGGACTTTGGGCCTTCCGCGGCCCGCTGCGGCGGGTGAAATGGCCGTGGAAGCGGCGCGGAGCCGGCGCGCCGTGAGCCATTCCACCGCCGCCAGCCTGAACCCGGGGCGGATCGTCATCCTCAACGGGGCGCCGCGATCAGGCAAGTCGAGCATCGCCGCCGCGATCCAGGAGACCTTCGAAGGGCCGTGGATGAATCTCGGGGTGGACGTCTACGCCAACGCCATCACCCCACCCCGCTACCGCCCGTCGATCGGCCTGCGACCGGGCGGTGAACGGCCCGACCTGGAGCCGCTGGTCGTGCGGTTCTACGCGGCCCTCTATGAGTCCGTAGCCGCCCATAGCCGGCTGGGATTGAACGTGGTGACCGACGTCGGGCACCACGACGCCTTCTCGGCGCCGCGGGGCCTGCTGGCCGACGGCGCCCGCCGCCTGGCGGGCCTGCCCGTGCTGTTCGTTGGCGTCCACTGCCCGATCGACGAGATCCTGCGGCGCCGGTCCTCGCCCGAACCAGGCCGGGAAGGCCGCTACCTGACGGCCCCACCCGGTCAACCTGCGCCCGCGCCGGTCGCGCTTTGGCAGAGCGAGGTTCATCGGCCGGGGCTCTATGACCTGGAGATCGACACCTCGCGACTGACGCCCGCCCAGTGCGCCGAAAGGATCGCCATGCGCCTGGGCGACCGCCACGCCGGGCCGACCGCCTTCGAGCGACTCGCAGGCAGAATTCCGGAGTAGACTGGACGGCGCCATGCGCGCTTTCGCCCATCTCCTCGACCGCCTGTCGCTGACCGCGTCGCGCAACGCCAAGCTGACCCTGGCGCGGGATTATCTGAGCGGCACGCCCGATCCCGACCGCGGCTGGGCCCTGGCCGCCCTGACCGGCGCCCTGACCTTCCGGGGCGCCAAGCCCGCGGCGATCCGCGCGGCGGTGGAGGCACGGATGGACGGGGCGCTGTTCGCCTGGTCCTACGACTATGTCGGCGACCTGGCCGAGACCGTGGCCCTGGTCTGGCCGGCGAGGCCCGGCGCCAACCGGCCGCCGGCCCTCTCGGAGGTGGTCGACGCCCTCACCCACGCCACCCGGCCGCAGGCCCAGGCGCTGATCGATGGCTGGCTGGACGCCCTGGACGCCGACGGCCGCTGGGCGCTGCTGAAGCTGGTCACCGGCGGACTGCGGGTGGGCCTCTCGGCGCGACTGGCCAAACAGGCCCTGGCCGATCTGGGCGGCGTGCCGGTGAGCGAGGTCGAGGAGGTCTGGCACGTGCTGGCCGCGCCCTACGGCGACCTGTTCGCCTGGCTGGAAGGCCGCGCCGCGCGGCCGGACGCCAGCGCGCCGGGACGGTTCCGGCCGGTGATGCTGGCGCAGGCCATCGACGAGGCCGAGCTCACCCGGCTCGACCCGGCCGACTACGCCGCCGAGTGGAAATGGGACGGCATCCGCGTGCAGGCGGTGAGCGAGCGCGGCCAGCGGCGGCTGTACAGCCGCACCGGTGACCTGATCTCGGGCGCCTTCCCGGATGTGGTGGCGGCGCTCGACTTCGAGGGGGTGATCGACGGCGAACTGCTGATCCTGCGCCAGGGCGTCGTGGCCCCCTTCGGCGACCTTCAGCAGCGGCTGAACCGCAAGACCGCCGATGCGAAGCTGATGGCGAAATATCCGGCCGGCATCCGCGCGTACGACCTGCTGCTGGAGGGCGAGACCGACCTGCGCACCCTGTCCTTCGCCGAGCGCCGCGTCAGGCTGGAGGCGGTGATCGCCGCGGCAGGCTCGGCGCGGCTCGACCTCTCGCCGCTGCAGTCGTTCACCGGCTGGGACGACCTCGCCCGACTGCGCGCCGACCCGCCGCCGGGCGATCCCCGCGCCGCCGAAGGCCTGATGCTCAAGCGCCGGGACTCCGCCTATCTGGCGGGGCGGCCAAGGGGACCGTGGTTCAAGTGGAAGCGCGAGGCGCGACGGGTGGATGCGGTGCTGATGTACGCCCAGCGCGGCCACGGCAAACGATCGAGCTTCTATTCCGACTTCACCTTCGGGGTGTGGCGCGAGGACGCCGAGGGTCGCCGACACCTCACGCCGGTGGGCAAGGCCTATTTCGGCTTCACCGACGAGGAGCTGACGCAGCTTGACGCCTTCGTGAAGGCCAACACGGTCGAGCGCTTCGGCCCGGTGCGCTCGGTGCGAGCAGACCGGGACTTCGGCCTTGTGCTGGAGGTGGCCTTCGAGGGCCTGCAGCGCTCCACCCGGCACAAGAGCGGCCTTGCCATGCGCTTTCCCCGCATCAGCCGCATCCGCTGGGACAAGCCCGCCCGGGAGGCCGACGAACTCACCACCCTGGAGCGGCTGCTGGAGACGATGGGCTGATAGGCGCCCGCGTCATGCGGCGGAGATCGCCTCGGCGGCTGGCCGGCGCAACGACATGGGCATGGGCGGGGCGTAGCCGAAGCGGACGCACAGGTCGGGCCGGAGGGATGGGGCGCCGAGCCAGGCGGCGAACTGGGCCCGCGCCACGGGCGATTCGACGGGCTGATTGATGAGCGCGCAACGCACGCCCATGGCCGTGGCCATAAGGGCGAAACGCTGGAAGCTGCGTCCCACGCGCACCCAGTGATCCTTGTCCTCGCGCTCTCCGGTGAACACCGCCACGCCGGCCGAGGAGTGAATCTGTTTTCGGTAGCGATCGTTTTCGCCCTGCGGCGTGAACACCAGGCCGAAAGCCCGCTCGCCGAGCCAGGACGGCAGGGCGGGGTTGCCCGAACAGCCGCTGAACAAGCCGTCCGCGGTCTTCATCGCCTGTTCGGGGTTGAAGCGGATCCAGGTCCGCAGCTCGCGGATGAACGCCGGGTCGGCCATCTGCAAAGTGTTTGCGTGAACGACCAGATCCAGCACAGCCCGTCGCTGGGCGGGCTCGGTGAGGAAGCGCAGCGAAACGCCCTCAATGGCGGCGGCCTGCTCAAGTCGCGCCAGGTCGGCGACAGGCACGGCGCGGCCGTCATAGACCGAGCGGGTGGACTGCCTGGCCGGAATGGCCCGGAACAGGCCTTCCGGCCGCGGCTGCCCCTGGCCAAGGTCTATGGCGATACGGCCTTCTCCGGCCGGATCGAAGGCGATGGCCCCGGGCCGCCCGCCGGCGGCCGCCGCGATGAGCAGGGTTTCCGCCGCACAGCCCAGGCTGACGAACAGATGGTGATCGTCCGGATCGACCACGGGCGTCCGGCGCGAGACGTCGGGCAGGATGGCCAGGCCGGCGCCGTGATCGACGAAGGTCCACGGCTGGGTGTTGTGGCCGCTGGGCGCCAGGGTGGCGAAGCGCACCAGGGCGGTGAAGCCCGGCTTTTCCAGGAGGGGCGCGCGGGCGCGCGCGGCGGCCCCCTGATAGCTTTCGGGGACAATCGGGCCGCAGGCCGCCAGCGGCGAGACCACCGCCGCGCCTCCCAGGGCGAGAAAGCCGCGACGGCCGATCATGTCGAAGGCCCGGGGCCCCAGGCCTCGATGCGGCCCCGCCAGTAGACGAACTCGCCTTCGTCGCGCACCCAGGCGACCTCGCCCTGGATGGGGACCAGGCGGTGGGCCATGCGCCGGTAGTCCCAGAAACGGCCCCGCCAGGGCCGTTCGACGCGCCGCCCGCCCTCGATGCAGATCCGCGCCGCCGCGCTGGCCGCCTCGACAAGGCCGTCGGCCCCGAGGGTGAAGGTAATCTCGGCCCGGCCGGGGCCATGACCGAGGGCCGCTAGGATCGTCGTCGAATCGATGACGCGCCATTCGAGCGCGCGGTTGTGAAGGATCGCGTCGGGATTCCACGGCAGTTCGGCCAGGTAGCGCAGGGCCTCGCCGCGGTCGATATCGGCCGAGCCGGTTTCGGCGGCCACCCGCACGGCGCCCAGCAGCCTGGCCTCGAGCCCGCCGTGGCCGCCAACGAAATAGTCCGCGACGACCACGCTGCCGGCGGGGTCCATGACGGCCCGCCACATGAACCCGGGCGCCGCGGTGGCGATCCGCTGGCGGGCGGTGAAGGCCAGGGCGTCGCCGCCCGGCGCGCGCCACATCCAACCCGACTGCCTCAGATCGACCGCGGCCGGAGCGCCGGATCCCTGGGCCCCCGACGCCCAGGCCAGGGCGAGAACCTCCGGCGGCAGATCGGCGCGGGGCTGTCCGGCCGGGGGGCCTTCGGCCAGCCGCCGCTCGAGCCGGTCAAGCCGTGCGGCGAAGACGCCGCGGGCGGCAAGTGCGACCAGACCGGCAACGCCGGCCACCAGCGCCGCGCCGGCCAGACCCATCCAGGCGGTTCCGGGGCGGCTCAAGCGGTTCTCCTTCACATCGACGCCGGTCACCGGCGAGCAGACAACGGCCATCGGCGCCTTTGGTTTCAACGCCGCCGCCGCCGGATGGCCGACGTTCCGGGGGGGCCGATTGAGCCGAATCATGGGTGCGCGGACCAGAAGGTCGATGGCGGCCCGGTGGCGAGGTTCATCCGCTGGAGCGGCCGGATTGTCGGCGGAGGGCTGGTGGCGATCGGTCTGTTTCCGCTCACGCCGCTGGTCTGGCGACCAGCCCTGATGCCCACCCCGCCCCACCGGCCAGCGGGGTGCATCTGCAGTTCTGGCGGACCCAGGCGCTGGGCGCGGCGGTGGCGGCCTGTGGCGCCGTCAGGCTGCTGGCGAACCTTCGTCGTCGCTGAACGCGGCGATAGCCAAACGCACCCGGTCGTGAAACTTATGCACAGGCAACCGAAGGGACTTTTTGACGATGCGGTCGTTCCTGCTCGCCGGCGTGGCGTTTCTCTCGTTCTGCGCGGCGGCGCACGCCGGTCCGGCGGAAGGCCCTTCTCGGGTGTTCGAGCCGCTCGATCTGTTCGCCCTGGAGCAGGCCCAGGACCCGCAGATCCGCCCTGACGGCCAGGTGGTCGCCTATGTGCGGTCCAGCGAAGACATCATGACCGACAACGCCCGCCGCTCGATCTGGCTGGCGGACGTCGCCAGCGGCGCCCAGACGCCCCTGGCCGTCGGGCCGGGCGCGGCCTTCAGCCCACGCTGGTCGCCCGACGGCCAGCGCCTGGCCTATGTCTCCACCGCCGAGGGGCCGCCGCAGATCTATGTGCGCTGGATGGCCAGCGGCGCGACGGCGCGGGTGGCCACCCTGCCGGCTTCGCCCGCCAATCTGGCCTGGTCACCCGACGGCCGGACCCTGGCCTTCACCATGGTGACTCCGGACGAGGCCCCGCACCTGGGCTCGTCGCCGCCCCGGCCGGAGGGGGCCAAGTGGGCCGACCCTCTGGTGGTGATCGATGCGGTGACCTACCGCGCCGACGGCGACGGCTATCTGCGGCCCGGCTTCAGCCACCTCTACACGGTGCCGGCCGAGGGCGGCGCGCCTCGCCAGCAGACCTTCGGCGCCTTCAACGAGCGCAGCGAACTGGCGTGGACCCCCGACGGGCGGTCGATCCTGCTCAGCGCCAACCGTCGCAAGACCTGGGCGCTTGAGCCGGGCGACTCGGAGATCTTCCGGGTGGACCTGGCCGACGGCGCCCTGACCCAGCTGACCCACCGCTTCGGTCCGAACCAGCAGCCGCAGGTGTCGCCCAAGGGCGACCGCATCGCCTATGTGGGGTTCGACGAGCGCCATCGCGGCTATGAGAACGTCAGGCTCTATGTGATGGACCGCGACGGCTCCAACGCCCGGTCGCTCACCGACGCCCTCGACCGTTCGGTCGGCTCGCCACACTGGGCGGCGGACGGGCAGAGCCTGTTCGTACAGTACGACGATCACGGAGTGGCCCGCGTGGCGCGCGTGGGCCTGGACGGGCGGGTCCAGAACCTGGCCGCGGGGATGAGCGGTTCGGAGCTTGCCCGCCCCTACACCGGCGGTCAGTTCAGCGTGGCCGACAACGGAACGGTGGCCTTCACCCAGGGCGCCCCGGACCAGCCGGGCGATGTGGCGGTGGCCAGGAACGGAACGGTGCGCCGCCTAACCCACCTCAACGACGCCCTGTTCCAAGGCAAGAGCCTGGGCGCGGTCACCGCCCTGCCGGTGAAATCGGCCTTTGACGGCAAGCCGGTGGACGCCTGGATGATCACCCCGCCAGCCTTCGACCCCACGAAGAAATACCCGCTGATCCTGGAGATTCACGGCGGGCCCTACGCCGCCTACGGCCCTGTGTTCGCCTCGGAACTGCAGCTCTACGCCGCGGCGGGCTATGTGGTGGTCTACGCCAACCCCCGGGGGTCGACCTCCTACGGCTTCGCCTTCGCCGACGAGATCAACTACAACTATCCCAGCCACGACTACGACGACCTGATCAGCGTCGTGGACGCCGCCATCGCCAAGGGCGTTGTCGATCCGCAGAACCTCTTCGTGACCGGCGGATCGGGCGGCGGACTGCTGACCGCCTGGATCGTCGGCGCCACCGGCCGCTTCCGGGCCGCGGTCGCCCAGAAGCCGGTGATCAACTGGACCAGCGAGGTGCTGACGGTCGATTCCTACGTCGGCCAGGTGCAGAACTGGTTCGGCAAGGCGCCGTGGGAGGATCCCGACTACTACTGGCGCCGCTCGCCCCTTTCGCTCGTCGGCCATGTGACCACCCCGACCCTGCTGATGGTGGGCGCCGAGGACCGCCGAACCCCTGGCAGCGAGGCCGAACAGTTCTATCAGGCGCTCAAGCTGCGCGGGGTGGACACCGCCCTCATCCGCGTCCCCGGCGCCTCGCACCACGGCCTGTCGGAGCGACCCTCGCAGGAGGCGGCCGAGGCCAGCGCCATACTGGCCTGGTTCGCCCGCTACCGGGCGCCGGCGAACTGACGGCCGGCCGACCCGGGAACCGTCACGCGCCCGTCCTGGTCGCCAGCGCCTTGTGGATCTCCTCGGTCAGCTCGGTGTTGGCCTTGAGCAGCTTGTGCATGCTGTCGGTGATATCGAGCAGGGCCTCGGCGTCCTTCCAGGTCTGATAGGCCTGCTTGTCCGAGGCGGCCGCGGCCACCTTCTGGCCGACCATGATGATCGACAGCAGGACAAGCTGCAGGAAGGTCTGGGCGATCCAGGCAATCAGCGCCGCGGTTCCGGCCTTGATCGCGTCGGGCAGGCTGATCAGCGCCAGGCCGGCGAAGGCGTAGGCGCACCACATGGTGCCCACGCTGTTGGTGATCTTCAGCGCCAGCCAGCCGTTGAACCCTGTGTGTTCCTGGGTGACGGTGGGGACCCCCTTTTCCTTGCGGGCGGCGATGTGGGGGTGGGGGGTGTGGCTCATGATCGGAGGCTTCCTGGGGGGCGACACCACGGTCGGGGGCCGGGATCGGCACGGGCGCGGCGACCCGATCCTGACCGCGCCCGGCGAAGGCACAAGGGAAAATATGGCCTGAGCGCAGCGGGGTGACTTTTTCTTTGCCCGGCGCCGCGCCACCTCGCTAGGGTTCGACCCGCGATGTCCGAGGTGTTCATCTCCTACGCCCGCTCGACGGCGCCCCAGGCCCGGCAGGTGGCGGACGCTCTGCGGGCGCTCGGCTACAGCGTCTGGCGCGATGACGAACTGCCCGCCCACCGCGCCTACGCCGAGGTGATCGAGGAGCGCCTGACGGCCGCCAGGGCGGTGGTGGTGATCTGGTCGGCCGAGGCCACCCGGTCGCAGTGGGTGTTCTCCGAGGCGAACCGCGCACGGGAGGACGGCAAGCTGGTTCAGATGGCCGTGGACGGCGCCCGCCTGCCCATGCCCTTCGATTCCATCCAGTGCGCGGACCTGGCGGGCTGGAGGGGCGACACAGACGCGCCGGGCTGGCGCAAGGTGGTGGCCAGCATCGCGGACCTCGTCGGGACAGACGTCGCTCCGGCTCAGGTCGGCGGCGGCGCGACCCTGCCCGGCAAGCCGTCGATCGCCGTGCTGCCGTTCGCCAACCTGTCAGGCGACGCCGAGCAGGACTATTTCGCCGACGGCATGGTGGTGGAGATCGTCGCGGCCCTCTCGCGCGTCCGTTCGATCTTCGTCATCGCCAGCGGCTCGAGCCTGGCCCTGAAAGGCCAGGGCCTGGGGCCCCGGGACGCCGCCCGCAGGCTCGGCGTTCGCTACGGACTCGAGGGCAGCGTGCGCAAGGCTGGCGGACGGGTGCGCATTGCGGTGCACCTGATCGACGCCGACGACGGATCGCAGATCTGGACCCATCGCTTCGAGGACACCCTCGACGACGTCTTCGCCCTGCAGGACCAGGTGGCGCTCAGCGCCGCCGGGGTGATCGAACCGGCGGTTCGTGAGGCTGAGGTCCGCCGGGCGGCCACGCGGCCGACCGACAACATGGGCAGCTATGACCTCTATCTGCGCGCCCTGTCCTTCCTGCGGACCTACGTCCGGACCGACGTGTTCAAGGCGCTCGATATGACCGAGCGCGCCATCGGACTGGACCCCGAACATGGCGCCGCCACGGCGCTGGCCTGCCGCATCAACTATCTGATCGACCTGTACGGCTGGGCCAGGGATTCGACCGATCACCGCGCGCGGGCGATCGAGCTTGGCCGACGGGCCCTGCGGCTGGTGGCGGACGACGCCTGGTCGCTGAGCAACGTGGCCACGGTGATGGCCTTCTGCGAACGGGACATCCAGGGCGCCCTGACGCTCATCGACCGGGCCCTGACGATCAACCCCGGCTGTTCGGCGGCCTGGACGATGCGGGGCGCGGTGGGCGTCCTGAACGGACGCTTCGACCAGGCCGTGGAGGATTTCGAGGTAGGGATGCGCCTGGATCCGATGGGCCCCGACCGCGTTCCGTGCATCCTGTTCAAGGCCATGGCCCGGCTCCAGCAGCGGCGCTTCGACGAGGCCGTCGCCCTGGCGCGTGAACTGGTCCAGCAGACCGACAACCCGACCGGCTGCGCGATCCTGGCGGCCGGCTACGGCCATCTCGGCCAGACGGTCCTGGCGGCGGAGGCGCTGGAGCGGTACCGAACGCTGGCTCCCCAGCCCATTGAAACCTATGCGCGGGCCGTCTGGCACGACCCGGCCCATGTGAAGCTGTTTCTCGACGGCGTCGCCCTGGCCGGTGGCGGGGACGTCACCGCCTAGCCGTTGTAGGCGCGCACGGCCTCAATGATACGGTCCTGGGTCTGCGGCGCGAGATAGGGGTGCATGGGCAGGGCCAGGACGGTGCCGGCCTTGGCCTCCGAGACCGGCAGTCCCCCCAGGCCCCGGGGAAAGGCCGCATAGGGCGCCTGAAGGTGCATGGGAACCGGATAGTAGACGGCGGTCGGCACGCCCTGCGCCTTCAGGTGAGCCGCGAGGCCGTCGCGGTCGCGGTGCTCGATCACATACTGCGCCCAGGTGGAGACCCCGTCGGCGATCACCGACGGAACCGACAGGCAGACTCCGGCCAGCCCCACCGCATAGCGGTCGGCGACGCCCTGGCGAAGGTCGATCTCGTCGGCGAAGATGGCCAGCTTCTCGATGAGGATCGCCGCCTGCAGGGTGTCGAGGCGGGAATTCATCCCGACACGGGCGTTGAGGTATTTCGGATCGTGGTCGCCGGGAGAGGCGTCGCCCGCCACGGCCTTGCCGTGCACCCTCAGGGAATCCATCCGGTCCCAAAGGGCCTCGTCATCGGTGAGCACCGCGCCGCCGTCGCCGTAACCGCCCAGCGGCTTGGCCGGAAAGAAACTGGTGCTGACCGCGTCGGCCCAGCGAATGGGATGGTCGCCGGCCAGGGTCGCGCCGAAGCCCTGGGCCGAGTCGGCGATCAGCCTGAGGCCGTGACGGCGGCAGACCGCGGCGATGGCCGGATAGTCGGCCGTCTGGCCGAACAGATCCACGGCGATCACCGCCGCCGGCCGCAGGCGCCCCTCGGCGGCCACGGCCTCCACCGCGGCCTCCAGGCGGGCCGGATCGAGATTGAAGGTGTCGGGCAGGATGTCGACGAACACCGGTGTCGCCCCGGTCCAGGGGATCACCTCGGGCGTGGCGGCGAAGGTGAACGCCGGACAGAACACCGCGTCGCCCGCGCCGATGTCCCAGGCCATCAGCGGCAGGGCCAGGGCGTCGGTGCCGTTGGCGCAGGACAGGGCGCGGCGCGCGCCGCAGAAGGCGGCCAGCTGCGCCTCGAACGCGCGCACCTCCGGGCCCATGACATAGGCGCCGTGAGCCAGGACCCGGGCTATGGCGGCGTCGATCGCGGGGCGGATGCGCGCCTGCTGCGCGGCCAGGTCGATGAAGGCGATCATGGCGGGCGCTGATACGGGGGCGGACGGCAGGAGGCGAGACAATCGTTGTATCCCTTTATTTCGCGTCGCCGAGGCCGGGAATGCTCAGGGCCGTGAGGAATGCGTCCAGGTCACCGCCAGGAAACAGCGCCCCCGAAACGCCCCCCCGGCGGGCCGCCTCGAGGTCGGAGGTCTTGTCGCCGATGAGCACCGTGCGCGAAGGGTCCAGGTTCAGGTCGGCGATGGCCCGCAGCACCATGCCCGGGTTGGGCTTGCGGTCCGGGTGATCGGGATGGACGAAGTCCGGCACGGTCGCCCCGGCCAGGAAGGGGCAGACATAGATGGCGTCGAGGTGCGCTCCCTCGGCGGCCAGATCGGCCCGCATCGCCGCGTGCACCCGCTCGACCGCCGCCATGTCGAAATAGCCGCGCGCCACGCCCGACTGGTTGGTGGCCACCGCCACGGCGATGCCGGCCCGGTTCAGCCGGCCGATCGCCCGGCGGGCTCCGGGTATCCAGTCCAGCCGCTCCACCTGGCCAACATAGCCGTGATCGTGGTTCAGCACTCCGTCACGGTCGAAGATCACCCCCGGGCGTCTTGTAATGCTTCCGTCCGACATGACATCCAGGCTACCGATGGGGCCAACAGCCGGAGACCTATCGCACCTTGCGTGCTTCGCCAAAGACCCCCGCCCCCGAGGGCCCCGCCGTCTCGGCCCTGCGGACCGTGAACGCCGAGATCGAGGGGCTGCGCGCCCTCACCCGCGCCCTGGACGGTCCGCTGGCCGAGCCGGTCGACCGCGCCGTGGCGACGCTGGCCGCGGCGACCGGCCGCGTGGTGGTCACCGGCATGGGCAAGAGCGGCCACGTCGCCCGCAAGATCGCCGCCACCTTCGCGTCCACCGGCACGCCGGCCTTCTATCTGCACCCTGCGGAGGCCAGTCACGGCGATCTGGGCATGATCGCCCGGGGCGACGTGGTGCTGGCCCTGTCCTGGTCAGGCGAGACCCCTGAACTCCGCGACGTGATCCATTTCTGCAAGCGCTTCGCCGTGCCCCTGATCGCCGTCACCGCGGACGCCGCCAGCGCGCTGGCCGGCGCCGCCGACGTCACCCTGACTCTGCCGCGCGCAGAGGAGGCGTGCCCGAACGGTCTGGCGCCGACCACCTCGACCACCATGCAGCTGGCCTTCGGCGACGCCCTAGCCGTGGCCCTGCTGGAGAGCCGCGGCTTTTCCGCCGCCGATTTCCGCAATTTCCATCCTGGCGGCCGACTGGGCTCGCAGCTGATCACGGTGCGCGACCTGATGGCCACGGGCGCCGACCTGCCGACCCTTTCCCCGGAGGCCACGCTTTCGGACGCCATCTTCGAGATCACCCGCACCCGCTACGGCGGGGCGGCGGTGGTGGACGGCGAGGGCCGCCTTCTGGGCGCCTTCACTGACGGCGACCTGCGCCGGGCCCTGCCCCGGGCCGCCCTTTCGGCGGCCGTCTCCGACCACATGACCCGCGAGCCGGTGTTCGTCGAGGCCCGGCTGCTGGCCAGCGAGGCGCTGCGGGTGATGAACGATCGGCCGCGGCCGATCATGCTGGTGTTCGTCTGCGAGGCGGGCCGGCTGGTGGGCGCCGTGCATATGCACGATCTGCTGCGGTCCGGCGTCGCCTGAGACCGCGGCGGACGGATCGGGCCTTGAGGCGGCCGGCGATCTCCCGCACTGTCGCTCCGCGCGCCCGCCGCGCGTCCTGCAAAGGCTTCCCTTGATCGATTCCGATCCCGTCCAGACCCCCGTTCTCGCCATCGAGGGCCTGAACGTCACCTTCTCGACCCACGACGGCGAGGTCGAGGCCGTGCGCGGCCTGTCGCTGCGGATCGACGCCGGCGAGTGCGTGGGGGTGGTCGGCGAGAGCGGATCGGGAAAGAGCCAGGCGTTCATGACCGTCATGGGACTGCTGGCCCGCAACGGCCGCGCGTCCGGATCCGTCCGCTACCGCCACCAGGAGATTCTCGGCCTGAAGCCGGCGGCCCTGAACCGGCTGCGCGGGTCGAAGATGACGATGATCTTCCAGGACCCCCTGACCGCCCTGACGCCGCATGTGCGCGTCGGCGAGCAGATCGCCGAGCCGCTGCGCCTGCACCTGGGACTGAACCCCGCCGAGGCCATGGACCGGGCCCTCGACTGGCTGAAGCGGGTGCGCATCCCCGACGCCGGACGGCGGCTGCGGCAGTACCCGCACGAGCTTTCGGGCGGCATGCGCCAGAGGGTGATGATCGCCGCGGCCATGGCCTGCGGGCCGGACCTGCTGATCGCCGACGAACCGACCACCGCGCTCGACGTCACGGTGCAGGCCGAGATCCTCGATCTGATGGCCGAACTGCGCGACGAGACCGGCGCCGCCATGGCGCTGATCACGCACGACATGGGCGTGATCGCGCGGATGGCTGACCGGGTCTGCGTGATGAAGGCCGGCGCCTTTGTCGAACAGGGGCCGGTTACGGAGGTGTTCGGCCGCCCGCGCACAGACTACGCCCGCGCCCTGCTGGCAGCCGTGCCGCGCCTGGATCGGCAGGACCGGGGCGATCGCCCCAGCCGCGCGACCGTCCCCGCCGACGCGCCGGTGGTCGCGACCGGCAAGGCGGTGAAGGTGCATTTTCCCTTGGGCGGCCTGTTCAGCGGCCGCAAGGTCCTGCGGGCGGTGGACGGTGTCAGTTTCCAGGTGCGCCAGGGCGAGACACTGGGCGTGGTGGGCGAGAGCGGCAGCGGCAAGTCCACCCTGGCCCGGGCGGTGCTGAACCTGGTCCCGGCCACGGCCGGCGCGGTCTCGGTGCTGGGCCGCGACATCACCGGCGCCGATCGCGCCGCCTTGCGCCAGGCGCGAAGGGACCTGCAGATCGTCTTCCAGGATCCCCTGGCCAGCCTGGACCCCCGCTCGACCGTCGGCGAGTCTGTCGCCGAGCCCCTGCGCGTCTTCCGGCCAGAGCTGAACCGGGCCGCCCGCCAGGCGGCGGCGGCGGAGATGATGGAAGCCGCTGGCCTTTCCGCCAGCCTGGTCAACCGCTATCCGCACGAGCTCTCCGGAGGCCAGAACCAGCGTGTCGGCATCGCCCGGGCGATGATCCTGCGACCCAGGCTGGTGATCTGTGACGAGGCGGTGTCGGCGCTGGACGTGTCGATCCGGGCCGAGATCATCGACCTGTTGATCCGCCTGCAGAAGGACATGGGGTTGGCGATGATCTTCATCAGCCACGACCTGGCGGTGGTCCGTGAGATCAGCCACCGGGTGATGGTTCTCTACCTCGGCCGGGTGATGGAGACCGCCAGCGGCGATCAGCTGTACGCAGAGCCGCGCCACCCCTACACCCAGGCCCTGCTCGCCGCCGCCCTGACCGCCGATCCGGTGTTCGAGCGTGGCCGCATCCATGTGCGGCCGGTGGGCGAGCCGCCCAGCCCGCTCGACCCAGAGGCCGGACTGCGCTTTCTGCCCTCGCGCCGGGCCCACGCGCCGGGCGAGGCCGTCTACACGCCAAGACTCCTCGAAGTGGAGCCCGGACACTGGGTCAGCGAGTTCGATCCGGCCTGATCGAGACCTTTCGCACCCTTCCGGCGGGGTTTGATCTTCGCACGGACCGTTTTTGCGGCTACAGCACTCGCCGCCAGAACGGGTACCGGATTGGCGATGAGCAAGTGCTCTATGTTTTTGACTCTGGCGCAAATTCTCACCGTTCAGGTGATTCCACCTGAAGGCCGATTGCGCTAGGGGTCCGTTCCTTTGAAATTCCAGAACCATGACCCTTACCCTAGACGACATACAGGCGGCCGCCGGCCGGATAGCCGGCCACGTGGAACGCACGCCCTGCCGGCGCTCGCGCACCCTGTCGGAGATTACCGGGGCAGAGGTCTGGGTGAAGTTCGAGAACCAGCAGTTCACCGCCGCCTACAAGGAGCGCGGCGCCCTGAACGTGCTGTCGCAGCTCAACG
Source organism: uncultured Caulobacteraceae bacterium (assembly GCA_903923135.1). Classification (GTDB taxonomy): domain Bacteria; phylum Pseudomonadota; class Alphaproteobacteria; order Caulobacterales; family Caulobacteraceae; genus Acaudatibacter; species Acaudatibacter lapponiensis. Next base: position 1,956 of record CAIXWN010000244.1, on the reverse strand, counting down.
ACAATGAGCGCCGACGCGGCGTGATCGCCGCCTCGGCCGGCAACCACGCCCAGGGGCTGGCCTACCACGGCCAGAGACTCGGCATCCCGATCACCATCGTCATGCCGCGCGCCACGCCACACGTGAAGGTGCAGCAGACCCGCGACTTCGGCGCTACGGTGGTCATTGATGGCGACAGCTACGATGCCGCCAACGAGACCGCCCTCACGCTGCAGGAGGAGCGGGGTCTGGTTTTCGTCCATCCGTTCGACGACCTGGCGGTGATGGCCGGACAGGGCACCATCGCGCTGGAAATGCTGGAGGACGCGCCACACATCGAGATCATGCCGGTGCCCATCGGCGGCGGCGGCCTGATCAGCGGCGTGGCCACGGCCGCCAAATCGATCAAGCCCGATATCCATATCGTCGGCGTCGAGCCGGCCATGTACCCCTCGTTCACCGCCCGCATGCGCGGCCTGAACGCGCCCTGCGGCGGCCAGACCATCGCCGAGGGCATAGCGGTGAAGGCCGTCGGCAACCTGACCTATTCGGTCGCCCGGCCGCTGATCGACGACGTGCTGCTGCTGGAGGAGCCCTATTTCGAGCGGGCGATCGCGCTCTACTGCAACGTGGAGAAGACCGTGGTCGAGGGGGCCGGCGCCGCCTCCCTGGCCGCCCTGCTGGCCTATCCGGAGCGCTTCCGCGGCAAGGTGTGCGGCCTGATCATCACCGGCGGCAACATCGATCCGCGCCTGCTGGCCTCGGTGCTCACCCGCGAACTGGTGCGGGCGCAGAGGCTGGTCTCCCTGCGCATCATCGGCGACGACCGTCCGGGGCTGCTGGCCACCGTGTCGGCCACCGTGGGCGCCATGGGCGCCAACATCCTGGAGGTGGCGCACAATCGCCTGGCGCTGGATGTGCCCGCCAAGGGCGCCGAGTTCGACATCATGATCGAGACCCGCGACGCCCAGCACACCCAGGAGATCATGGACGCCCTGCGCGAGAAGGGTTATCCGCCCCGCGCCGTCTGACCCCGTCCCAGGGCGCATTCCCGACACCGCCGAGGAGAATCCGATGAAGGCCGCCCTACGCTCCGCGTTCGCCCTGATCTGCGTCCTGGCCGTGTGCGCCTGCGCCAAGGCCGGCCCCAAACCCGAGGTCGTGGCGGCGGGCAAGGCCTTCCTGGCCCAGAACGCTCACGCGCCCGGCGTGCACGTCACCGCCTCGGGCCTGCAGTACAAGGTCCTCACGTCCGGACCGGCCTCCGGGCCTATGCCCAGGCCGACCGACGAGGTGAAGGTGAACTATGAGGGCAAGCTGCTCACCGGTGAGGTGTTCGACTCCAGCTATCAGCGGGGAACGCCCGCCGTGTTCGGCGTTTCCGGCCTGATTCCCGCCTGGACCGAGGCCCTGCAGCTCATGCGCCCCGGCGACATCTGGGAGCTCTACGCGCCCGCCGAACTGGCCTATGGCGACGAGGGCGCCGGACCGATCCCGCCCGGCAGCGTCCTGGAGTTCAAGATCGAACTGATCGCGATCGGCCCGCAGGCTTCAGGCGGGACCCACTAGGGTGGCGGGGGCGGGCGCCGGGCTGACCGGACGGGCCATCGACATTCTCGAGCGGCTGGTGGCCTTCGACACCACCTCGTACCGCTCCAATCTGGAGCTGATCGCCTGGGTGGAAACCTATCTGGCCAGCCATGGCGTCAGCGCGCATCGCGTCGAGGACGCCAGCGGCGCGAAGGCCGGCCTGCTGGCCACGATCGGCCCGGCCGTCGCCGGGGGTATCGTGCTGTCAGGACACACCGACGTGGTGCCCGTGGATGGCCAGCCGTGGAGCAGCGATCCGTTCGTGCTGACCCGCCGGGGGGAGCGCCTCTACGGGCGGGGAACCTGCGACATGAAGGGCTTCCTGGCCCTGGCCCTGGCGGCGGTCCCCGACATCCTCGCCGCCGGCCCCCGGCGTCCGGCCCATCT
>CAIXWN010000243.1 GCA_903923135.1 uncultured Caulobacteraceae bacterium | reverse complement strand
GCGGCGCGTCGGCGACGACGGGAGCAGAAGCCGGCGCGGGAGCTTGCGCGGCCGGGGCCTCGGCAACCGCCGGTGCGGGAGCCGGGGTCTGGGCAGGCGGGGCGGCTGTCGTGTCGGCCGGCGCCGTCGCGGGCTGGGGAGCGGTCTGGGCCACGGCCATCGGCGCAAGGCCCGCGAAGGCAATCAGGCAGACGAGAGCTGGGCGCATGGTATCGACGTTTCCTTCACCTCGGGCCCGGTGACATCGCCGTCACAGGACCGTCTTGTACTTTACTAACGAATGTCCCGGCCGGGATCGATAGGGTCGTTCAGACGACCTCTTCTGCGGTCTCGGCCAGGATGATCAGCCCCTGGGGCGTGACGTCGGCGAAGCCGCCACGCACCTCATAGACCCGCTCGCCGCCGTCGACGTGCACATGCACCCGCCCCTCCTTGAGGGTGGTCATGAACGGCGCGTGTCCGGCGAGCACCCCGAAACTGCCTTCGGAGCCCGGCGCGTCCACCTGGTCGACGTCCCCACTGAACAGCTCGCGTTCCGGGGAGACGAGGGAAAAATGCAGCTTTTCGGCCATCAGGCTTCCGCCGCCATCTTCTCGGCCTTGGCCACGGCCTCGTCGATCCCGCCGACCATGCGGAAGGCGGTTTCGGGAAGGTGGTCGTATTCGCCGTCGCAGACCGCCTTGAAGGACTTGATGGTCTCTTCGAGCGAGACGAACACGCCCGGCTGGTTGGTGAACGCTTCGGCCACGTGCAACGGCTGCGAGAGGAACTGGCTGATCTTGCGGGCGCGCGCCACGGTCAGCTTGTCCTCTTCGGAAAGCTCATCCATCCCGAGAATGGCGATGATGTCCTTCAGCGCCTTGTACTGCTGAAGGATCTCCTGAACCCGGCGGGCGACGTTGTAGTGCTCCTCGCCGACCACCAGTGGGTCGAGGATGCGGGAGGTGGAGTCCAGCGGGTCCACGGCCGGGAAGATGCCCAGGGCGGCGATGTCGCGGCTGAGCACGGTCTTGGCGTCCAGGTGGGCGAAGGACGCGGCGGGCGCGGGGTCGGTGAGGTCGTCGGCGGGCACGAAGATGGCCTGCACCGACGTGATCGACCCCTTGTTGGTGGAAGTGATGCGCTCCTGCAGATTGCCCATCTCGGTGGCCAGGGTGGGCTGATAGCCCACGGCGGAGGGGATGCGGCCCAGCAGGGCGGACATTTCCGAACCGGCTTGGGTAAAACGGAAGATGTTGTCGATGAAGAGCAGCACGTCCTTGCCCTCCTCGTCGCGGAAATATTCCGCCTGGGCCAGCCCGGAGAGGGCCACGCGGGCGCGGGCGCCGGGGGGTTCGTTCATCTGGCCGTAGACCAGGGCGCAGCGAGAGCCCTCGGTGGAGCCGTTGTTCTCCTTCGGATCGACGTTCACCTTGGAATCGATCATTTCGTAATAGAGGTCGTTGCCTTCGCGGGTGCGCTCACCCACCCCGGCCAGCACCGAGTAGCCGCCGTAGGCCTTGGCGATGTTGTTGATCAGTTCCTGCATGGTCACGGTCTTGCCCACGCCGGCGCCGCCGAACAGGCCGGTCTTGCCGCCCTTGGTGTAGGGGCAGAGCAGATCGATGACCTTGATGCCGGTAACGAGGATTTCGGCCGAGGAAGTCTGGTCGGCGAAGGACGGCGCCTCGCGGTGAATGCTGGCGCGCCGGTTGTGCGGGATCGGGCCGGCCTCGTCCACCGGCTCGCCGATGACGTTCATGATCCGGCCCAGGCAGCCCGGACCCACGGGGACAGTGATCGGGCCGCCGGTGTCGACCACCGGGTGGCCGCGGGTGAGGCCTTCGGTGGTGTCCATGGCGATGGTGCGCACGGTGTTCTCGCCCAGGTGCTGGGCCACCTCCAGGACCAGGCGGAAGGGCGCGCCGGTCTTCTGGTCGGTGTTGGTGGTTTCCAGGGCGCTGAGGATCGCCGGCAGGTGGCCTTCGAACTCGACGTCGACGACGGCGCCGATGATCTGGACGACGCGGCCGGTAGCGACGCCGGGCGGCAGGGTAGTTTCGGGGGCGGTGTCGGTCATGGTCATGTCTGGGCTGTGCTTTCGCTTAGAGGGCCTCGGCGCCGGAGATGATCTCGATCAGCTCCTTGGTAATCTGCGCCTGGCGGGTACGGTTCATGATGAGTTTGTATTTGGCGATCATCTCGCCGGCGTTGCGGGTGGCGTTATCCATGGCCGCCATCTGAGCGGCGAAGAAACCGGCCTGGTTCTCCAGCATCGCAGCGAGAATCTGGGTGGTCAGGTTGCGCGGCAACAAGGCGGCCAGGATGGCCGTCTCATCCGGCTCGTATTCATAGCCGGCGCCCTTCAGATCGATGGTCGGCGCCGACCCCGCCACCTGGGCCGGGATCAGTTGCTGGCGCGTGGGAACCTGGCTGACCACCGAGGCGAAGCGGTTGTAGAACAGGGTGACGACGTCGGTCTCGCCCGCCTCGAAACGGGCCGTCACCAGATCAGCAATTTCCTGCGCCTTGGCGAGCGAGGGAACGCCCGCTTCGGGTTCGGCGATGTAGCGCTCACCGAACAGGCGCTTCAGCTGGTCGCGCGCCTTGCGACCCACCGGCAGGATCGAGACCTGACGGCCGGCGGCGATCTGCTCGGCGATGTAGTCGCGGGCGGCGCGTACGATCGAGGAGTTGAAGCCCCCGGCCAGGCCCTTGTCCGACGTGGCCACGACGATCAGTTCGCGCGTCTGGGAGCCGGTGCCCACCAGCATCAGGGGCGCGCCGTCGCCGGAGACTCCGGCGGCGAGGTTGGCGATCACCGCGGCCATGCGCGTGGCGTAGGGCCGCGCGCTTTCCGCCGCGTCGCGGGCGCGGCGCAGTTTCGCCGCGGCGACCATCTGCATCGCCTTGGTGATCTACTGCGTCGAGGTGACGCTGGCGATCCGGTTCTTCAGTTCCTTGCCGCTGGCCATGCCGGCGGGGCTCTCCTTGAGACCGTGTCTTAGGCGAAGGTGGAAACGACGGCGTCGAGGACGACCTTC
>CAIXWN010000242.1 GCA_903923135.1 uncultured Caulobacteraceae bacterium | reverse complement strand
TTTCCAAACGGACTCTGAGCGCCCTCTACGCCCAGGGTCTCAGCGAGTTTGATGCTGAACTTGTCCTGTTCGCGATGGACGCCAAGATGCCCGCGGTGAACAATGCGGGAATCCGCACGGACTGCGCGAGCCTGATTTCAAGTTCCGCTGTAAGGAGCATGTTCCCGACTGCGTCACCGCCCGCGCAGAAGCCAGGGGCGGCCGGAGGCTAGCCCTTCCCGATCTGATTGCAACTATCAGATCGGATCAGAAGGGCTCTAAATATTTGATTCTAGAGCAAATTATATCCGACCAGATGCTTCCATCTGGCCGGATTTTGCTCTAGCCGACGGCGAACGGGTTCGTGGGCGGTGTCGCTCGCGGGCGGGGTCGCGATGACCGAGCTGTTCGGCTCATTTGCGCCGGTCCCGACCCTGGGCTGGCGGACATCGAGCGCCTCACCTGTCCTGAAGAGGCCGCCCCCCCGCTCACCCCGCCGCGTAGCTCTGCAGCGAGCGGACCTCCATCACCCCGTGGGCCTGGGCGGTGATCGCCTGCGCGGCGGCCAGGGCGCCGGCGGCGGTTGTGTAGTAGGGGATCTTCATCATCAGCGCGGCGCGGCGCAGGGAGAAGCTGTCCTGCAGCGACTGGCGCCCCTCGGTGGTGTTGAACACCAGCTGGATCTCGCGGTTCTTCATGGCGTCGAGGATGTGCGGCCGGCCCTCCAGCACCTTGCGCACCAGCTGCACCTCCAGGCCCAGGGCGGCCAGATGGGCGTGGGTGCCGCCAGTGGCCACCACGCGGAAGCCCTGCGCCAGCAGCAGGCGCACCGGCTCCTCGATCCACGGCTTGTCGGCGTCCTTCACCGAGACGAACACCGCCCCCTCGGTGGGCAGGATGGTGCCGCCGGCCAGCTGGCTCTTGGCGAAGGCGCGGGCGAAGGCCGGCTGCAGGGTCTCGCCCGGCCGGCGCCAGTCCAGGCCCATAACCTCGCCGGTGGAGCGCATCTCCGGTCCCAGCACCGTGTCGACCCCGGCGAAACGGGCGAAGGGGAACACCGCCTCCTTCACCGCCACATGGTCATAGGGCGTGTCCTTCAGGCCGAAGCTGGCCAGGCTGACGCCCGCCATGATCTTGGCGGCGATGGCGGCCACCGGCTGGCCGATGGTCTTGGCCACGAAGGGCACGGTGCGGCTGGCGCGGGGATTGACCTCCAGCACATAGATGCGCGGCGCGTCCGACAGCGGCTCCTCGATGGCGAACTGCACGTTCATCAGGCCGCGCACGTTCAGCGCCCGGGCCATGGCCTCGGTCTGGCGCTTCAGCTCCTCGATGGTCTCCGGGCGCAGGGAGAAGGGGGGCAGGGAGCAGGCGCTGTCGCCCGAATGCACCCCGGCCTCCTCGATATGCTCCAGCACCCCGGCCACATAGACCGTCTCGCCGTCGCACAGGGCGTCGATGTCCACCTCGGTGGCGCGCGAAAGATAGGCGTCGAGCAGCACCGGCGAGTCGCCCGACACCTTCACCGCGTCGCGCACGTATCGCGCCAGCTGCTCGTCGTCGCGGATGATCTCCATGGCCCGGCCGCCCAGCACGAACGAGGGGCGGATGACCACCGGATAGCCGACCGTGTGGGCGGCCTCGAAGGCCTCGGCGTCGGTGCGGGCGATGGCGTTCACCGGCTGCTGGATCTTCAGCCGGTGCAGCAGCTGCTGGAACTGCTCGCGGTCCTCGGCCAGGTCGATGGCGGTGGGGCTGGTGCCCATGATCGGCACGCCGGCCGCCTCCAGCGGTTTGGCCAGTTTCAGCGGTGTCTGGCCGCCGAACTGCACGATCACCCCCAGCAGCTCGCCGCGTGAGGCCTCCACGGCGATCAGCTCCAGCACGTCCTCGGCGGTCAGGGGCTCGAAATAGAGACGGTCGGAGGTGTCGGGGTCGGTGGAGACGGTCTCGGGGTTGCAGTTGACCATGATCGACTCCACGCCGATCTCGTCCATGGCGAAGGCCGCGTGACAGCAGCAGTAGTCGAACTCGATGCCCTGGCCGATGCGGTTGGGCCCGCCGCCCAGTATGATCGCCTTGCGCCGGGCCGTCGGTTCGGATTCGCACTGCGGCGGCTGGCCCACCACGCCGCTCTCGTAGGTGGAGTACATGTAGGGCGTGGCGGCGGCGAACTCCGCGGCGCAGCTGTCGATGCGCTTGTACACCGGCCGCACCCCCAGGGCGTGGCGGGCGGCGCGGGCGGCGGCCTCGCCTCGGCCGGTCAGCTCGCCCAGGCGGGCGTCGGAGAAGCCCTGGGCCTTCAGCCGGCGGAAATCCTCGGCGGCGGCCGGCAGGCCCGCGGCGCGAACGGCGGCCTCGGTGCGCACCAGGGTCTCGATCTGGCGCAGGAACCACGGCTCATAGCTGCAGGCGCCGTTGACGGCCTCCACGTCCAGGCCGTGGCGGAAGGCCTGGGCGATCACCCGCAGGCGGTCGGGGGTGGGCTCGCCGAGGGCGCGGATCACCGCCCCGCGGCCGCCGACCGGATCGTTGGCGCCGGGGATCTCGATCTCGTCCAGGCCGGTCAGGCCGGTCTCCAGGCCGCGCAGGGCCTTCTGCAGGCTCTCGGCGAAGGTGCGGCCGATGGCCATCACCTCGCCCACCGATTTCATCTGGGTGGTCAGGTGCGGCTCGGAGCCCGGGAACTTCTCAAAGGCGAAGCGCGGGATCTTGGTGACCACATAGTCGATGGAGGGTTCGAACGAGGCCGGCGTGGCGCCGGTGATGTCGTTGAGCAGCTCATCGAGCGTGTAGCCCACCGCCAGGCGCGCGGCGATCTTGGCGATGGGAAAGCCGGTGGCCTTGGAGGCCAGGGCCGACGAGCGCGACACCCGCGGGTTCATCTCGATCACCACCATGCGCCCGTCGGCCGGGTTGACGGCGAACTGCACGTTGGAGCCGCCGGTCTCCACGCCGATCTCGCGCAGCACCGCGATCGAGGCGGCGCGCATCCACTGGTAGTCCTTGTCGGTGAGGGTCAGGGCCGGGGCGACGGTGATCGAATCGCCGGTGTGAACGCCCATGGGGTCGATGTTCTCGATCGAGCAGACGATGATGCAGTTGTCG
>CAIXWN010000241.1 GCA_903923135.1 uncultured Caulobacteraceae bacterium | reverse complement strand
GGCGGCGCGCCCCGCGCGCCAGCCGTCGGCGAGGGCGCCCGCGAGCCCGTGGACGCCGGCCCCGGCGCCGGCGCTGTCCTGGTTTTGGCGCGGCGAGGCGGGATTGAAGGCTCCGGCGGCCTTGTCCCAGGCCAGGGCGCCGCCGGCCTGCATGTGCAGATGGACCACCGGCGTCTGGCCGCCGGAGACGGCCACGAGATCGCAGCCGATGTCGAACACCCGCCCGCCCGCAACGGCCCGCACGCCGCGCACAAGCGCGCCGCCTTCGGCGGCGAGGACGTGGGCGCGCAGGTAACGGGCGAAACGGTCTTTGGCGCGCAGGGCCATGGCGCTTTCGGCCTCGCCGCGGCTGTCCAGAATGGCGGCGATATGCACCCCCGCGTCGGCCAGGGCCAGGGCGGTCAGATAGATGTGATCGTCGCAGCCGGCGATGACCGCTCGGGCGCCCGGGCGGACGCCGAAGCGACCCGCGTAAGTGCGGGCCGCGGAGGCCAGCATCACGCCCGGCCGGTCGTTGCCTGAAAACAGCAGCGGCCGCTCGATGGCGCCCTGGGCGAGGACCACACGACGGGCGCGGACATGCCAGATCCTCTGGGCGGGGCCGCCGACGGGCGACTGACCGGCCTCGACCCGCCGCTCGACCAGGCTGACCAGGCGGTGGTCGTAGAAGCCGGCGGCCGTGGCCCGCGTCAGGACCCTCCCGCCGCGTTCCCGGATCAGCGTGCAGACATCATCCGCCCACTGCAGGCCGTCGCGACCCTCGATCTCCGCCGGATCGCGGAGCAAAGCCCCGCCGGGACGGTTGTCCTGTTCGGCCAGGATAACCCGGGCGCCGGCGAGGGTGGCGGCGCGCGCGGCGGCGAGGCCGGCCGGCCCGGCTCCGACCACAAGCAGATCGCAGAACGCGGCGCGATGATCGAATCGGTCCGGATCGGCCAGGGTGGGCGGCTTTCCCAGCCCCGCGGCCATGCGGATGAACCGCTCGTAGAACGCCCACCGCCGGGGGCCGCCGAAGAAGGTCTTGTAGTAAAAGCCGGCTGGAATGAACCGGGCCAAGGCGCCGTTCCCCGCGCCCATGTCGAGGGCCAGGCTCGGCCAGCGGTTCTGGCTGATGGCGGCGAGGCCATCGTAGACGAAGAGGTCGGTGGCCCTGGTGTTGGGTTCGAAGCGGCCGCCCCCGCCCACCCCGACCAGGGCGTTGGGTTCCTCGACGCCGGCCCCCAGCACGCCGCGCGGGCGGTGGTACTTGAAGCTCCGCCCCATCAGCCGCACGCCATTGGCCAGCAGGGCCGACGCCAGGGTGTCGCCGGGGTGGGCCTCCAGGGACCGCCCGTCGAAAGTGAACGTCAGGGTGCGGTCGCGGTCGATCAGCCCTCCCTTCCCGGTACGGAAGCGGGCGCTCATGATGGCCACGCCCCGTGGCCCGGAGGGGAGGGGGGCCAGGGAACCGTTTCGCTGATCTCGTGCGTCGCGGTGTGGCGCGTCAGCCGAAGCCAGGATCCGCAACCATGGGTGTGCCGCCAGAGTTCCTTCGACGGTCCGCGCGGGTTCTCGCGCTCAAAGAGGATACGCGCCGCCTCATCGGGCGTGGCGTCGAGCGGCAGGACGGCGTCCAGCGTCCGGGCGTAGGTGAATTCCACATGGGCGCGAGGACCGCAGTGGGGGCAGGGGATCAGCATCATCGTTCCCGCGCCTCGCCTAACGCGCCTGCGGCGCGGGGCCGGCGCCGGCCTCGTCGATCGTGGCGCCCCGGGCGAAGCGATCGAGGCTGAACGGCGCGGCGATCTCGTGCGAGGCGCCGGTGGCCAGCAAGTGGGCGTAGAGCCGGCCCGATCCGGGCGTCGCCTTGAAGCCGCCGTAGCACCAGCCGCCGTTCAGATAGAGGCCGTCAACCGGCGTGGGGGCGATGATCGGCGAGCCGTCGAAGCTCATGTCGGTGGTTCCGGCCCAGCAGCGCAGCATGCGCAGGCGCGACAGCGCAGGGATCAGGGCGATGGCCTGCGCGGCCACCTCCTCGATACGGTGCGGCGAGCCCCGCTGGGAATAGGTGGGGTAATGGTCGGGATCGCCGCCGACGACCATCTCGCCCTTGTCCGACTGGCTGACGTAGGCGTGGATCGATTGCGACAGGATCACCGTGTCCAGCATCGGCTTGACGGGCTCGGAGACGAACGCCTGCAGAAGGTGGGATTCGATGGGCAGCTTCAGGCCGGCCAGGCCGGCCACCACCCCGGAGGCGCCAGCCACGCAGATGCCCACCCGGTCGGCGCCGATCTCGCCGCGGCTGGTCTTCACCCCGGTGACGCGACCACCGGTCATGGCGAAGCCGGTGACCTCGCAGTTCTGGATCACATCGACGCCCAGGGCGTCGGCTGCCCGGGCGAAACCCCAGGCCACGGCGTCGTGCCGGGCCGTGCCGCCGCGCTTCTGGATCAGTCCGCCGACGATGGGGTGACGGGCGTCGCGCGACACCTCCAGGCAGGGCGCCAGGCGGGCCACCTCGTCGCGGCTCATCAGTTCGGCGTCGATCCCGGCGCAGCGCAGGGAATCGCCGCGTTCGGCGAGGCTGACCATGTCGGCGTCGGAATGACCCAGAAACAGCACCCCGCGCTGGCTGAACATCAGATTGAAGTTCAGTTCGTCGCCGAGCGTCTCCCAGGTCTTGAGGGAGAACTCCAGAAGGCGCTGCAGTTGGGGCTGGCGATAGTTGGAGCGGACGATCGTGGTGTTGCGGCCCGTGTTGCCGCCGCCGATCCAGGCCTTCTCAAGAACAGCGACGGACTTCACGCCGTGGACTCTGGCCAGGTAGTAGGCGGTGGCCAGGCCGTGCCCGCCGCCGCCGATGACGACGATGTCGTAGCGCCTCGCCGGTTCGGGATCTCGCCAGTGGCGCGGCCAGCGGGTCTGGCCGTCAAGGCCGGCGCGCAGCAGGGCGAGGGCGGAAAACCGCTTCATGGTCCGCAATTCCCCGCTGCGTCCGCGAAACCCGTCAAGCCCGGCCCCGTCCAGTTGCGCCCGTGCGGCGCGCCGCCCCAGGGGTAGCCGGGATCGGCGCCGGCCACACCCGGAAAATCGCCTGGTTTGGCGGTGAATTCTCATCGGCGGCCGGGGTCGCTATGGTGGCGCGGTCGCTTCCGCCCGCCGCCTCCAGGTCCCATCATGAATCTCGCGAAGTTCCCCCGCCGCCGCTACACGCCTCACGCGACCGCCATCGAACCGCTGACCAACCTCAGCCGGGCCCTGGGCGGGCCCAGGCTATGGATCAAGCGTGACGACACCCTGGGGCTGGCGGCTGGCGGCAACAAGACGCGCAAGCTGGAGTTCCTGGTGGCCGACGCCCTGGCCCAGGGCGCCGACACCCTGGTCACCTGCGGCGCGCCACAGTCGAATCACTGCCGCCTGACCCTGGCGGCGGCGGCGCGCGAGGGCCTGAAGTGCCGTCTGGTTCTCGAGGAGCGAGTGGCCGGCACCTATGACTCCAAGGCCAGCGGCAACAACTTCCTGTTCGGCCTCATGGGCGTCGAGCGGATCGCCGTCGTCCCGGCGGGATCGGATCTGATGGCTTCGATGCAGGCTATGGCAGCCGACCTGCCCGCCGCGGGCCGCAAAGGCTATGTCATTCCCGGAGGCGGGTCGAACTCGCGGGGCGCGCTGGGCTATGTGGCCTGCGCCGACGAGATCATCGCCCAGACCTTCGACCAGGGCCTGGCGCTCGACCACGTCGTCACCCCCAGCGGCAGCGCCGGAACCCATGCGGGGTTGCTCGTCGGGCTCTGGGGCCGACGGTCGGGAATCCCCCTCACCGGGATCAACGTTAGCCGGCCGCGCGAACTGCAGGAGACCAATGTTCACACCCTGGCCCTGGCTACAGCCGAGACCCTCGGCCTGCCCACCGTGCCGCGAGAGGCGGTGACGGCGCTCGGCGACTGGGTCGGCCCGGGCTATTCCCTGCCGACTCCGGAGATGATCGAGGCCGTGCACATGCTGGCGAGGCTCGAGGGGGTGCTGCTCGATCCGGTCTACACCGGCAAGGCCATGGCCGGCCTGATTGGCCTGGTCCGGCGGGGCCACTTCAAGGCCGCCGACAATGTCCTCTTCGTCCATACCGGCGGCTCGCCCGCCCTGTTCGCCTATCAGGACGTGCTGCGCGACTGATGGGCCGGACGGTGGGCGTGATCGGCGGCATGGGGCCGGCCGCCACGGTGCATTTCATGGGCCGGGTGCTGGCGCTGACGCCCGCGTCGGCGGACCAGGACCATGTGCGCCTGATCGTCGACAGCAACGGCGCCGTTCCCGACCGCAACGCCGCCATCCGCGGCGAGGGGGCCTCGCCGGCGCCGGTCCTGGCCGCCATGGCGCGTGGGCTTGAGCGGGCTGGAGCCGAACTTCTGGTCATGCCGTGCAACACGGCCCACGCCTTCGCCGGGGCGGTGCGGGGGGCGACGCCCCTGCCGTTCCTCCACCTGGTCGACCTTGCCTGTGACGAGGCTCTCGCCAGCGGCGCCACGCAGATCGGCGTCCTGGCGGCGGACGGTTGCCGGCAGGCGGGCCTCTACCAGCGCGGCCTGGCCGCGCGAGGCGCCCAGGCGCGGCTCTGCGACGATGACGACCAGAGGCGCTTCATGGCCCTGCTGTACCGGATCAAGGCGGGCGATGCCGGCGAGGCCGTGCGCGCTGGCATGTTGGCGCTGGCCCGGGGGCTCATCGATCGCGGCGCCGAGACCCTTGTCGCGGGTTGCACCGAAGTTCCGCTGGCGCTGAAGCCGGGCGACCTCGTCGTCCCCCTTATCGACTCACTCGACGCCCTGGCCCGGGCGACCATTGCCGCGGCGGGATAGGCGGCGATGACCACCTTTTCGCTGCGATATGTCTCCAGCCGCCGGGAAGTTTGGGCCTGGTACTGGCGGTCGTGGCTACAGGGCCGCTGGCGGGTGCATCTGGCGGTGTTCGCCACGATGGCCGGGGCGGCGCTGCTCTCGTCCGCGCTCCGGGGCTCCTTGTCGCCGGCCGATGCGGTCCCGGCGCTGGCTGTCGCCCTGATCGGTGTGGCCTGGATGCCGTTCTTTCCCCTGCTGGCGTTCAAGCCGCAGGAACGGACGCTGGAGTTCGACGTTGAGGGGCTTTCGACTCTCATCGGCAGGCGCCTCGGGCGGCGCAGCTGGTCCGAAATCGCGGCGGTGGACCAGATGGGCACCGCCGTCGTGATCGCCTGTCGTAACGGCAACGCATTCATCGTGCCGCTCCGGGCCTTCCTTTCGGCCGCGGATCGGGACAGATTTCTCATCTTCGCACGGGAGGCCCAGCGGGCCGCGGGCAGGACGGCATGATTGACATCAACGGAATCGCCCACATCCAGCTAAGCGTCACCGACTTCGCCGCCAGCCGGGATTTCTATCACTGGCTGCTGCACGAGATGTTCGGCATGACCATCCAGTACGACAGCGAGCGCGCCTTCTATTGCATCGGCGGCCGGACCGGCGTGCTGATCACAGCGGCTGATCCGGCCCTTTCGCCGGACGGTTTCGACCAGCGCCGGGTGGGCCTGCACCACGTCTGTTTCCGCCTGCGTTCCAACGCGGATGTCGAAACCCTGCACGCGGCCATGGTCGCACGCGGCGGGGTGACGATCCTGCGCGCCCCTGAGCCCGGGGCCTGGGCGCCCGGCTACTACTCGATCCTGTTCGAGGATCCCGACGGGATTCGGCTGGAGGCCAACCATGTGCCCGGTCGGGGCAATCTCGACGTCATAGGCGACGGCCCGCCGCTGAGCGCGGCCGGGTTCGGCCGGTAGGGGTCGCGCCGGCCTGCCTGGCATGGCAATAGTCGGTTCCAACCGCCCCGGCGCTGATCGGGCGACATCAAGGGAGGCGAATCTGACCGGCGACCTGCTTGACCCAGCGACCTTCGCGCAGGGCCACCCCATCGACCTCTACGCCCGCCTGCGGGCCGAGAAGCCGGTCTTCCGCAACCCCGAACCCGGTGGTTCCGGCTTCTGGGCCCTGACGCGCTATGCCGACGTCTTCGCCGTCGACCACGACTTCCAGAACTTCTCCTCCGAGCCGACGATCATGATCGCCGACCCGGGCATCGGTGACGGCGGGACCCTGGGCGAGGCGAAGATGATGCTGATGATGGATCCGCCGCATCACACTGCATTCCGCAAGCTGATCCGCGGCGAGTTCACCAAGCCGGCCGCGGCCGGCAAGGGATCGCGCCTTCAGGCCTTGGCCCGACAGATCGTCAATGCGGTGATCGAGAGGGGCGAGTGCGATTTCGTCGCCGATGTGGCCGGCGAGATGCCCTCCTACGTGATTGCCGAACTGATGGGCATGCCGCTCGACGATGGCCGCGAACTCTACCGGCTTACCGAGACCATCCACTCGGCGCCGGAGACCATGCCGGATGGGGCCATTCCCCAGGCGGTGATGGCCATGTTCACCTACGCCACGGGCCTGATCGCCGAGAAGCACGCCCGCCCGGGCGACGACCTGGCGACGCGCCTGCTCAACGCCGAGGTCGAGGGCCGACGCCTCACCGACCCGGAGTTCCTGCTGTTCTTCCTGCTGCTCATCGACGCCGGCGGCGACACCACGCGCAACCTGCTGTCGAGCGGACTGCTGGCCCTGACCCGGCATCCTGATCAGAAGGCCTGGTTGATGGCCGATCTGGACGCCCGGCTGGACCTCGCCCGCGAGGAACTGCTGCGCTGGGCCAGCCCGGTGATCTACATGCGCCGCACGGCCACGCGGGACACCCGCATCGGCGACACAGCCATCGCCGCCGGCGACAAGGTGGTGATGTACTTCGGCGCCGCCAATCGCGACCCGGCGATGTTCGACCAGCCCGACCGCCTCGACCTGGCCCGCGCGCCCAATGAGCACATCGCCTTCGGCGGCGGCCCGCACGTCTGTCTGGGCCAGCATCTGGCGCGCCTGGAGATCGACGCCATCCTGCGCGAGGTTCTGACCCGCATGGATGGCTTCGAGATTCCCGCCGAGCCGGAGTGGCTGGCCTCGACGTTCATCTCCGGCCCGAAGAGCATGCCTGTCCGTTTCCGTCCCGACCGTCGCCTCTGAGCCAGACGCAAGGATCCCCCATGCCCCAATTCCGCACCATTGCCGTCGGCGAGCTGAACCTGCGGGTCGCCGTTGAAGGGGAAGGTCCCCTGGTTCTCATGGTCCACGGCTTCCCCGAGTCGTGGTTCTCCTGGCGCCATCAGATCGGCCCCATCGCGGCGGCCGGATTCACCGCAGCCGCCCTCGACGTGCGCGGCTACGGCGGCTCGGACAAGCCACGGCCGGTGGCGGCCTACGCCATGGAGCGGATGGTCGCCGACGTCGCCGGCGCCGTGGAGGCCCTCAGCCCGGGGGCTCCGGCGGTGCTGATCGGTCACGACTGGGGGGCACCGATCGTGTGGAACTCCGCCCTCATCCGCCCCGACCGGGTGCGGGCGGTGGCCGGTCTGTCGGTCCCCTATCTGGGCGTGGCCCAGCGATCTTTCAGCCACATGATCGAGGAGGTCTTCACCAGCCGCGGCAAGTTCTTCTACCAGCACTATTTCCAGGCCGAGGGCGTGGCCGAGGCCGAGATGGAGGCCGACGTCCGCGGCGCCCTGCGGCGGTTCTACTACGCGATAAGCGGTGATGCGCCCGACGGGACATGGCCCGCCGACAAGGTCGTCGGAGACACCCTGCTGCACCGCCTGCCCGACCCCGATCCGTTTCCCGCCTGGCTGACCCGCGCCGATCTCGACTATTTCGTGGGTGAGTTCGAGGCGTCGGGCTTCCGCGGCCCGATCAACCGTTATCGCAACCACGACCGGGATTTCGACTATCTGAAGCCGTTCCAGGGCCGCACCATCGATCAGCCCAGCCTGTTTATCGGCGGTGAGCGCGATCTGGTGTTGTCGATGCTCGGCCGCGGCGATCTGGTGGCGATGATGAAGACCCAGCTCACGGATCTGCGGGGCGCAGACATACTCCCCGGGTGTGGTCACTGGACCCAGCAGGAACGCCCGGAGGCGGTGAACGCTCGCCTGCTGGCGTGGCTGAGGGGCCTCTGAGGCGACCGGTCGCCGCTTACGGCCGCCCCTTGACGATCTGAAGACCCGGCGTCCGTCGACTCGGAATTCGCTTGACATGCTTTCATGCGTCACATATTTCTGACATATGAAATACGAAACCGAGAGACCGATCGGCGGAGACCGGCTTCTGGCCATGCTGGCGGCGCTCGCCAACCCGCACCGGCTGCGGATCATCGCTGCCCTGACGCGCGGCGGCCGCAACTATGTCAGCCGCCTGGCCCGGGAAATCGGCATCAGCCGCCCGCTACTCCATCTGCATCTCCAACGCCTGGAAGAGGCCGGCCTGGTCGCCGGCCGCCTTGAACTCTCGGCTGACGGCAAGGCGCTCAACTATTTCGAGGTCGTCGATTTCGGTGTCGACCTCACCCCCGCCGCCATCACCGCGGCGGCGACAACTCTCACCAGTAAACCCGAAACCTAGAGGATCCCGATGTCGACAACCCTGTATCTCCTGACCTGGTGCCTGCCGCTGGGCACGATCCTGATCGTTTTCGCCATGCGCTATGCGGCGGCCGTGCGCCAGGCCAGCGCACGCCTCGCCGAGGACAGGGCCTACCGCCAGATCGCCGAATCGGCCGCGGCCGCCCAGTCGGAGACAGCCGTCGCCCTGTCCTCCATCCAGGCCGCCATGGCCGACGTCCGCGCCCGGCTCGCAGCGGTGGAGAAGATGCTCCGGGACGTCGAATAGACGGCCCCGGAGGTTGAAATCCGCGATCAAAAGGCCACGCTGCAGTGAAAACCAACGGGATTCCGCGGCCGGACCGATCTCTGCGGCTGTGTTTCCGGTCGATGGGTCTAGGGTGCCGCCTCTGTCGTCCGGAGTCCGCGCCTTGACCCGTAAACCGTCCGCCATCCTGTTGTGGGGCGCTCTCGCTCTGGTCCTTGCGGGGGGCGTCGCGGCGGCCGCGCCGTCCTCCATCGGCATTCCGGAGTCCGCCTACAGCGCCCTTCAGTGGCGCGGCATCGGCCCCTACAGGGGGGGGCGGGCCCTGGCCGTCGCCGGCGTACCGGGTCAGCCCAACACCTTCTATTTCGGCGCCGCCGCCGGTGGGGTGTGGAAGACCACTGACGCCGGGGCGACCTGGCGGCCGGTCTTCGACGGAACCGGCGTGGCCTCCATCGGCGCCATCGCCGTCGCGCCCAGCAACCCTGACGTGATCTATGTGGGAACCGGCGAGCACGGCCTGCGCGGCGACATGACCTGGGGGGCCGGCGTCTTCAGATCGTCCGACGCCGGCAAGACCTGGACCAGCATCGGCCTGAAGGACAGCCGACAGATCGGCGCGGTGATCGTCGATCCCGCCAATCCCGACATCGTGCTGGTGGCCGCCATCGGCCACGCCTTCGGCCCGAACAGCGAACGGGGCGTCTTCCGCAGCACCGATGGCGGCAGGACCTGGAGCCGGGTGCTCTACAAGGACGCTGACACCGGGGCGATCGACGTCGCCTTCGACCCGCACGATTCAAAGGTCGTCTGGGCCGCCCTCTGGCAGGTGCGCCGCCAGCCGTGGACCTTCTCCAGCGGCGGGCCGGGCAGCGGCCTCTATCGCTCCGCCGACGCCGGCGTCACCTGGACCCATCTCGAGGGCCATGGCCTGCCGGCCGGCCTGCTCGGCCGCATCGACGTGGCGCCCTCGGCCGCGGACCCCAGGCGCGTCTACGCGATGATCGAGGCGAAAGACGGGGGCCTCTTCCGGTCGGATGACGGCGGGGCTGACTGGCGGCTGGTCAGCCAGGACGGACGTATCCGCCAGCGGGCCTGGTACTTCTCCAAGATCTACGCCGACCCGAAATCGGCCGACACCATCTACGCCCTCAATACCGGCATGTTGCGCTCCACCGACGGCGGCAAGACGTTTGAACTGGTTTCGGCCACCCACGGCGATCACCATGGCCTGTGGATCGATCCGGCCAATCCGCTGTCGCTGGCCAATGTCAACGACGGCGGGGCAAGCATCTCCCTCGACGGCGGCAAGACCTGGTCGAGCCAGGACAACCAGCCCACCGGTCAGTTCTACCATGTGGCCACAGACAACCGCTGGCCCTACTGGGTCTACGGGGCCCAGCAGGACAACTCCAACCTGGCGGTGGCCAGCTACGACGACGAAGGAGTGATCGGCCCGAAGAGCTGGTACATCGCCGGCGGCGGCGAGTCCGGCTTCGTCGTCCCTGACCCCCGTGACGCCCAGATCATCTACAGCGACGCCGAGAACCAGTTCGGCCGTTTCGATCGTCGAGTCATGCAGGTCCAGGACATCAGCCCCGATCCGATCAACAATTCTGGCCACCCTGCGGCCGAACTGGATCACCGGTTCAACTGGACCTCGCCGTTGATGCTGTCGCCGCATGATCCCGACGTGCTCTACGCGGCCTCGGAAGTGGTCTGGAAGAGCGTCGATCACGGCATGAGCTGGACGATCATCAGTCCCGACCTGACCCGCAATGACAAGTCCAGACAGACCGCCAGCGGCGGGCCGCTGACCAAGGATATCACCAGTGTCGAATACTACGACACCATCTTCGCCCTGGCCGAGTCGCCCCTGTCCCGGGGGCGGATCTGGGCCGGCTCTGACGACGGCCTGGTGCACGTGACCAGCGACGGCGGCGGTCACTGGAGTGATGTCACGCCGAAGGACATGCCGGCCTGGAGCACCATCAGCCTGATCGATCCCTCCCCGCATGACGCCGCTGCGGCCTATCTGGCTGTCGATCGTCACCGGCTGGACGACACTGCGCCCTACGCCTGGAAGACCGCCGACGCCGGGCGGACCTGGATCCCGATCGCTGGCGGACTGCCAATGGGGGCGGTGGTGCACGTCGTGCGTGAGGACCCCGTACGGCGGGGCCTCCTCTACGCCGGCACCGAGCTGGGCGTCTTTGTCTCCTTCGACGACGGCGGCGGCTGGCGACCCCTGCAGTTCAACCTGCCGCCCAGTCCGGTTCACGATCTGACAGTCAAGGGCGACGATCTGGTCGCCGCCACCCACGGCCGGGCCTTCTGGATCCTCGACGACGTCACGCCGCTTCTCCAGGCGACCGCGGCCATGGATCCTGTGATGCTCTACTCGCCGCAGCAGGCGGTCCGCCACTACTATCCCGATGAGGTCGACAGCCGTCATCCGGTCGGCCAGAACCCCCCGGCCGGCGCCCTGATCGATTATGTGCTGAAGAGCGCGCCAAAGGGCGAGGCGACGATCGAGATTCTCGACGCCGAAGGGCAGATCCTGCGCCGCCTGTCGAGCGCCCGGACCGCCAAGGAGACCCAGCCGGGAGAATGGCCCGATCGCATCGTGGCGAGCGATCTGATCCCGGCCGCCGCCGGCATGAACCGGATGATCTGGGATCTGAGGATGAACGATCCGGCCCAGATCCCCGGCGCCTTTTACGAAGACCAGGCCCCGCGCGGGCCCATCGTCGCCCCCGGCGTCTATCAGGTTCGCCTGACCGTCGACGGGGTTGTCCGCACCGCGCCGCTCACCGTGATCGCCGATCCCCGAGCCCCAGCCAGCGGTCCGGCGATCGCCGCCAAGACCGCGCTCGCGGTGGCCGCC
>CAIXWN010000240.1 GCA_903923135.1 uncultured Caulobacteraceae bacterium | reverse complement strand
TGACCTTTTCCTGCTCGGCCATGGCGGCGAGGTTGGCCAGGCCGATGCCCTCGGCCGAGGAGAAGGCCTCGTGGTTGGTGTCGACGGCGAGGATGTCGTTCCACTTGGTCACCGACCAGTAGGGGCCGTACTCGCTCTCGGGGGTGAAATGCACCGGGTCCTCGCGGCGCAGGCGCTCGAACACCGGCCAGATGGTGTCGTTGTAGAAGCGGTCGACCCGGGCGGGGTTGAGCTGGTCCAGGGGCGTGCCGGCGACGTCCTCGGCGGCGGCGCCCTTCACGGTCACGGCGATGTTCATGGCGTCCCTCGTCCCTGTGGCGTCGGCCCGCCGTTCCGGCGGGGTTTTCCCTGATCTCATTTGATCGCCGGGCGGGGCGGCGTCAACGCCGAACGGCCGGCGGCGATCTGGCTTTCCCGGCGCGCGCCCCTAAACTCCCCCGAAACGGGAGGACCGACCGATGACATTCGAGGTGCTGGCCGAGGGCCTGGCGTTTCCCGAGGGACCGATCGCCATGGCGGACGGCTCGGTGATCCTGGTGGAGATCGCCCGGGGCGCGCTTTCGCGGGTGTGGAACGGCAAGACAGAGGTCATTTGCGACCTGGGCGGTGGGCCCAACGGCGCGGCGCTGGGGCCGGACGGGGCGGTCTGGGTGGCCAACAACGGCGGCGGCGGCCTGCCGCGCGGCACGGCCAGCCTGGCGCCCGTGCAGGCCGGCATCGACCGGGTGGACCTGGGCACGGGAAAGGGCGAGCGGGTGTGGGACGCGGTGGGCGGCAACCCGCTGTCGGCCCCCAACGACCTGGTCTTCGACCGCCAGGGCGGGCTGTGGTTCACCGACTATGGCCGCCAGACCGGGCGCACCCGACATCTGAGCGGGCTCTATTACGCGCGGCCTGGAGGCGCGGGGGTGGAGGAGGTCTCGTTCGGCGGCACAGGATACAACGGCGTGGGCCTGTCGCCGGACGAGACGGTGGTCTACGCCGCCGAGACCTTCACCGGCCGGCTGATCGCCTTCGACCTGGCGGCGGCGGGACAGGTGGTGAAGGGCGGCCGGGGCGGGCGGCTGGTGGCGACGGCGCCCGGCCGGGCGTTCTTCGACAGCCTGGCGGTGCAGGAAAATGGCGATGTCTGCGTCGCCTCGATCGCCGACGGGATCACGACGATCAGCCCGGCGGGCGCGATCCGCCAGACGCCGCTGCCGGACAAGCTGACCACCAATATCTGTTTCGGCGGGGCGGACCTGCGCGACGCCTATATCACCCTGTCGGAGACGGGCCGGCTGATCCGGATGCGCTGGCCGGAGGCGGGGCTGAGGCTGAATTTCAGCGCCTGACGTCCGCGCGGCGCCATCGCTTGACGCAGATCAAATGGCGCGGACCTCCGGCGCCGTAGTAGAATGATCCTCGCCCGCGCGGTCGTCGCGGGCGTTTGTGTGCGTGGGTCTGTGCTGCGTATCGGGCGGTGAACCGGTCCAGCCTTCGCGGTCGTTAGCCCCGGCGCCTCCCAACGGGGCGCCGCCACGGAGGTCAATCTTGCAACCCACTCCCGTATTGCTCACGCTTGCCACCCTGCTGGCTCTCTCGACGGGCGCCGCCCGGGCCACCACCTTCCAGGTGTCGCCGCTGGATCTCGGCTCCGGCTTCACCCTGTCCGGCACCATCAGCACCGACGGGGCGACCGGGGTCCTCACCGGCGCCGATGTCACGGCCTGGAGCCTCAAGGTCACCTCGATCACCGACATCGTCTACACACACGCGAACACCGCCAATGTGTCGTCGAACGTGTTCTCCGACGGCAACCAGCTTCTGGTTCCCACATCGCCCGACGGTTCCAGCGACGGCGGCTCCCTGGCGTTCTACGGCGGTCGCCGTTTCCAGGTCCAGGTGGCGGATTTCACCGGCGCGAACACCCAGGGTGGCCAGGCTTTCTATGTCGCCGGCGGCGCGTTCGATTTCCTGCCCCTGAACCGCCCCAACGGGACGAACTATGTCGCGGCCAATGTCGATGCGCCGGGCGGGAACGTGTTCGATCTGGTCGCCAAAACCTTCTCGGGCGGCGAAGTGATGAGCGGCACGATCACCACCGACGGCGCGGTGGGCCTGGCGAACATCACCGACTGGACGATCCGCATCCGGGACACCCAGACCTGGTGGTTCAATCCCGGCAACAGCGCCGTGTTGAACGATCTGGGTCTGATGAGCGACGGCAAGACCCTCACCGTCACGCCCTTCGACACGAACGGCAATCCCGGCGCCTTCTCGATCGGCGGTTTCTCCCACCTCGACTTCAACGGCGTGCTGCTGGGCGACTTCACCTACGATCCGGGCGGCGTGGCCGGCTATATCTCGCCCCTGATCTATCAGACGATCTCGCCCGTGCCGCTCGACAATCGCGGCCTGTTCGTGGTGGGCGCGGCCATCGTTCCGGAGCCGGCGACCTGGTCGCTGATGATCGTCGGTCTGGGCGGTCTGGGCGCAGGCCTGCGTGCGCGGCGCAGGCTGTCGATAGCCGGCGCCTGACCCTTATCGCAACGGCCCACGCGTTGACGCGTGGGCCGTTGCGCCTTCACTGTGACTCCGACGCTGGCGACGTCCAGGGCGACTGGACGGACGACCATCATGGCGCGGCAAGCCTTGGAGGAGCGCGGGATGGGACAACTGAACGGCAAGGTGGCGATCATCACCGGGGCGGCGAGCGGCATGGGCAAGGCGGCCTCGCTGCTGTTCGCGCGTGAGGGGGCCAACGTCGTGCTGGCCGATCTGAACGTGGCCGGAGGCGAGGCGACGGCGGCGGAGGCCTCGGCCGGCGGGGCGCGATGCGTGTTCCAGCGCACGGACGTCTCGGACGAGGCGCAGATCGCGGCCCTGGTGGCCCGGAGCTTAAGCGAATTCGGCCGTCTCGACATCATGTTCAACAATGCCGGCATCGGCGGGGCGGTGGGGCCGCTGGAGTTCGTCTCGGCGGACGACTGGGACCGCACCCAGAATGTCTCCCTGCGCGGGGTGTTCCTTGGCATAAAACACGCCATCGCGCCGATGCGCGCGGCGGGGGGCGGATCGATCATCTCCACCGCCTCGACCGCCGGCATCGACGGCTATCCGGGGCTGCACGCCTATTGCGCGGCCAAGGCGGGGGTGGTGAACCTGACCCGGTCGGCCGCCATCGACCTGGCCTGCGACATGATCCGGGTGAACTGCATCGCCCCGGGCGGGGTGTCCACGCCGATCCTCTATGGCGGCGGCGGGGTGTTCGGCGGCAGCAAGGAAACGGCCGACGCGGCCCTGGTCCACGCCCAGCCCCTGCCCATCGCCGGCCAGCCCGAGGACATCGCCCAGGCCGCCCTGTTCCTGGCCAGCGACGCGGCGCGGTTCATCACCGGCCACACCCTGGTGGTGGACGGCGGAGCCACGGCCGGCGCCATCGCAGGCGCGCCGCGCAAGGGCGCCGAGCGGCAGCGTCCGCAACGCGCC
>CAIXWN010000239.1 GCA_903923135.1 uncultured Caulobacteraceae bacterium | reverse complement strand
TTCCTCACCGAGGACGAGAAGGACATCTTCAAGACCGCCTTCGAGCTGGATCAGCGCTGGATCATCGACCTTGCGGCCGACCGCACGCCGGAGATCTGCCAGTCCCAGTCGGTGAACGTCTTCCTGCCCGGCGACGTCGACAAGTGGGACCTGCACATGCTGCACTGGCGGGCGTGGGAGCAGGGGGTGAAGAGCCTCTACTACCTGCGCTCCAAGTCGGTGCAGCGCGCGGCCTTCGCCGGGGCCGACATGGCCATAGAAAGCGCCGCCCGGGCCGACGAGGCGCGCACCGACTACGAGGAATGCCTCGCCTGTCAGTAGGGCGCGGCGTTCTCGGGAAACAGCGCTGACAGCCCCGCCTCGCTGGCGGGACAGACTCCCCTCTCCGTGATCAGGCTGGTGATCAGGCGGGCGGGGGTGACGTCGAAAGCGAAATTGGCGGCCGGGCTGCCCGGCGCGCTGACCTGGACACGCGCCAGAGATCCGTCGGCCAGAGCCCCGGTCATGTGGGTCACCTCCTCCGCCCCACGCTCCTCGATGGGAATCTGCGCCACGCCGTCGGTCAGGCGCCAGTCCACCGTCGAGGCCGGGGCCGCGACGTGGAAGGGCACGCCGTTGTCGGCTGCCGCCAGGGCCTTCAGATAGGTGCCGATCTTGTTGGCGGCGTCACCGGTGCGGGTGATGCGGTCGGCGCCGACGATGACGAGGTCCACCCGACCGTGCTGCATCAGGTGGCCGCCGGCGTTGTCGGCGATGATCGTGTGGGCAACGCCCTGCTGACCAAGTTCGAAGGCGGTCAGCGCCGCCCCCTGGTTGCGCGGGCGGGTCTCGTCCACCCACACATGCACATCCACGCCGCGCGCCTGGGCCACATAGACCGGCGCCAGGGCCGTCCCCCAGTCCACGGTGGCCAGCCAGCCGGCGTTGCAGTGGGTGAGCAGGTTCACCGGCCGGTCGCCCCCGGCGCGCGCGATGACTTCGATCAGGTCCGCCCCGTGTTCGCCGATCCGCCGGCACGCCGCCACATCGGCCTCGGCGATGGCGACGGCTCCGCCGCGGGCGACGGCCTCCCGGTCGGCCGCCGGGGTGATCGTCAGCGCCGATTCGACCCTGTCCACAGCCCAGGCCAGGTTCACCGCCGTGGGGCGGGACGCCTTCAGCCGTCGCGCCGCCAGCGCCAGGCCGGCGTCCGAGGCGTCGGCGCGCATGGCCAGAGCCAGACCCCAGGCCGCCGTCACGCCGATCAACGGCGCGCCGCGAACCCGCATGTCGGCAATGGCGGCGACAGTGTCGTCCAGGGTCTCCAGGCGGACGATCTTCACCGCATGCGGCAGGCAGGTCTGGTCGATGATCTCCACCGCCCCGGATGCGGTGGGCCAGATGGTGCGGGAGGGTCGGCCGTGAATGAGCATGAAAAGGCCTTAGCAGGCGCCGCGGCCTGTTCGAAACCGGGATTCAGGCCTCGTCGGGATCGAGCCCCAGGGGGAAGCGTTCGGACCACAGCGCCGCGAGGCGGGGATGGCTTTCCACCCGACGGACCACGGCCGCCAGGCCCGGGGCGACGGTCCCGTGCAGGGCCGCGCGCGGCGTCCAGCGGGAGACCACCGTCACATAGAGATCGAGCACGGTGATATCGTCGCCCAGCAGCCAGGTCCCCGGCGTGATGGAGGCCTCCATCAGCGACCAGCCGCGGACGATCCGCTCTGCGAGACGCGCCTTGACCTGGGCCCGGGCCGCCTCGCCGTCCACCACTCGGGCGGGTACGTCCCGGACCCAGTACAGGGCGTAGATCGACGAGGAGACAAAGGCCATCCAGCGCAGGAACGCCGGCCGTAGCGGCGAATCGGCCGCCGGCGACAGGCGGGCGGCCGGATAGGCGTCGGCCAGCCAGATCAGGATCGCGGCGCTCTCGGTCATGATCTCGCCGGAGGGCAGTCGCAGCACGGGGACCTGGGCAGTGATGGTGGCGGGCGGCCGCTCCGGACCGGTCGCTCCGGTGTCGACGACGGAGAACGGCGCGCCGATCAGGGTCAGGGCTGCTTCCACGGCGACATTGCCCCAGCCGCGTTCGCCATAGACTATGAATGTCTCGTCCACCGCTCTGCTCTCCTGCACGCCTCGACCCGATGGTGGCCGGTCTCGGGTCCCGCCTGTCAAGGCTTCCGGCGGCCTTGGGCCGGCGTCAGGAGGTGGTCGACCCGCCGTCCATCGTGAGGATGGAGCCGGTCATGTAGGCGGCGGCGTCGGAGAGCATGAACACGGCGGCTGCGGCTAGCTCCTCGGCCCGGCCGAACCGCTTCATGGGCACGCCTTGGGCCACGGTCGCCTCACCCCCGGGGACGCGGCTGACCCACCGCTCCGACATCTCCGTGGAGGTGCCGCCCGGGCACAGGCAGTTCACCCGCACGCCGAGGGCGGCGACGTCGAGACTGGCCGAGCGGGTCATGCCGACGATGGCGTGTTTGCTGGCCGTATAGGCCGAGGCCCCCGGGAAGCCGACGACGCCGGCGATGGAGGCTGTGTTGACGATCGCCCCCTGGCCCTGGGCCCGCATGATGCGCAGTTCGTGGCGCAGGCAGAGCCAGGTGCCCCGGACGTTGGTGCTGATGACCCGGTCGAACTCCTCCACCGCCATGTCCGGCAGCGGCGCCGGATCGCCCTCGGTTCCGGCGTTGTTCAGGGCGCCGTCCAGGCGGCTGTAACGGGCCTCGATCGCGGCGAAAAGGGCGTCCAGGCTCGCCTGGCTGGCGATGTCGGCGGGATGGAACCAGGCCTCGCCGCCAGCCTCCTCGACCGCGCGCACGGTCTCCCGAGCCTGCGCCTCGCGACGGGCCGCAACGATGACGCTCGCGCCCCGGCGACCCAGAAGGACGGCTGCGGCGCGGCCGATCCCGGAGCTGGCTCCGGTCACCAGCACCGTCTTGCCGGCGAAATCGTCAACACCCCTGCCGCTCACTCCCAGGCTCTCTCCCCTCTTTATCGCCGACGCCCGTCGGCGGGCCCCCCGCCATCCTCTATCGCGGCGTCGGGCGCGCGGCGCAAGCGCCGGCGCCTGCACAGGGTTATCCACACCCCATCAACAATATGGTGTAGGCCTGTCATCCGGCGGCGCTACATCTTGTGGGAATGACTGTTAGTGTCATCAACTACGGTGAAATCATCGTCGATTCGCGCCCCTTCGAAAGTCACCCGTCCATGACCATCCTCAGCGCCAAGCCGGGTCTGCTAACCCCCTCCCACGCCTACAAGCCGTTCCGCTATCCGTGGGCCTACGACTTCTGGAAGCGCCAGCAGCAGGTCCACTGGATGCCCGAGGAAGTGCCGCTCGGCGAAGACTGCAAGGACTGGGCGGCCAAGCTCAACGACAAGGAGCGCAATCTCCTCACCCAGATCTTCCGCTTCTTCACCCAGGCGGACGTCGAGGTGAACGACAACTACATGGAGCGCTACGCCACGGTGTTCAAACCCACCGAGGTGAAGATGATGCTGTCGGCCTTCTCCAATATGGAAACCATCCATATGGCCGCCTACGCCCTGCTGCTGGAAACCATCGGCATGCCGGAGTCGGAGTTCTCGGCCTTCCTCGAACTCGAGGCCCTGAAGGCCAAGCACGACTACATGCAGCAGTTCGGCGTGGGGTCGAACGCCGATATCGCCCGCACCCTGGCCATGTTCGGCGGTTTCACCGAAGGCCTGCAGCTGTTCGCCAGTTTCGCCATGCTGATGAACTTCCCGCGCTTCAACAAGATGAAGGGCATGGGCCAGATCGTCTCCTGGAGCGTGCGCGACGAGAGCCTGCACTGCGAGGGCATCGTCAAGCTCTACCACGCCTTCAACGCCGAGACCGGCGCGGTGACCAAGGACGTGGCCGATGACATCGTCGACTGCTGCCGCACCGTGGTCGGCCTGGAGGACCGCTTCATCGACCTGGCCTTCGAGGCCGGCGAGGTCCAGGGCATGACCCCTGACGACATCAAGAGCTACATCCGGTTCATCGCCGACTGGCGCCTGCGACAGCTGAACCTGCCGGAGATCTACGGCGGGCGGCGCGACAACCCTCTGCCCTGGCTGCAGTCGCTGCTGTCGGGCGTCGAACACGCCAACTTCTTCGAGGCCCGCTCCACCGAATATTCCAAGGCCGCCACGCGCGGGGCCTGGCACGGAGAGACCGGTGTCTGGGCCGAGTTCGACCGGGTCATGTCCAGGCGCAAGGACCAGGAGCCCGCCGCTCTGGGTTAGCCTCTCCGGCGCGGCGCTGTCTCGCCATTGTCGTCAGTCGACGCTATCAGACCCGCATGACCAGACATGTGGCCCTCGAGGGCGTCGACAACTTCCGCGACTATGGAGACTATCCGGTGGCTGGCGGCCGGCGGCTGAAGCGCGGCGTGCTGTGGCGCTCGGCCTCGCATTCCCGGGCCACCGACGCCGACCTGGAACGGCTGGCGACGATCGACATCGCCGTGGTGGTCGACCTGCGCCGCAAGGATGAGCGGGAGCGGGAGCCGTCGCGCCGGCCGGCCAACTTCGCCGGCGTGGTGATCGCCAACGACCTCGAACACGACGAGGACAGCTGGCGCGAGCACATCGCCTCTGGGGAACTCACCGCCGCATCCTTCCGCGCCTATCTGGTCGACTACTATCGCAAGGCGCCGTTCGACGAGCGTCACATCGACCTGTTCAGCCGCTACTTCGCCGCCCTGGCCGAAACCGACGGAGCGGTTCTGATCCACTGCGCCGCGGGCAAGGATCGCACCGGCATCCTGGCCGCCCTGACCCACCATGTCGCCGGCGTCCACCGGGACGACATCGTCGCCGACTATCTGCTCACCAACAACGCCGAGCGCATGGCCGCGCGCCTGCCGCTGGTCAGTCAGGCCATCGAGGAGATTTCCGGGCGCAGTCCCGATCCGGAAGCGGTGCTGACGGTGATGGGGGTCGACACGCTCTACCTCGACACCGCCTTGGCGGCGATTGCCGATCGGTACGGCGGCGCAGACGCCTATCTCCAACAGGCGCTGGGCGTCACGCCCGCCCTTCGCGAGGCTCTCGCGGCGCGGCTGATCGAATAGGGGAAGGCGAGGGCCGGTTCAACAAAACGCCCGCGCCGGGGACGGATCCCCGAGGCGGGCTGAAGTTGGACCATGAACACTAGGCTCACGCTCGACACTGGCAGAATTCAAGCTTTGCTTCGAATCACCATGCCGTGAGCGGGCCCGGCGTCAGCCGCCGGGATAGCGGGCGCGGTCCAGTTCGCGGGGATCCATCGCCCGACCGGGCGGCAAGACCCATTCGCCATGGAAACTGAAGGTCAGGGTGCGACAGAGCTTCGGCGGCCCGCCGGAGGCGGGCGCGCCGATCACCAGCACGGTGAGGTCCCGATAGGGTTTCAGGGGCCCGAACGCCATCCACGCCCGGGTCGCGCCCGGACAGAAGGCCGCCACCAGGGCGGCGCCCTCCTCGGCGGGATCGACGGCATAGAGGGCGAGCGCCTCGCGTCCGCCGCCGGCGCGCGCCAGCCCGCCCGGCCCCAGCGCCTTCCCATCGGCGGGGTGCAGCCAGGCCGTCGCCGTGGCCTCGGTGGACCGCAGGTTCAGCAGGGTGGTGTGCAGCAGGCCCCGGCGGAAGGTGAAGGTCAGCGGCCCGGCCGCCTGACGCGTCGCGGCGTCGGCCGGATCGTAGGAATAGAGGTGCAGGCTGTCGGCCCGGGCCCCGCCCGCGGCGAGCACGGCGACGGCGGCCAGCGCCGGCCAGAGGCCGCCGCCGCTCATCGCCGCGCTCCGCCGGCGCGGCCGGACAACACCTTTTCGGCATCGAAGCCGACCAGCCGCCACGTCCCGCCCTCGTCGGCGAAAGTCAGCAGGCAGGGCCCCGCCTTGCGGCCCCTGGCGCAAACCCGCCCGTCGGGCAGGGGCGACAGCACCGAGGCCAGGGCGATCACCCCTGGAATCGGCGTCTCGGGGCTGTATCCATAGTAATCGGCGACGGCGCGGAAGACGTCGGGCTGGATCAGCACGCCGCCCGCGGCCCGCGACAGGGGTCCGGAAAGCAGCAGGCCCAGGCCCGCCGCGCCCTGGCTCAGACGCGCGTCGCGCGCGCGCTCCACCAGGCTGGCCTGGATCTGCGCCTCCAGGGCGCGCCGGTCCACGTGCGCGTCGAAGGCCGCCTTGTCGTCATCGCGGATGGAGACCAGCAGGCGATGCACGTCGCCGGCCGCCGACAGGCGCTCGGTCGTGGCGCACCCGGCGAGCAGGGCGGCGACAGCGGTCAGAAGGGCGAGACAGGCGATTGGGCGGGTCATGGCGAGAGCCATCCTGGCGCCACTCTGTGGCGCGGCGATGGCGCGCGACGGCTCGGCCGACGTGGGTGGGTTCCCACGCCGCCGGCCAGATTTCGCTTGCGCGCGGCCGCCGGCGGCCAGATGTAGGCGCTCCCGCGAAAGCGCGTCGAGGCCCATGTCGCCCCCACTGGTCAGCGTCATCATTCCCTGTCGCAACGCCGGCCCGATGCTTCGCCCGGCGCTGAGGTCGGTGATCGATCAGACCTATCCCAACCTCGAGATCCTCTTCGTCGACAACGGCTCGACCGACGCCAGCGCGGCGGTGGCCGGGGAGATGGCGGCGGCGCAATCGAGGCCGTTCAGCCTGCTGTCGTGCCCGGAGGCCGGCGCGAATCTCGCCCGCAACCACGGCTTCGCCCGGGCGCGCGGCGATTTCGTCCAGTGGATGGACGCCGACGACCGGCTGGACCCGGACAAGATCGCCCTGCAGGTGGCGGCGCTCCAGGCCCGCGCCTCGGATGACATCGCCTATGGCGACTGGACCACCGCGCGCGGCGAACCCGGCCGCCCGGCCAACCTGCGCCGGGTCACGCTGAATCAGGTGGACGACCAGTTCCTGCGCACCCTCGCGGGGGTCTGGTATCCGCCCCACCTCTATCTGTTGCGCCGGGCGGCGGCGGACCGCCTGCAGGCTGTCCAGGCCTGGAAACCCGACCGGCCCGTGGCGACGGACGTGGAGTACAGCGGCATGGCGGCCCTGCTGGGCCTCGTCTTCCGGCACGTCCCGGGCGCGCATGTCTGCTACAATGTCTGGTCGCCCGGCCAGATTTCCGGGGCCACGCCCTACGCGGCCCGGGCGGCCGCCCTCGAGGCGATCTACGCCCGCTTCGCCGCCTTCGCCGGCACCTCGGGATGCGGGATCCGCCTAACCAACCGCCACAGGGTCCTGCTGAGCCAGAACTGGCGGGTCTGGCGCATGCCCCCGGGCTCGGCGACCCTCAGCCCCCTGCCGGGTCGCCGGTTTCAGCTGCGGCCCACGGCGGGCGGCCGGCCGATCGCGTTGCGTCCCCGCGAGGCGGCCATCGCGCGGGCCCTGCTGGCCGACCCCCGCCCCCTCTGCTCGGCCCACCGGGCCCTGGAGCTGATGCAGAGCGCGCCGGATGTGGGTGACGATCCGGTGGCGATCGTCGAGACCCTTGAACGCTTCCAGCGCGAGGGTTTCCTAGCGGCCGTCGACCTGCCCTGAGACCCTTGGGGTCCTGAGCGCGGTGGCCCACGCCCGCGCCCCCGACCGATGGATCGACCGATGAAACACGCCCAGACGCCGGCCGCGGCGGGAACCCCGCCGAACACCAGGGCGAGACCGGCCGACCCGGGAGCGCCAAACACCATGGCCAGGGTGCAGGCGCCGGAGAGCAGGGCGACGAGAACCCCGCCGGTCATCAGCAGGGCGCCGAGAAAGCGACGGTCCGCCTGCTCCGCCGCCCGGGTGGGATCGCGCCGGGGAAACAGCGGCGGCCCGGTCATGACCCGTCCGAGGCCGATGTGCCGCCCGGGCGATGTGCAGCCGCCGGGGTAGAGCCGAGGAATCTCAGGACTCCGCGCCAGAACCCGAAGCCGCCTAACGCGGTGAGGCCGACAAAGAGGATCGCCCAGAGAACGGGCTCCCAATGCCCGCTCGTCTCCCTCCAGGCTTCTGTCGCGGCGATCCAGGACAGACCGCCGCAGAAATAGGCCGCCAGACCGGAGGCCCCCATGACCACACTGCCCGTAAACGCATCGGCCGCGACGTCGGCCGGTCGGCCCGAGGAACCGTCGCGGCGCGGCCGGGCCCGCAGAACGATCAGGCCCCGGACCAGCAACGCCAGACCCAGGCCGGTGGGCAACAGGCCGATCGGCGGGATGAAGAACAGGGTCAGGCTATCCCATCGCGCCTCATAGGTCTGCGCGGCGTTGAGGGGGCGCGGCGTCAGCAGCAGAGTGCTGGCCACCGGCGCCAGCACAGACTCCGTGCAGGTCCCGCAAAGCAGGGCGACGACAGCACCGACGGCGGCCAGCATGCCGCCATGCAGCCGCGCTTCTCGGTCAGGAGCCCCGGTCGACTCGCGGCTCGACGGCGTCGGGTCGTTCATTGCGGCTCCGGCCCGGACCTGCCTCCCGGACGCGACGCCCGCCGCCAGATCATCAGGCCGTTGACGAACAGGGCGACGCCGCCCGCCGCCGGCAGAACGCCAAGCACCGTCGGAATCTCCCATGCGGATCCCCAGGTCCACGGGAGGCCGACAATGGCCGTGCAGCTTCCGCACAGCAGCGCCATCAGGGCCCCCACGGTCATCATCATCCGGCCGTTGGCGCGCCGCACGGCCGCCTCGTCCGGACGCTTGACGGGCGCCGTCACGACGCGCCCGCCCGGGCGTGGGCCAGCAGGTCCCCTCCCGCGGCGCCCTCCCGATAGAAGGTGTTGAAGGTGTCGAAGGGGATGATCCGGCCGTCCGGCTGCACGAAGTGCACGCAGGACCGCTTCACCGTCGCCAGGTCGAAATTGAACCGGTCGAGGAACTGCATGATCACCACCCGGAAGGTGTTCTCATAGGCCAACGCCTCCGGGACCGCGGCGTCGGGCAGGCAGCACAGCACCTGGGCGAGCTTTTCGCTGGTGTCCGCCTGGGCGGTGGACAGGGAGAACAGGTCGAAGACCCTGCGTCGCAGCTCGGGATAGCCCTCGAAGGTGACGGTGTTGGGGGCCGCCTCCACCAGCAGGTCCCGCGGCAGCAGGGCGGTGACCGGCGCTACGGTTTCGCCGCGGCGCAGGCCATAGCCGATGCAGATCTGGTCGGGATTGCACGGCAGGGGGATCAGGTCCTCCAGGGCGAAGACGCCCGCGCGGGCGATCTCGCGGCGGATCTCGCTGAGCACCATCCGATGGTCGC
Source organism: uncultured Caulobacteraceae bacterium (assembly GCA_903923135.1). GTDB lineage: Bacteria > Pseudomonadota > Alphaproteobacteria > Caulobacterales > Caulobacteraceae > Acaudatibacter > Acaudatibacter lapponiensis. The sequence continues at coordinate 6,538 of CAIXWN010000239.1, read as the reverse complement.
GGGCGTCGAAGCCCTCGTTGCGGCCGGCGTCCTGGATCGGCTGGAAGGTCACGCCCCGCACGCAGCGCCAGGTGAGCGCGAAGCGGACGATGTCGGCGATATCCTGGTCGTTGACGCCCTTCTTCAGGGTCACCACCAGGGTGGTGGAGATGGCATTCCGTTCCAGGGCCTGAAGCGCCTGGATCCTGACGCGCGTCAGGTCGGCGCCGCGCAGGTCGATCAGCGCTTCCCGCCGCAGGGAGTCGAACTGCAGATAGACCTCGAACCCCGGCCTGTAGGCGGCCAGCCGTTCGGCGAAACCCGCCTCGCGGGCGATGCGCAGGCCGTTGGTGTTGAGCATCAGGTGGCGGATCGGCCGCCGCCTGGCCGCGTCGAGGATGTCGAAGAACTGCGGGTGCAGCGTCGGCTCGCCCCCGGAAATCTGCACGAGGTCCGGTTCGCCCTCCGACGCGGTCAGGATGTCGAGCATCGCCTCGATCTGCGCCAGGCTGCGGTGGCCCTCGCGGCGGGTCGAGGAGTCGGCGAAACATACCGGACAGGACAGGTTGCAGGCCTCGTTGATTTCGAGGATCGCCAGGCACGAGTGCTGTTCGTGGTCGGGACACAGGCCGCAGTCCCAGGGGCAGCCCTGCTCGGTGCGGCTCTGCGGCGCCAGCGGCCGGTCGCCCGGCTTGAGCCAGTCGCGCTGCGACTTCCAGTAGGCGATGTCGTCGGAGATCAGCGTCTTCTGCACGCCGTGATCGCCGCAGCGCTTGAGATAGTAGACGCAGCCCGCCTCGCCGATCACCTTGGCCGGGACCAGGGTCAGACAGGTCTCACACAGGCTGGTGGTCTGGCCCAGGAACAGATAGGGCGCGCTCTTGCGCGTAAGCTTCGAAACGGCGGTCGCGGAGGAACCAGACAAGGCCATAGGCCATCAACCCCAGGCAGATCAGGTGGAAGAGGTTAAGCGGTCCCACAAGCCTCGGATAGGGCTTGAGGAACTCCCAGGCGAAACGCTGCAGCCCGTACCAGGCGACCATGACGTAGAACCCCCGCCTCATCGCCCAGGGCGCGCGCCGCCGCAGTCCTTCCAGATAGGCGGCCAGGAACAGGACCATGGCCAGGGATTCATAGACCTGCACCGGATGACGGGCGACGCCGTCTCCCAGGTCGACCCCCCAGGGCAGGGCGGTCGCAACGCCGTAGGTGCGGTCGCCCAGGCCCGCGAAGAGGCAGCCCCAGCGGCCAACCACGATCCCCGTCGCCAGGGAGCCGACGAACACGCCGCCGGTCGAGCCACGCACGCCGCGACAGAGCTTGTAGACCTCCACGCCGATGATCGCCCCCGCCAGGGCGCCGGCGACGCTGTGCGAGATCGCCGGGGCGGGACCTTGCAGGGTGTTCAGCGAACCGGCGAGAAAGCCGCCGCCGACCGCGCCCGCCGCCAGGGCGGCGAAGTAGCCGTCGTCCAGGTTGCCCGCCGTACTCCGGGGCGCCGCCCGCAGACGCCAGCGGTAGATGGCCAGACCCGCCGCCGCGCCCGCCGCCCAGCCGGCCAGGTCGAACAGCGGGTGGATGGCCAGAAGGGTCGGGACGGGAATCATGCCCACCCTCTGGTCAGCCGGGACCGAACCGGCCTAGGCGCCTGTCCGCTGCCTGAAGAAGTCGATGACCCGCTCCTCGGCCTTCTTGGTGGGGCCATCGGGATCGTCGTCGACCAGATGAAGGGTCAGCACCGAGTGGGCCGCCATGCGGCTGTCGGGAAGGGCGTCTTTCGCCTCGATCTCGATGGCCTCGAAGCGCTCGCCGAATTCGCGCTTGAAGGTGTCGAAGCGGGCGCCGGGAACGAAGGGATCTCCGTGGAAGCGCTGGCCGATCATCGTCAGGTCCTCTTCGGAGAAGCGACGCTTGGCGCAGGCGACCTCGGCGGGGGTGACGCCCATGCCCGCGCCGCGTCTGGGCGAGCCTCCGGGTATGGGCATCGAAGGCTGAGACAGCACGGGGGCCACCACGGACGGTTCGGTCATCATCGCCAGGGCGAAATTGCCGGTGAAGCACATGCCCACGGCGCCCACGCCCTTGCCGCCGCATTCGACGTGAACCTGCGCGGCCAGGGCCCGCAGCCAGTCGACGATGGGGCTGGACCTGTCGGTCGACCAGACATTGAACTCGCGGCGGATGCAGATGGCGGTGAGCATCTCGCGCAGGGCGTAACCGCTGGAGACCGGCCGGCCCGGCTCGCCAAACAGGCTGGGCAGGAAGACCGTCATGCCCGCCGCGGCGACGCGGTCGGCGAAGCGGATGACCAACGGGTGCAGGCCCGGCATCTCATGAACGATGATCACCGCCGGGCCGGCGCCGCGGCGCCAGACCGGTCGCGTCCAGCGCCCCTTCGGATCGGTGTAGTCGAACCGCGTATAGGCCTTCAGCGCCTCGAGATACGCCATGTCACCCCGCTCGCGCCGTCCGGCGCCTCTAGAGCCAGTTCCGTTCGCACGGAAACGATGCGGACGGTGAATCTGGCTCTACATGTTTGAATCCAGTGCAAATTGTCTCCGACCAGATGTCTCCGTCCGGTCGGCGTTTGCCCTAGAAGATAGACCGACCCGCCAGCCTCAGGTCGTAGCGCTGCTCGCCGGCCCGGAAGTCCATGTCGCCTTCCAGGGCGAGATAGGAATACTGCGAGCCGCCCTTGAGCGAGAAGCCGGCGGTGAGCCAGCCACCCTTGTCGTTCTCCGCCGCCAGGGTGAAGGGGTTGCCGCCGGCGAAACTGGCGATGGTGTCGCCCACGCTGCCCGCCACGATCTCGCGATAGCCGCCCCGCACCTCGGCGCGCAGCCAGGTCGCCTGGCCCCACTGACGACCCAGAACCACGATCGCCTGACCGCTGAGGCGGCTGCTGTTGCGGCTGGCCACGTTCAGGTCGAAAGCCGCGCCGCCGCCGGTGTCGCTGTGCGAGCCCTCGTTCAGGCCGAGGAAGTCTGCGGAAATCTCGGGACGGGCGTAGAAGTGTCCGAACGGCTGCTCATAGCTGGCGGCGAAATGTCCATCGTAGAAGATGCCGCCCCAGCTGGAGTTGGCCTTCAGCTCCGTGCCGGTCGCCGAATTGCTGTTGGTGCCGCTGCCGGGGGTGATTGTGGCGAACACGCGCTGGTCCGAGAACCAGGCGTAGCCGACGCCGGCGCGTCCGGAGAGGGTGATGCGACCCATGGACCGGCGGTAGTAGCCGCCGGCTTCCAGCATGGACGAAGTGACCCCGGTGCCGATGCGGTCGGCGTTGTTGAGTTCATCGGCGTTGAAATAGGCCAGCGTCACGCCCGCCGACCCGCCGCCGGCTCCGGTGATCTCATAGCCGCCGATCACGCCGAACAGTTTCGAGAACGACCCGAGGGTCTGGGTTCCGCTGCGCTCGACGCGCTCGTTGACTTCCTGCAGCCACAGGCTGGTGCCGGCGACCCGGCTGGACGCATTGGGCGACGTGCTGACCATGCTGCCCACGGCCTGCGCGGCGGCGTCGAGCGTGTCGAACAGGCCCTGGCCCTGCATCGGCAGCAGCTGGTCATAGACCGTCTTCAGGCCGGCGCCGGTGGTCTGGGTCAGCAGGGCGGTCTGGATCGCCGGATTGGCCGGCGCAGCGGCCAGCACGGCGTCGAGGGCGGCGCCCTCGGCGGCGTTGAACCCGATCTGGGCGTTGGTCTTGCGCGTGACGGTAAGCTGCAGGCTGCTGGAATCCGTCGCCGGGTTGACGGCCGGCACATAGGCGGCGGTGGCGGAGTAGAGCCAGGGCGCGCTGCCGATCGCCGCCTGGCCGAACGTCCCGGCCGTCAGGGTTCCCTGGCCGGCGACCGTCTGCAGGATGGTGTAGGTGGTCTGCAGGGACGTGGGGATGCTCAGCAGGGTGATGCCCACCTGGGCGCCCTGGACGAAGGTCGATGCGCCGGTGGTCAGGAACTTGGTGCTGACGCCGTGGGCCGGATCCGCCGAAACCAGCAGCAGGCCGTTGGCGCCGACGTTGACGCTTTTCACCAGTTCGGTGTTCGGGTTCAGATCGTTGAGCGTGCCGTTGTTGACGTTGATCGTCAGGGTGCCGTTACCGCCTCCGGCAAGCGCCACCGATCCATTGCCCGCCACCTGCGCCAGCGCCGTGGCCGCCGAAACCTCCTCGATGGCGCCGGTGATGCTGGTGGCTGTCAGCGAGCCGCCCGACGGCCCGTTCACGGTCACGGCGTTGTTTGAGCCCGCGCCGAGATTGATGATCGCGCCGTTGACGGTGCCGGCGCTGACCGCCAGGGTCGACCCGCCGGAGCCGAACAGGATGGAGCCGTTGATGTAGGGGGTGATCGCCCCGATCTGGCGCCAGTAGCTGGGATAGTTGGCCGGGTCGACCGAGACACCCGCGGCCGTCGTGGCCTCATAGACGAGGCCGTTCTCGTTGACGATCTGGCCCTGGTTGTAGGTCAAGGTGCCGTTGTAGGCGGCGGAGCCGGTGATGGTCGCGTTGGTCGACTTCGCCTGGGTGATCGTCTGGGCCGTGGTCCCGGCCGACAGGTCTATGGCCGTGGTGGTGACCGGCATCGGCGCGGTCAGCAGGGTCTGCGTGGCCTGGGCGCTGATCGAACCGGTGTTGGTGATGCTGGCCAGCGAGCCGGAGTGGTCGATGATCGCCCCCACCGCGCCGCCGACGCCGCCGGTGCCGGTGATGTTGGCGGTGATGGCGCTGTTGTTGACCAGGCTGGAGACGGTGGCGCCGTGATCGATGAGAACGCCATAGACGTTCACCTGCGGGGTGCCGCTGGTGGCGGTGCTTTCCTGGATCGAGCTGGCCGCGATCAGCCCGTCGTTGAGGATCAATGGCGTCGATCCGCCGGCGGTGAAGTGGATCGCCGCGGAGTCGGCCTGGTAGGCCAGGCCCGCTATGGCGCCGGTGTTGTAGATCCCGCCGTCGATGACGGCGGCGAAGCCGCCCGAACCGCCGATCTGCAGCGCCGTACCCGACACCGCCGCCGGCAGGTTGGGGGTGGAGATCTGATCGAACACGCCGTTGCCGGTGATCGAGCCCTGGATCACCAGGCCATAGGCGCCCGCGCCGGCCTCGCCGAAGACGGTGTTGTTGGCGCCGGTGACGCCGACCTCGACAGTGTTGGCCGAGGAGCCGACCACCATGGCCGGGGCCGACCCGTAGGTGGAAATGGCGCCGGTTCCCTGCAGGGTCTGGGGCACGCTGACGCCGTTGACCAGATCGCTGGCGGTGGAGGCGGTGGCGACGGCGTTCAGTGGCGGCGCGCTGATGACAACACCCGCCCCGACGTTGGCCCCGATGGTGACCGCAGAGCCACCCTGTTCCAGTTCCTGGGCGGTGTATTTGGCCGCGATCGTCGGATAGCTGGAGCGCGACGGCGACCGGTAGCCCGTCGAGGTGACGGTCCCGGTGAGATTGACCGCCCCGCCCACCGCGCCATTGATCACCACGGCCTGGGCGTTCAGACCGGTGGCCGAGACGCCCGACAGGCTGACATTGCCGCCGACAGCGCCGGTGGAGGCGATATGGAAGCCGATGGTCGGACCGGTGGCCGCGGCGGTTCCCAGCGCCGGCTCGCCGCCGATGACGTTGATCGTTCCGACGGCGACGCTGGCGGCGGTCGTGCCGCTCGCCGGCGTCACCTTGACCGACTGGAAGTCGCCGCTGATCGGCGCCTGGATGTCCACCCCGAACGAGTTGTCGCCGTGCACGGTGATCGTGCCGAAATTGCTGATTCCCCCGGTGAACACGCCGGGGCCGATCACCTGGATGCCGGTGCGGTTGGTTCCCTGGGCGTAGGGCAGTTCCAGCAGGCCGGTGTTGTTGTCGGTGGTGGCCGTATAGTTGTCGGTCACCAGGACCGAGCCGCTGTTGGTCACCGAGCCGGTGTTGCCGCCCACCACCTGGATGCCCACCGCGTTGTCGATAGCGGTGAAGCTGATCTGACCTTCATTGGTGAGGGTGTTGCTGCTGTTGACCTTCACCGCCACGCCGGCGGCGGTGGGGCTGACCGCCCCGCCGGAGGCCACGTCGATATTGTCAGGGGCGTTGTTGGTGGCTGTGGCCGTGGCCACGGGCGTCGTGGTGGTCGTGGTGATGGAATCGGTGGCGAACGCCGGAAAAGCGGCCGCGAGCATCAACGGTACGGCCGAGGCGGCCGCGAGGAGGAACGTACGCTTCATCAAGAGGGCTCTCACTCGCGGCGAATTGATGCAATCCGATCGTCCAGTCTAATACGACCGCAATTGGGCGTCTTTCAAGGCAATGGCCGCGAATGGCGAAACTGTCATGCACGGTCTCTATGTCCAAGCCTCAGGGTTCATGATCGAATCCCGCCAGAGTGAGTCTCGCCCGAAGTCGCCTTCCACCGCCCCATGACCGATTCGCCTTCCCCAACGCCGATATCGCCATCGCCGCCGTCCTGGCGGTGGCTGGGGCTGACCGCGACCGGAGCCGCGGCGCCGGTCGTTCTGGCCGCCACGGGCCACGCAGCCCTGCAGCCGGCGCTGATCGCCGCCGGCGCCGTGGCCGCGCTCG